>CAZDXJ010000077.1:0-11201 GCA_964509475.1 uncultured Methylococcaceae bacterium | reverse complement strand
GGGTAGGATTTGAACCTACGACCTTCAGGTTATGAGCCATAATAGGCACAATATCTAGAGTCTTGATTTGTTGACATGATTTTCCGGTCACTATCTATTCCGCTGTAATACAAAGCATTTTCGTTGACTTCATCTGTAACGCCTCGCAAGATCGCGCCATAAGGCTCAATTCGATGTGTTGACATAGTGTTGACACGAGGAGGCGCGATGGCCGAGAGACTGACCGATGCCCTGGTCCGCAGGGCGAGCGCGGGGGACCGCCCGCAAGTGTTCTTTTGGGATGCCGACGTGAAGGGATTCGGGCTCCGGGTGACCAACCGGGGAGCCAAGTCCTTCGTCCTCGATTATCGGGTCAAGGGCCGGCAGCACCGCATCACCATCGGCAGCTACCCGGACTGGTCGGTGGCTGCCGCCAGGGCCGAGGCCTGCGACCTCAAGCGCGAGGTGGACAGGGGCCGCGATCCCATGGGCGAGCGCCACGCCGACCGGGCGGCGCCCACCATGACGGACCTGTGGGACCGCTACAAGCGGGACCACCTTCCCCGCAAGGCCAAACGCTCCCAGGTGGACGAGCGTATCATGTGGGAGAAGCTGATCCTGCCGGAACTCGGCAAGTACAAGGTGATGGATGTTTCTCACGACCAGGTCGAGGCCCTGCACCGCAAGATCACCAAGGAACGCGGCACCCCTGTGCGCGCCAACCGCGTCGTCGAGGTCCTGCGCAAGGCCTACAATCTGGCGATCCGCTGGGAGTGGTGCGAGAACAACCCGGCGTCCGGCATCCAGAAGAACCGTGAGGAAAAGCGAGAGCGTTTCCTCTCGCCCGAGGAACTGGCCCGGCTGTCGGCGGCCCTCGATGATCATGGCGAGCCGGTTTCCGCGAACGTCATCCGCCTGTTGATGCTCACCGGCGCGCGCAAGAGCGAGGTGCTGACCGCCACCTGGGACATGTTCGATCTCGACAAGGGCGTCTGGGTGAAGCCCTCGGCCCATACCAAGCAGCGCCGGGAACACCGTGTGCCCCTGTCGGCGGCCGCCCTGGCCCTGCTCCGGGAAATGAAGAAGACCGCCACCGGCAATTACGTCTTCCCCGGCAAATCCGACGACCAGCCGCTGACCGATATCAAGCGGTCCTGGGAATCGGTCTGCGTCAAGGCCAAGCTGGCTGATCGGGTAGAAAAGCGCAACCGGCAGGGCAAGGTCATGAAGGACAAGGACGGAAATCCGGTGATGACGTGGAAACCCAACGTCCGCATCCATGACCTGCGCCATTCCTTCGCCTCGCTGCTGGTCAGCGGCGGTGCGTCATTGCCGATGATCGGCGCCATGCTCGGCCACACCCAGGTGCAGACCACCCAGCGCTACGCCCATCTCTACGACGAGCCCTTGCGCGAGGCCGCCGAGCATGTCGGCAACACCATCGGCAGCGCCATCGCCAAGGCCATGGAGACGGCCCATGCCGATTCTTGATTACGGCCCGATTCTCGCGCCTGGCGGCATGTACCGGGCACAGCTCGCCGTCCGCGCCGTCATGGCCTGGCCCGATGATATCGAAGCCCGGCGCCAATACCTCGCCACCGTCATATCCATGCACCTTGCCGAACTGCAGCAGAAGAGCACGGATCTCCCGGACCCGCTCACCGAGAAGAACTGGGAAGAGACCATCGCCGCCATCGAAGAACGGGAAGACTGGCTGGCCACCGTCGATCAGGTGGGAGAATGGTTCGCCGAGGCCGGCGGCCACGCATCCGTTGCCCACGCACCCGGCTTCCAATCCTTTCAGAAGGACATGAGTTCTCGCCTCGGTCATTGGTTCGCGGCCGGGCTGATCCTGGCCTTGATTCGCCGCATGGCGAAGCACCATGGCGATCTGCCGGGCGGCGCCAGCGTCAACAAGGCGGTGTTCATCCTGGAACGGGTCAACCTGCCCATGGTACCGCGCAACAGCCACGACCTGCGCAAAGCCTGGAGGACCTACAAACCGGTCGCGCATTTCTGTGCCGCGCTGTTCGACTGGTTCATGATTGCGCTGAATACGGGCGGCACGCCCGAGGAAATCGCCGCCGTACTGGAGGAACAACTCAACGACGAATTCCTGATGTTCCTCTCCGAGGCGGAAGCCTACATGGAGTTCGGCCTGTCGTATCGACCTCCACGCGCCAAGGCGCAGACGCTGCTCGATCCCGAGGACACTTGGATTCTGCCCGAGCACCGCCCCTGGATGAAGTCGCCCATGGTGCCCCTCCCCTTCGACGACCTCCTCATGGGCGTGGCCAAGGAATACCGAGCTCCGATCCCCGGCGCCTGACTACTGAGCGCCCCCCGCTCAGTAGATAACCCTCTCGGCTCATCAGTATCGGACGACCAGGGATGTCGCTATCTCTCGTGCGAAGGCGGCCAAATACGCCGCCCGGCAAGAGAGGTATCGCACATGACAGACACGACCACCGGGGTTGCGGAAACCGGCGCGCGGGATATCTTCGACGGCTACATCGACGAGCATGAATACTGCCGCCAGCGCGGCGTTTCGCTACGGACGGCGCAACGCGACCGGCAATTGCGCCAAAGCCCGCCCTACATCACCGTCGGAAAACGGGTGCTGTACCGCATCGAGGCCGTCCGCGCCTGGCTTCGCGACCAGGAGCGCCATGTCGAACGCAGGGCCAGAGCGCCCCGCGCGGGAGGCCGGCGATGACCGACACCCTGGGCGGCGACCTTTTGATCGGCGCGGCCGAGATCGCCCGCCACGTCTTCGGCAGCGATGAGCCGCGTTTCCAGCGCCGGGTCTATTACCTGACCTCGGCCGCCAAGTGCCGGCTGCCCCATTTTCGCATCGGCTTCCAGCTGGCAGCGCGCAAATCGACCATCCGCGAATGGATCGAGCGCCAAGAAGACTGCCGATGACAGCCACCACACTCGGCCACGCCCGAATGTACCTGTCCCTCGGCTTCGCCGTGCTGCCGTTGCACTTCCCGTTCAAACGGGATGGCGGGCTCCTGTGCTCCTGCACCCGGGAAGACTGCCGGCAGCCGGCCAAGCATCCTTTTGGACGACTGGTGAGGAACGGCCTCAAGGACGCGAGCAAGGACGCCGACACGGTGACGCGCTGGTTCGCCAACACCTCGCTCAACATCGGCATCGTCACCGGCGCCGTCAGCGATATCATCGCCCTCGACGTCGATCCCCGTCATGGCGGCGACGAGACCCTGGCCGCACGCGAACGGGAACATGGCCCCCTTCCCGAGACATGGCGGTTCTTGACCGGTGGCGGCGGCGAGCACATCTTGTTCCGCCACTCTGGCCATAGAGTCCCGAACAGCGTCGGCGCTCTTGGTCCCGGCCTCGACATTCGTGGCGACGGCGGATACATCGTTGCCCCGCCATCTCGGCACATCTGCGGACGCCCCTACGCCGTCTCCGTCGACCACCATCCCGAGGACGTTCCGCTCGCCGACGCCCCGGACTGGCTGCTCGCCCGCATCGCCACCTCCAGGAAGGCGGACAAGGCCAAGAGGACCGCCGAATGGCGTGGCATAAGCCGTGACGGCGCCGCCAACGGCGAGCGCAACGTCACCATCGCGCGGCTCGCCGGCCTGCTGCTCGGACGGCGCATCGACCCGCATGTCTGCCTCGACCTGATGCTGGCCTTCAACGCAACGCGCTGCCGCCCGCCCCTCCAGGACGCCGAGGTCGCCGCCACCGTCGCCAGCATCGCGCGGCGCGAAAACGCCGGCCGCAAGGAACGCCGCGAGGGGGGATGCGCCCATGGCTGATATCCATGCCCTGTTCGACGACATGCTCAAGCGCGGCGAGGACGGCGCCGCCGATTTCACCGCCCGTCCGGTCGAGTATTCCGACGAATCCCTCGCCCAGCGGTTCACGGCGCGCCACGAGCATGAGCTGCGTTTCGTCAACCTCTGGGGCCGTTGGCTCATGTGGGATGGCCGGCGCTGGCGCCAGGACGAAACCCTCAAGGCATTCGATCTCGCCCGCGCCATCGCCCGCGAAGCCTCGGCGGAGATCGCGGAACAGGACGGCTCCATCAAGCTCGCCTCCTCCGTCGCCAGTGCCAAGACGGTCGCCGCCATCGAGCGGCTCGCCAAGGCCGACCGCCGCCATGCATCGGTGACCGAGGACTGGGACGCCGATCCCTGGCTGCTCAACACGCCCGACGGCACCGTCGATCTCAGGACCGGGGATCTTCGCCCGCACAACCGCGACGATCTCATTACCAAGATCGCCGCCGTCTCTCCCCGAGGCGAATGCCCCCTCTGGCTCGGCTTCCTCGATCGCGTGTTCGACGGCGACCAGGGCCTCGTGGCCTTCAGCCGGCGCATCTTCGGCTACGGCCTGACCGGCTCGATCCGCGAGCATGCCCTGTTCTTTCTTTACGGCACCGGCGGCAACGGCAAGGGCGTGTTCCTCAACACCTGGCACGGCATTCTCGGCGAATACGCCGCCATCGCGCCCATGGAGACCTTCACCGCCAGCAAGACCGACCGCCACCCCACCGATCTCGCCATGCTGCGCGGCGCGCGCACCGTCATCGCCCAGGAGACCGAGGAAGGCCAGCGCTGGGCGGAATCCAGGATCAAGGCCATGACTGGCGGCGACGCCATCTCGGCCCGCTTCATGCGCCAGGACTTCTTTACCTACACGCCCCAGTTCAAGCTGATGATCGCCGGCAATCACAAGCCGTCCCTTCGCAACGTCGACGAGGCGGTGCGCCGGCGCTTCAACCTGATCCCCTTCACCGTCACCATTCCGCCCCAGGAGCGCGACCCCGATCTTCCCGACAAGCTCAAGGCCGAATGGCCGGGCATCCTCGCCTGGGCCATCGAAGGCTGCCTCGAGTGGCAACGCATCGGCCTCGCCCCGCCGCCCGCCGTGCTCGACGCCACCGAGGGCTATCTCGCCGACGAGGACGCCATCGGGCGCTTCCTCGCCGAGCGTTGCGAGATCGCCGGACCTGGCGAGGACTCCCTCGAAGAGGTCAAGGACCTGTACGCGTCCTGGCGCGACTGGTGTTCGACCACCGGCGAGTACGCGGGCACCATCAAGCGGTTCAGCCAGAACATCGAGGCGCGGCATTACGAGCGCCGGCAGCACCCGCGCACCCGGCGGGCCTGCTTCGCCGGTCTGCGCCTGGTGATCCACGCGCCCACCATGGGAATGGGAGAAGACCATGCCGGCCTTGCCAACACGGTGTTCTGAAAACGGCGGAATTCCGCCATTCGAAGGGATCGAAGGTGACCGTCCTTATAGGACGTACGCGCGCGCGTACGCGCGCGAAACGCCTGATAAGGGAGCATCCCTTCGATCCCTTCGCACGGCGCACACCGGCGGCCCAGGACGCGCACGGGCGGCAAGTGTCGCGGGCAGCGCGGGTCCTGTCGGGCCAATTCGTATGCGGTGGTGCCAAGCGCAAAACCCGTCCAGCGTGAGGCCCGCAAATGCCTAAACTCAACGCCACCGAGACCAAGTCGGCGTTCGCCGCCCGCGTCGGGCTCACTAAGGGCCGCATCTCGCAGCTGGTCGCCGAGGGCCTGCCGGTGCGCCGTGACGGCAAGATCGATGTGGATGCCGGCCTCGCCTGGATCGAGAACAACCTGGACCCGGCCCGGCGCAACAAGGGCGGTGCCGCCGCCGTTACGGCCAAGTCGGCCACCCTGGCCGAAGCCAGGCGCCTGCATGAGATCGTCAAGGTCCAGCGCGCCAAGCTCGCCTTTGAGCGTGAGAAAGGCCTACTGATCGACGCGGAGGCCGCCGAGCGCACCGTCTTCGCCCGCGCCAAGGCCGAGCGCGACGCCCACATCGCCTGGGTGCAACGCTCCGCGCCGGTCATGGCCGCCGAACTGGGTGTCGAGACCGGCCTCGTCTTCGCCGTGCTCGACCGGCTGATGCGCGAGCACCTGGAGCATCTGGCCGCGACGCCGCTGGAAGGACTGTTCCATGCCGACGGCGACTGAGCACGCCCCCTCGCCGGACAACCTCTTCCTGTGGAAGATCGACTGGGCCTGGCGCAAGGCCATGCAGCCCGAGCCGCAGATCCCGGTTTCCGAATGGGCCGACCGCCACCGCATGCTGCCCGACACCGCCGCCGAACCCGGGCGCTGGCGCACGGCGCGCACGCCTTATCTCCGCGAGATCATGGACTCCCTGTCCACGGGCAGCCTCTACGAGCGCGTCGTCATGATGAAGGGCGCGCAGACGGGCGGCACGGAAGCGGGCCTGAACTGGCTGGGCTACATCATCCAGAACGCCCCCGGTATCGTCATGCTGGTTCAGCCGTCGCTCGACATGGTGCGCCGGAACACGGTGACGCGCATCGATCCGCTGATCGCGTCCAGTTCCGTCCTTCGCGACCTGGTGGCGACGCCGCGCTCGCGGGACGCCGGCAACAGCCTGTTCCGCAAGTCCTTCCCCGGCGGCCAGCTGGTGATGACCGGGGCTAATTCCGCCATCGGCCTGCGCTCGACGCCGGTGCGCTACCTGTTCCTCGACGAGGTGGACGGCTATCCCGGCGATGCCGACGGCGAGGGCGATCCCGTCGCCTTGGCGATCCAGCGCACCGCCACCTTCAAGGGGCGGCGCAAAATCCTCATGGTCTCGACGCCGACGCTGAAGGGCTACTCCCGCATCGAGGCCGCCTTCGAGGAGTCGGATCAGCGGTACTATCATGTGCCCTGCCTGCACTGCGGCGACATGGCGCCCATCACCTGGGCGCGCATTCGCTGGCCGGAAGGCCGACGCCAGGATGCCTTCCTCATCTGCGAGGCCTGCGGCGGCGTTCACCATGAACACGACAAGGTGCGGCTGCTGGAGGCGGGCGAATGGCGGGCAACAGCAAATGGAGATGGGCGCACCGCCGGGTTCCATCTGTCGGCGCTTTATTCGCCCTGGGAGACCTGGGCCGAGATTGCCATCGAGCACGGCAAGGTGCGCAAGGACCCGCCTCGTCTCCAGGTCTGGGTCAACACCAAGCTGGGCGAATCCTGGGAGGACCAGGCCGGGGACACCGTGCCCGCCGATCCGCTGATGGACCGGCGCGAGGACTGGGGCGGCACTCTGCCCGAGGCCGTCGCCGTCCTCACCGCCGGCGTCGATGTCCAGGGCGACCGGCTGGAACTCCAGGTCGTTGGCTGGGGCCGGGACGAGGAATCCTGGGTGGTCGACTACCAGGTGATCTGGGGCGATCCGTCCGGGCCACATGTTTGGGCCGATCTCGACCTTGCCCTGCAGGCCACCTACGCCCACGCCAAGGCGGTGCCCGATCTGCCGATCCGCGCCGCCGCCATCGACACCGGCGGCCACCACACCAAGGCGGCCTACGAGTTCTGCCGCACTCGGCTCAATCGGCGCGTCTGGGCGATCAAGGGACGCGGCGGCATGGGCGTTCCCGTCTGGCCGCGCCGCCCGACCCGATCCAATAAGGGGAAAATACCGCTGTTCATCGTTGGCGTCGATGCCGTCAAGGATGCCCTATTTGCTCGGCTCAAGCTAACCGAGTCGGGCCCGGGATTCGTGCACTTCTCCCGTGACCGGGATGCGGAATACTTCCGCCAGTTGACCGCCGAGCGCGTCGTCACGCGCTTCGAGCGCGGCCGCCCGATCCGCTCCTGGCAGCCCAAGCGCGACGGCGAGCGCAACGAAGCCCTGGATACCTTTGTCTATGCCAGCGCCGCCCTCCAGGGCCTGATCAGCATGGGGCTCAGGCTCAACGACGAGGCTGACGCAGTGGCGGCGGCGAAGCGGCGGATAGACGGCCCATCGCCGTCGACCAAGCCCTCAGCATTGGTGATTCGGTCGACGTGGATTGGTCTTTAATCTGCTGATTCTGACCGATGGGTGGTGTTAATCTGATTGTCTATCCGAATTGCAGCAATCAGCGGAGAGTACAATGTGAAGGGAGAAGTGCATTCGTCCACTCATAGCGACCGGATGCGAAAGGTCGGGCAGAAGAACACCCGTCCAGAAATTCTGGTACGACAAGTGCTGCATGCGATGGGACATCGATTCCGCCTTCACCGAAAGGATCTTCCAGGCGTCCCCGACATCGTACTGCCTCGCCTCCAGACGGTTGTCTTTGTACACGGATGTTTTTGGCACCAGCATCCTGGGTGCCCCCGTGCTCGACGCCCCAAAACCCGTGTTGCCTATTGGAACGCCAAATTGGACGGCAACATAAAGAGAGACAGGCGGAACATCGACGAACTGGAGCGACTGGGCTGGAATGTTGTAGTGATATGGGAATGCCAGACGATTAAGGTTCCAAACGAGGTAGAGACCTATCTGGAAGCAACCTTACGCTCTTGCAATGGCCGATGACGGCTTCGATGGCGGACCATCATCGAAGTTCCCGTTTGATCTGGCCGTGGACACCGCGCTTTTTGCCCGATCGGAAGACTCGGCCCGGTTTCGGCGCATCGTAGCTCTGATAGCCCTTGTCTACATAGGCCGCTCGATCTCGCGTCCGGTGAGGGCCTCGGTCTCCGTGATGACCTGCTTCAAGGTGTGGCCGTCTTACGGATTGCCGGGCAGGGCCTTGGCATGGAGGATGAACTGGCCGCCCGTTTGGCGACCCGGGCATAAGACTGGCGAAGCGGCACGCCATGGCTCCTCGCCAGCTTGCCGAGGTGGTGGATCGCGACATCGAGAAGCTTGGCATCGGTCGGAAAGGTGACGTTCTTCGGCTGCACCGTGGTGTCCGCCGTAGAGTATTGACTGGATTACTTGGGCGTTTTCATGCTACACAATATCTTGCTGGATCATCCTAATTGGGTACCATAGAGTGTAGCTGTCAGGCTTGAGTGAGTGACATGAGGTGAAGGGCAGTTTACGAATGTATGTTCATTCAGAGAGCGCAGAAAGATCCCAATCCTTTACTGGCGTCAGCCTGTTTTCCGGGGGCGGTATCGGTGATCTTGCGCTTCGGGCATCTGGGGTAAACGTGCTGGTCGCTTCAGAGTTGCTTCCGGATCGAGCAGCGGTTTTCCGCTCCAATTACCCTGAAATCAAAATGATCGAGGGCGATATTCGGGTGACAAAGGAGCAGATCATTCAGGAAGCAAAGGCAAGGCTCCAAGGACGAAACCTCGACATCCTTTTTGCCACACCGCCATGCCAAGGCATGTCCAAGAACGGTCGCGGAAAGCTGCTACGAGGAATTCGCTCGGGCGCAAAGCCGAAACTGGACCAGCGTAATAGGCTTGCTCTTGATGCAATTGACGTAGCCGTTGCGCTAGAGCCCAAGTTAGTAGTCTTTGAAAATGTTCCCGAGATGCAAAATGCTCTCGTTGAACATGAAGGCCAGATGCGTGACCTATTGGAGGTGATGTCCGATTTCATGGGTCCATCTTACGACGGACGTTGGGAAGTGGTCGAATTTGCCGACTACGGCGTGCCGCAGCGACGCCAAAGGCTGATCACAGTCTTCGCCAAGAACAAGAAGAAGGGACCGAACTCTCAAGAGAGCCAATCATGGCGCGTTCTGCCGGAACCAACTCACTCGCAGAATCCGAATATGTTTACTAAGCCTTGGGTTACCGTTGATGAAGCCCTGAAAGGCGTACCTCCGCTTGATGCCCGCAGTGCTTCTACTGCTCGTTCGAAGACTATACCATTTCATCGAGTTCCTACTTTGGATGCCGACAAGTACTTTTGGGTTTCCAATACGCCCCCAGGCAAAGGCGCATTCGACAATCAGTGTGTGAACCCATCGTGCGAATTCGACGGCAATACAACTCATGGGGCAAAACACAATTCCGAAGGCATCAATCAAGCGAACCGTGGTACTCCACTCCATTGCATTAAGTGCGGAGAACTACTTCCGCGCCCTTGGGTGAAGGGTGAAGATGGGTATCGATTGATGTCAGGCTTCACTAGCGCATACAAACGCATGCGCGGAGATCTGCCTGCGAGTGCACTCACCAGAAACCTATCGTACGCTTGCTCGGATCAAAAACTTCACCCTCGGGAGAACCGGGTTCTGTCTCTCCATGAGGCCTTCATACTACACACAGTCAATGAATTTCCGTTTTCTTGGAGCCGTGACGATGGAAAGAATATTTCGGACAAGACCATCCGCGAGATAATCGGCGAGAGCATTCCCCCAAAGGGCCTAGAGGTGGTGTTCAAGCACCTGATCGAAACTCTCCTTGGCCAGAATTCGGCGGCTGCAGCTGCTTGATGGCAGTCAACATTAATCCCTCCTTGTTCCGACGATCAAAGAATGATGCATACGCGTCCGAATTGATTACTGTGACCCAGCCTTCATACATCTTTTTCACGCCGTCTCTCGTCATAATAGAAACCGAAGTGGTGCGCCCTCCGCCTTCTTTAGGCTGCACGATCTTGCCCCAGTCATCTTCAACCAGATCACCCCGATAGAAGACGGCTGCAACTGTTGGGCACCCCTCGATGAAGTCCCAGAAAATGCCAAACAGATGATTGGTTTCACGGTGATGGGCCTTCCAATCGTATCCGGTTGCAACTTGAATGCGCTGGTCCCCAATACCAGGTTTTTCGAAGCCCCGCTTCAGGCACTGCGCTGGTGTCGGGACACTTCCGCAGGTTGCTTTCACCTCGAAACCACCTGTCAGAAAAGGGCTAAACGGTCCTTTTTCACGCAGTCTTCTCGCAAGCGCTTCCCATGCCCTTGCGCCATCGGCATCCATCAGAAGAAGATCTGGATAACCATCTTGGTGTGGATTCTTCCGCAAGAGGTCAGGATGCTCCAAGATCATTGCCGCAGCGAATACTTCACCAACAAAGGCGCTTAGGTTTCGCATCCCCAATATCTCAAAGATATTCACTTCAAAGTGAGTAAGCTTATTAACAATCGTACGCGTCCGGTGTACGGCTCTTTCAATTTCGCATGGCTGTAGGGCATATCCTCTAGGGCCGACAATCGATGCGTCTGGATTGGTAATGTATTCGAATTCAGATGTCATTTTTATGCTGCCAAATTAATGTCTGCCACGTCCACGAACGAGAGACAGCGGCATTATTCAGTCCAAACCAGATCGTCTGGCCCGCCGCGAAGCCACATGCTGCTCAATGGAAATATCAGCAAAAGTCTTGGAACACAATCGTATGGGGTCCCCGGCTGCGTGTAGACGATCCGCGGGCGACCGGCTGCGCAACCCCGACCAGCTCCGCCGGTCGCCCGCTACCATCGAGCCGGCGGAAGCGTTATGAAG
>CAZDXJ010000076.1:0-11252 GCA_964509475.1 uncultured Methylococcaceae bacterium | reverse complement strand
TGTATTGTAATAATTTAAAATTTATTTTGTCCTTTTTCTTGGGGTAGTATACACAGCCGCACGAATACAAAAGAGTCAAAACCAATGTCATACTGACTGGCGGGAACCCCTTACCGGCTTGGCTTTACGAATTCAATCATCCCGTCAAAAACTGTACCCGAATAACATCCGGTGATTATCTGCATTATATGCAAACAAGTCAAACCAGCAAAATGACGCAATGCTTGTGACTCAGGCTCATAAACATAATGCATATGCACAAGTTATTGACTTTACAGATTGGAGTCATGGACAATAGAATATTTTAATTTGAGTGTGTGTTCTACACAGCATGGATAACAGCCCCTCTGATCAAGCCAATATCGTTACGGTCCGAAACTTAAGCTTTTCGCGCGCTGAAAAGAAAATTTTTGACAATATCTCGTTAACGATTCAACGTGGCAAAATCACCGCCATCATGGGGCCAAGCGGCACCGGCAAAACCACGTTGTTAAAACTGATTGGCGGTCAACTTTGCCCGCAACAAGGCAGTATCCATGTGCATGGGCAAAATGTGCACCAACTCCGTTTAAAAGAGCTGTATAAACTGCGTAAACGCATGGGCATGTTGTTCCAAAGCGGCGCCCTGTTTACCGACATGAGCGTATTTGACAATGTCGCCTTCCCGATCAAGGAACACACGCGCTTGCCGGACTCAATGATCCGCACCCTGGTTTTGATCAAGTTGCAAGCCGTCGGCCTGCGTGGCGCCCGCAATTTGATGCCCAATGAATTATCCGGCGGCATGGCCCGGCGGGTGGCATTGGCCAGGGCCATTGCCCTGGACCCGATGATGATCATGTATGATGAACCCTTTACCGGTCAGGACCCGATTTCAATGGGCGTATTGGTGCACTTGATCAAGAAATTGAATGAAATTCTGGGCCTGACCAGCATTATCGTTTCTCACGATGTCCAGGAAACTGCGGCTATTGCCGATTACATCTATGTTTTGTCGGATGGCAAGGTTGTCGGTGAAGGTACGCCCGATGAAATCAAGCGCTCCGATTCCGACTGGGTGCAGCAATTCATGCAAGGCACACCGGATGGACCGGTTTGCTTTCACTATTCCAACGATAACTATATCGATGATTTGTTTTCATCGGCTAAAAACCAAACCTAAATGTTGCAATTCATACAGCACCTTGGCCACATCACCATCGAATGTTTCGCCAAGCTCGGTCGCGGCAGTTTTTTTCTGTTGCATACCTTGAGCGGTTTCATCGAGGTCATACTGCGGCCAAAACTGCTGATCACCCAAATTTATTCGATTGGCGTTCTGTCGTTTTTATTGATCAGTATCTCCGGATTCTTTGTTGGCATGGTACTGGGATTACAAGGATATTACACATTATCCGATTTTGGCGCCGAGGAAGCCCTGGGCGTCATGGTCGCCGCATCATTGGTCAGAGAACTGGGGCCTGTTGTTAGCGCGCTTTTATTCGCTGGCCGGGCCGGTTCTGCATTGACCGCCGAAATCGGTTTGATGAAAGCGACTGAACAATTATCCGGCATGGAAATGATCGCCGTCGATCCGATCAAACGCATTATCGCGCCCCGCTTTTTCGCCGGTTGTATTTCCACGCCCCTGCTTGCCGCCTTGTTCAGCATGATTGGCATACTGGGTGGCTTGCTGGTCGGGGTCGGACTGCTGGGTGTTGATGAAGGTGCCTATTGGTTAAAAATGCAGGAAGCCATCGATTTTTATGACGACATAGGTAATGGTGTAATCAAAAGCATTGTATTCGGTTTTGTCACTTCCTGGATCGCTTTGTTTGAAGGTTATGATTCGACCCCGACATCAAGCGGAGTCAGCCGGGCAACGACACGCACCGTGGTCAATTCAGCATTTGCTATTTTAGGACTTGATTTTTTATTAACCGCACTGATGTTCGGAGACCATTAAATGCAGCATTCAAAAACATTGGATATACTGGTCGGTCTGTTTGTCGCATCCGGTATTGCCGCGCTGTTCTTTCTTGCCCTGCAAGTCAGCAACCTGGCTTCCTTTATCGAACAGGACGAAGGTTTCCGGGTTATTGCCCGCTTTGAAAATTCGGGCGGCCTGAAAGTGCGTTCACCGGTATCGGTTGCCGGTGTTAAAATAGGCCGGGTAAGCGCAATTTATTTTGACAAAAACAGCTTCCAATCGGTTGTCGAAATGAATATTGACAAGCAATACAATACCTTGCCAGACGACACTTCGGCCAGTATTTTTACCGCCGGTTTGCTGGGCGAGCAATATATCAGCCTTGAACCGGGTGGCTCGGAAGACTATTTACGGGACGGCAGTGAAATAGAAATCACTCAATCCGCGTTGGTGCTTGAAGAAATTATCGGCCAATTTCTGTTCAAAGACTCCGGCAGCGATGAAAACCAATAAACGACTCATCGTCCACGCAATCCGGCCCGGCACATTTATGATCGAAGGTGAATTGACCTTTGCCACGATTGACAAAAACACGATTGAGTTACTGACTTTCAATAACGACATGCACGCTCTTATTTTGGATTTAAAACAGGTAACAACGACCGACAGCGCCGGCCTGGCATTACTTTTGGAATGGATCAAAATGGCCCGGATAAAAAAAATCCAGTTATTTCTGGAAAATATACCTGCACAATTACTCGCTATCGCCAAACTGAGCGGCCTGGAGTCAATGCTCCAGATGAAACCCTGAACGAATCGGTTATACCCCTATCGGATTGTTGTCTATCTCCATTAATCACTTTGCAACCAGCCATGGACAAACTTATTATTACCGGCGGTAAACCCTTATCCGGCGAATTACGCATCTCCGGCGCCAAAAACTCGGCCTTGCCCATTCTTGCCGCAACCCTGTTATCCACCAAACCGGTGCGTATCGGCAACATACCCCATTTGCATGACATCACGACAACGCTGGAATTACTGGGGCAGATGGGTGTGCATCTGATCGTCGATGAAAAAATGAATATCGAAACCGATACCAACCCGGTGAACAACTTTGAAGCACCTTATGAATTGGTGCGCACGATGCGGGCATCCATACTGGTGTTGGGGCCTTTACTGACCCGTTTTGGACAAGCCCATGTTTCCCTGCCCGGTGGTTGTGCCATTGGCACCCGGCCGGTCGATATCCATTTGAATGGCTTGCAACAAATGGGCGCGGAAATCCGCGTTGAAGGCGGTTATATTCATGCCCGCGCCAGCCGTTTAAAAGGCAGCCGCCTGCTGCTGGATCAAATCACCGTAACCGGCACTGAAAACCTGATGATGGCGGCAACCCTGGCTGAAGGCACGACCATTATCGAAAATGCTGCCAAAGAGCCGGAAATTACCGATCTGGCGCATTTTCTCAACCGAATGGGTGCCAAAATCAGCGGCATGGGCACCGATATCATCGTTATTGAAGGCGTTGATCAACTTGGCATTGACGATTTACACTATGATATTCTGCCTGATCGTATCGAAACCGGAACTTATCTGGTCGCCGCCGCAATTACCGGTGGCCGAATAAAATTGAAAGATACCCGGCCCGATACCCTGGATGCGGTACTGGCGAAATTGCGTGAAGCCGGCGCCGAAATTGTGACCGGTAACGACTGGATTGAACTGGATATGCACGCTAAACGCCCTAAAGCGGTTTCCATCCGCACGGCGCCTTATCCGGCCTTTCCGACTGATATGCAGGCCCAGTTTATCGCCATGAACACCATTGCCCGGGGCGTCAGTGTCATTACCGAAACGATTTTTGAAAATCGTTATATGCATGTTCAGGAAATGCAACGCATGGGCGCCAATATCAAGCTGGAAGCCCATACCGCCATCTGCACCGGCGTTGAAAAGTTAAACGCGGCACCGGTCATGGCCACGGATTTACGCGCTTCCGCCAGTCTGGTCATCGCCGCTCTGGTTGCGGAAGGTGAAACCATTGTCGATCGTATTTACCATATCGACAGGGGTTATGATCATATCGAGGAGAAACTGGCCCAACTCGGCGCGACCATTCGCCGGGTTCCACGATAAACTGTTATTATTATCCATTTCAAAACAGGTTTTGATAAATGTTGACCATTGCCGTATCAAAAGGGCGGATTTACGAACAAACACTGCCTCTATTAGCCCAGGCCGGTATTGTCCCAGTTGACGATCCGAAAAAAAGCCGCAAACTTATCCTGGCAACCAATCGCGAAGACGTCCAGCTCGTCATCATCCGGGCGACGGATGTACCGACTTTTGTCGAATATGGCGCCGCCGACCTGGGGGTCGCGGGTAAGGATGTACTGCTTGAGCAAGGCGCTGAAAACCTGTACGAACCCCTTGACCTGGGTATTGCCCGTTGCCGCTTGATGACCGCCGCTCCCAAACAGGCACCGGCAATACAAAGACGCGTTCGGGTGGCCACAAAATACGTCAATATCGCCAAACGCTATTTTGCCGAACAAGGTATTCAGGCTGAAATCATCAAACTATATGGCTCCATGGAGCTGGCGCCACTGGTCGGCCTGGCCGACTGTATCGTCGATCTGGTGGAAACCGGAAACACCCTGAAAGCCAACGGCCTGGAACCGAGAGAACGGATACTCGATATCAGTTCCCGGCTCATCGTCAACAAGGCCTCAATGAAAATGAAACACCAAGCCATCCAGTCATTAATAGAGCAATTGGAAAAAAGCCTGACCACGAGTTGAACTTATGCACACGCCGAACATCACCAAACTGAATACCTCCGACATCAATTTTCAACAACAATTACAACAATTGCTGAGCTGGGATGAATCTGAAAACCTTGAAGTTCAGCACCAGGTGCTGGACATCATAAACGATGTTCGGCAACGTGGTGATCAAGCGGTTATCGAATATACCAATCGTTTCGATGCTTGTGATTTTTTCGATGCGGACGATTTGACAATCCCGGCCCAAACCCTTCAGGATGCCTGGGAACAATTACCCGAACACGAAGCGAAGGCCTTGCAAATCGCTGCCGATCGCATCCGCGCCTATGCCGACAAACAAAAACTCGAATCCTGGCAATTTACCGAGGCGGACGGAACCGTGCTTGGCCAAAAAATCACCCCATTGGATCGGGCCGGTCTTTATGTGCCCGGTGGTAAAGCGGCTTATCCATCATCGGTATTGATGAACGCGATTCCGGCCAAAGTAGCCGGCGTTCGCGAATTGATCATGGTGGTACCGACACCTCAGGGTGAAACCAACGCACTGGTTCTGGCCGCTGCTTTTCTGGCTGGCGTCGATCGCGCTTTCTCGATTGGCGGCGCCCAGGCCATTGCAGCGCTGGCCTACGGCACACAAAGCATTCCGGCTGTAGAAAAAATTGTCGGCCCAGGCAATATCTATGTCGCAACGGCCAAAAAACTGGTTTTCGGACAAGTCGGTATCGATATGATTGCAGGCCCTTCGGAAATATTGATCATTTGCGATGGCGATACCGATCCGGACTGGATTGCCATGGATTTATTTTCCCAGGCTGAGCACGATGAAAACGCGCAAGCGATTTTGCTTACCGATAATATGGAATTTTTAGACGCTGTGGAACAAAGCATCCAGAAGTTGTTACCTGAAATGGAACGCGCCGATGTCATTGCCACCTCATTATCGACGCGCGGCGCCTTGATCAAGGTAAAAAACCTGGACGAGGCGGCTGAAGTGGCCAACCGCATCGCACCGGAACACCTGGAGTTATCGGTCGATGATGCGCAAACCCTGTGCGCAAAAATTCGTAATGCCGGCGCCATTTTCATGGGTCGTTATACGGCCGAAGCTCTGGGTGATTACTGCGCCGGTCCCAACCATGTTCTGCCCACATCCGGTACGGCGCGGTTTTCATCACCACTCGGTGTTTACGATTTTCAAAAACGATCCAGCCTGATCGGCTGCTCGCCCGATGGCGCTGACAAGCTGGCCAAAACCGCTTCCATCCTGGCCCGCGGTGAACAGCTTACCGCCCATGCCCGTTCCGCCGAATATCGTATCAAATAACCCGGGGAAGCGTTATGTTACGACCCACTTCAGCCCATACGGTTTTCCGTACCGAGCTGCTTTCGATGTCAGCTTATTCGGTTACCGATGCGGCCGGTTTTATCAAGCTGGACGCAATGGAAAACCCTTATTCCTGGCCTGAGGAAATTACCGAACTCTGGCTGCAAAAACTGCGTCATTGCCCATTAAACCGCTACCCCGACCCAGGCGCCAAACAACTTTGCACAACCTTGCAAAAACTCAACAAGGTTCCACCGGATTGCAGTCTGATGTTAGGCAACGGCTCCGATGAGATTATCCAGATAGTACTAATGGCTTTGGCGGCGGACAAAACGGTGCTGGCGCCCGAGCCGGGATTTGTCATGTATCGCCAAATTGCCCAATGCCTGGGTTTGAACTATCAAGGTATTGCTTTGCTTGAAAACGATTTTGGCCTGGATTTGCCAGCCATGCTGGATGCGATCAAGCGCTGCCAGCCCGGTATTATCTTTCTGGCCTATCCCAACAATCCGACCGGCAATCTTTTTGATCGGGAAGCGGTTTATGAAATACTGCGGCAAACATCGGGCCTGGTTATCCTGGATGAAGCTTATGCACCGTTTGCCGATGCCAGTTTTATGTCCGAAACCGCGCATTTTGACAATTTACTGGTTATGCGCACGGTATCCAAACTGGGCCTGGCCGGTTTACGCCTGGGTTATCTGGTTGGCAAAACCGCATTAATCGAACAATTGCATAAAATCCGCCTCCCCTATAATATCAATACCCTCACCCAGATCAGTGCGGATTTTGCGTTAAGCCACGCCAGCTTGTTCACAGACCAGATTCAAACGCTGTGCCAGCAACGCCAGTACCTGTTTGAACAACTCAACCAACTAGCCGGTATCCGCGCATTTCCCAGTGCCGCCAACTTCATTTTGTTCCGTTGTCCCGAAAACAGCGCGAACCGGTTGTTCGAAAATTTGAAACAACAAGGTATTTTAATAAAAAACACCTCGCCACAAGGCGGATTACTGACCGACACGTTACGGGTAACCATTGGCAAACCCGAAGAAAATGCGTCCTTTATTGGTGCATTGCAAAACGGCCTTGCACAGTTATGAAACATGACCGAGTCCATTTATCTGCCGTAATACATGCAAGTGGGGTCTGTCAAAACGATAAAAAATAATTACCCATCAAGCATTACAAACAACGATTAATTAATGGTATATTGGCAGGTACGAAAAATGCAGACGTTCAATAAATACATCGCTCAGGAGTTTTGCCCATGAATAATAAAGGCGTCGATCAGTCAAAACGCCAATTTCTGACCTCGGCCCTGACCGTGGTCGGAGCCGTCGGTACCGGATTTATTGCAGTTCCTTTTCTCGCCCAGATGCAACCCAGCGTGGCCACAGAAGCCGCCGGCGCTCCGGTGGAAGTTGACATCAGTAAAATCGAAACAGGACAACTCATTCGCGCGGAATGGCGCGGCAAACCCATTTGGATCCTCAACAGAACCGAAGAGGTTCTGGCAACCCTGAAGGGATTAAGCGAGCAACTCGCTGATCCCCTGTCGAATGAATCGATTCAGCCGGAATATGCTAAAAACCTGTTCCGTTCGATAAAACCTGAAATTCTGGTCGCCATCGGCCTTTGCACACACCTGGGTTGTTCGCCGACATTCCGGCCGGAAATCGCCCCTCCCGATTTGGGAGAAAAATGGAAGGGTGGTTTTTTCTGCCCTTGTCACGGTTCCTGGTTCGATCTGGCAGGCCGGGTTTACCGGGGCGTACCCGCGCCCACCAACCTTGAAATTCCCCCGCATCGTTATGTCACAGAATCATTGATCCTGATCGGTGAGGATCAACAGGAGGAAAATGCATGAAAACAAACGGCATTTCACAGTGTTCAGACTGGATTCTCAAACGCCTTCCATTGAGCAAATTATGGAATGAACACATGGCGCATTATTACGCGCCGAAAAACTTCAATATCTGGTATTTTTTTGGCTCCCTGGCTTTGCTGGTATTGGTCAATCAATTCATCACCGGTATTTTATTGACCATGAATTACAAACCGGACGCCAAACTCGCTTTTGATTCGGTTGAATATATCATGCGCGATGTCAACTGGGGCTGGCTGGTTCGTTACATGCATTCCACCGGCGCTTCCGCCTTTTTCATCGTCGTTTACCTGCATATGTTCCGTGGTCTGATATACGGCTCTTATAAAAACCCCAGAGAACTGATCTGGATATTTGGCATGCTGATTTATGTTTGCCTTATGGCGGAAGCCTTTATGGGTTATTTATTGCCCTGGGGACAAATGTCCTACTGGGGCGCCCAGGTCATTATCTCATTGTTCAGCGCCATTCCAGTCATTGGTGATGATTTGTCGTTATGGATACGGGGTGATTATGTCGTTTCCGATGCGACCTTGAACCGCTTTTTCGCTTTCCATGTTATCGCTGTGCCGCTGGCTTTGGTATTGCTTGTATTCCTGCATATTATCGCCCTGCATGAAGTGGGTTCCAACAACCCGGACGGTATCGACATCAAGGAAAACAAAGACCCCTGGGGTGTGCCCGTGGATGGCGTTGCCTTTCATCCCTATTACACGGTAAAAGACCTGGTGGGCGTCGGTGTTTTCCTGTTCTTTTTCGCTACTGTCATTTTCTACATGCCGGAAATGGGCGGCTATTTCCTGGAACATGCCAATTTTATCCCGGCCGATCCACTGAAAACCCCCGAACACATCGCTCCGGTCTGGTATTTCACACCATTCTACGCCATTTTGAGGGCGATTCCTGACAAATTCGCCGGCGTCATTGGCATGGGCAGCGCGATTGTCGTGTTATTCCTGCTCCCCTGGCTGGATCGTTGTAAAGTCCGTTCGATCCGTTACCGTGGCGGCTTTTATAAAAAAGCCGTAGCCTTGTTCGTACTCAGTTTCATGGGTTTGGGTTATCTGGGCACGCAACCGGCGACACCAACCGCAACCCTGATCGCCCGCATTCTAACGGTCATTTACTTCGGCTTTTTTCTGTTGATGCCCATCTATACCCGTTGGGAAAAAACCAAACCGGTTCCAAGACGTTTGACACCGCAACCGACACTCGAAGACAGAATCCCTGCTCTGCTTGAAACCCTTGACGAAATTACCCTCAAAGAGCCTGTAAAAACCCGGAGTGGCCTTACCATTCTGCCCAGAAAACTGGATGCAAAGGGATTACTCAACGTAGCCAGCCGACTCGCCAAAAAATTCAAAGACAGCCTGAATTGATATGAAAACAATAAAACACATCGTATTACTTTTGTTGTTGCCTTTCGCTGTGCAAGCGTCCGGTGGCGTGGAATTACAAGAAGCCGATATCGATCTTTCCGATAACGCATCGCTGCTTCGAGGCGCGCGCAATTATGTAACTTATTGCCTTGGCTGTCATTCCGCCAAGCATTTTCGTTACCTGAATATCGCCCATGATTTCGAAGCCACAGAAGAGAAAGTATTGGCTGAAATTGCTCCGGAAGGTGCCGGAATTTATGATAACCTGGTGTCCGCGATGAATCCTCATGACGCTAACCGATGGTTCGGCACCAATCCGCCGGATTTGTCACTGGTTGCCCGCTCCCGTGGCGCCGACTGGTTATACTCCTACCTCAAGGGTTTTTATAACGACCCTGACAAGCCATTAGGCAGCAATAACATCGTATTCAAGGATGTGGGTATGCCCAATGTCTTATGGCAGTTGCAAGGCCTGCAAGTTCCGGTCTATAAAAAGCAAGACGGGCGCAAAGTGATTAAACAACTTTCCTTGCAAGAATCGGGCAACATGAGTCCCAGGGAATTTGATCAGTTTGTCAATGACCTGGTCAATTTTCTGGTGTACATCGGAGAACCCCATCAATTGGAACGGCGCAGCATGGGCAAATATGTTCTGTTTTTTATTTTGATGTTTACCGTTGTAGCTTATCTTTTGAAAAAAGAATATTGGAAAGACATTCATTAACCCATATTATAAAAAACAAGGATGTTTTTTATATAGTTAGCACGGATTTGTTTAATTCATTTTGATCCATTGTAAAAAAATCTCTTTTCCAACATGCTATAATGCTGCCTTTCCAGTAGACAATAGCTCTTGAACAGGGGTTTTTAATTCGTGGTCAACTTCAATACCCGTAAATCTGTTATGATTCTTTATTCATCGCCAACTTGTGCAATGAGCCATTGCGCTCGCTTTGTTTTGAACGAAAAGGGTGTTACCGCAGAAATCGAATATTATGATCCGACCGAACCTCCTGAGGATTTACTCGAATTAAATCCCAATGGCACATCACCCACGCTGATAGAACGTGATCTGGTTCTGTATGATGCACGCATCATCATGGAATACCTTGACGAACGTTTTCCTCACCCGCCATTACATCAAATGGATCCGGTATCGCGTGCCAATGATCGAATGTTGATTAAACGCATTGATCAAGACTGGTATACATTGCTGGACGAAATTTTGAATTCGGGTGAAAAAAAATCCGCCCGCGCCAAAAAAATGTTGCGTGAGAGTTTGCTGGCGGCCGTTCCAGTATTTGATTCGCGGCCTTATTTTATGCGGGACGAGTTTTCCCTGATCGACTGTGCGTTGGCACCGCTGCTCTGGCGTTTGCCCAGTGTCGGTATTGATCTGGCCAGGCAGGTGGAAGAAATAAAAAACTATACTGATCGGATTTTCAGCCGCAAGGCTTTCAAAGCCAGTCTCAGTAATGCGGAAAAAGAAATGGCCTCCTGACCATGATCCCGTTGAAACCTTATTTGATTCGTGCCATCTATGACTGGATTGTTGACAATGACATGACCCCGCACCTGCTGGTTGATGCGGAGAATGGGGCTACCGTTTTGCCACGCGCTTTTGTAAAAAATGGCGAAATTGTTCTCAATATCAGACCCGAGGCAATTCATGGACTCTCTCTGGGGAACGAAGAAATAGAATTCAATGCCCGCTTCAGTGGCCAGCCAATGCACATCGTTATACCTATAGAGGCTGTAAAAGCTATTTTCAGCAAGGAAAATGGACGCGGCATGTTTTTTGACGATGATCCGGACAATACACCTTCGCCGCCTAAACCCGATAACAAACCCAAGTTACACGTTGTAAAATAAATGTCGTCCACATATCAGGCAACTACTTGTTGGTTGGCGTATTCGGTTCTTTTATAAATAATATTGACAAACATTAACAAACGAGTTCATA
>CAZDXJ010000075.1:0-11396 GCA_964509475.1 uncultured Methylococcaceae bacterium | reverse complement strand
CTGCCTGGTGACAGACAAGAGCGCAGCGGATCGGCCAATGCCCTGGAACGGCGCTTCGTTGCCCAGGTTTGTAGATTGGGTTAGCGCAACGTAAGCCAACACATGGCACAGAATTGTTGGGTTACGGCTATCGCCTAACCCAACCGACCCAGCTTTTGTGTTTTTCGTGTTTACTTCATTTGATATTCAAAATCCGCAAACCTGTCTGCCAACAGGCAGGTGATGTTACGCAGACCTACTGTATTTTGTGTTTCTGTAGAGTATATTTCCACAATATAGAGTGCCAAAAATCTAAAACCGCGTAACATCAGTTATTGATAAATAAAAACACCTGCCGTCAACAGCCAAGTCCTGCAATTACCCCGAATGGATACAAATATTTTCAAAGTTGACGGGATTTATCAGCCTTAAACCGGTTACAATATACCTTTTTATTGACATTCAGGGTTAAATCTTGGCTGATAAAATCATTCGTATCGCGACACGCAAAAGCCCATTGGCTCTGTGGCAAGCTGAATATGTCGCAGCACGCTTGCAACAAGCCCACCCGGACATTACAACCCAGTTGGTTACCATGGTCACCCGGGGCGATAGAATCCTCGATGCTCCACTTGCAAAGGTTGGTGGTAAAGGATTGTTTGTTAAAGAGCTAGAACAAGGTATGCTGGAAGGCAGAGCGGATATCGCCGTCCATTCAATGAAAGACGTACCTGTTGAGTTCCCCCAGGGCTTGCATTTATCCGCGATATTGGCTCGGGAAGACCCTTATGACGCAATGGTCTCCAATCACTATGCCACATTCCAAGAATTACCCGAACGCGCCCGTATCGGCACATCCAGTCTGCGCCGCCAATGCCAGATCAAAGCCCGGTTTCCTGACGCGCAGATTCTACCCTTGCGTGGTAATGTCAACACCCGCCTGGCCAAGTTGGATGCCGGAGAATACGATGCCATTGTCCTTGCCACCGCTGGCTTGAAAAGACTGGGTATGGCCGAACGCATTACCGAAAAACTGTCACCCGATGACAGCCTGCCCGCCATTGGCCAAGGAGCTATCGGCATCGAATGCCGTATTGATGATAGTGAAATCAATACCTTGTTAAAAGCCTTGCATGACCCGCAAACCAGTATTTGCGTAAGCGCGGAGAGAGCCATGAATACCCGTTTGCAAGGAGGCTGCCAAGTACCTATTGCCGGTTTTGCGCAATTACATGAAGATCGTCTGTTCATGCGCGGTTTGGTTGGCAAACCCGATGGCAGTCAAATCTATCGCGCCGAAAAACATAGTTCCCCGGAGCATGCCCAAACCGTTGGCGAAGAAATTGCCGAACAGTTGCTGGCTGATGGCGCGGCTCAGGTGCTGGCTGAACTCTATGCCTCTTGATGAATTTTTACCATGTCACTGAGTTCTATCAGCGGAGCGCGTATTTTGGTAACCCGCCCTGCGCATCAAGCCGGCAGATTATGCCGGCTGATTGAGCAACAGGGTGGCCTTGCCATACGTTTTCCGGTTTTGAGAATTGTTCCAACCCAAGACAGTTTCACTCTTGCTAATAAACTAAACCCGTATGATTGGGTCATTTTCACAAGTCCCAACGCGGTAAATTTTGCACTCAAGGCGAATAATGGCAAAATAGCCTTACAAAAAAATGTACATTTCGCAAGCATTGGTCCGGCAACAGCGGATACACTGAAAAAAGCGGGTATAATGATCGATTTGGTACCCGACTCAAGTCATAACAGCGAAGCTTTGCTGGCTTGTACGGAACTCAGACAAGTAAAGGGGTTGTCATTTTTGATCGTCCGCGGCTGCGGTGGCCGCGAATTGCTTGCCGAAACATTACGCAGCCGGGGAGCGAATGTCCATTATCTGGAAGTATACAAAAGAGTTTTACCAACGGTAAACACCGAACCGGTTACCACAATGCTGGAAAATGCCCAACTTGACATAATCACAATAACCAGCGTTGAAGCCTTATACAACCTGCTTGCTTTGCTGGGCGAAAAAATAAAAAAACAATTATTATCAGTACCTTTGATTGTGATTAGTGAGCGAATAAAAAAAACAGCCGAAGAATTGGGTTTCAACCGCATTGCCGTTTCGGAAAAACCATCCGATACAGCGATTATTAGAACAGTTACAGCGTTAATGAACGGGGAAGATAAGTGGCCGAATTGAATGAAAATCAACTGGACAACGAGAAAGCCGAAAAACCAGCGCCTAAATCTCGCGGCGGCTTCTGGTTTGTTATTATCATGTTATTGATCATCCTGGCATTGGCGGGCGTCGGTTATTTATTATTCGATCAATTACGCGAAAAACAACAAGGGCTGAATAATGAAATCGAAAAAGAAGACAGCCAGCTTGCCGAGCTTACCAAGCAGATATCAGGTTATCAGGCGCAACTGGTTGCAATCCAAACCCATTTGACCAACCTGGATACGGAAATTGCCGGCAAGGAAACCCATATTGACAACAAGCTGCATGAATTCGTCAAATTGCAGGACACCAAACTGGAACAGGTCAAAGACCACCTGGGAGACGCAATTGAACGGATTCAACGGCAACTGGGTAAAACCCGGGGCGATTGGCTGATTGCCGATGCCGAATACCTGATGAGCGTCGCCAACCGGCGTTTGCATCTAACCTATGATGTCAATACTTCCCTGGAAGCATTAAAAGCGGCCGATCACCGTTTACGGGAAAGCGGTGATGCCGCGGCTTTCAAGGTTCGTGAACAGCTAACCCGGGAAATAGCAGCCCTGAAAAAAATCAAATTGCCGGATATCGTAGGCATGTATTCAAAAATACAGATGCTTGAAGAAAACGTTGAACAGCTCGCCCTGTTTTTACCCTATGCCGGCAAGGGGTTGCTCAAAGACAAGGCAAAATCCCGGCAAGACGGCGAACAAACTCCAGACATGCTGGATTCCGCCCTGGAAAATCTTGGTGGATTGGTCACTATCCGGCATACCGACCGGCCCGTCGAAGCCGTTTTAAGCAAAGAAGAAGCTATCTTTTTAAAGGAACAGTTGAAAGTTAAACTGGAGATGGTAAAAATTGCACTGGTGCAGCGTAATGACGCACTTTACAAGAAAACTCTGACTGAAGCCCAACACTGGGTTCAGGAACATTTTAGAGACAATTCGAAGCGCCGGGATTTCCTGAACGAGTTAAATCAGATGCTTGCCATTGAACTGCGCCGCCAATTGCCGGATATCAGCAAATCATTGAAAATGCTAAGGGATATTGCCAAATTAAGAATAGAAACGGACAAGGCCTTGCAAAAACCGACCCCACCCACAAAATAAACCTAAGGAGCTGGATGTGAAAAATATTATTTATTTTCTGGTTTCCTTATTTGTTGCAATTGGCG
This sequence comes from uncultured Methylococcaceae bacterium, assembly GCA_964509475.1. GTDB lineage: Bacteria > Pseudomonadota > Gammaproteobacteria > Methylococcales > Methylomonadaceae > CAZDXJ01. The sequence continues at coordinate 8,019 of CAZDXJ010000075.1, read as the reverse complement.
CGGCATTTCTGCTGCACCACTGGCTCTCGCAATACGATGATCCCGGTTATGTCCTGATCGGTTTTGGACATTGGTCACTGGAAACCTCGCTGGTTGTATTCGCCGTTGCCGGTATTGTCGCTTTTTTTATTTTGTACATGTTTTTCAGGGCGCTGGGCTGGTTAATCCGCCTGCCGGGCCGATTGAAAAACAAGCACCGCAATATCAAATTCAATCGTTCCCAGGAAGCCCTGATTGCCGGATTGGTTGATTCCGCAGAAGGCAATTTCGAACAAGCCGAAAAAGTGTTGATCAAACATGCGACCAACAGTGGCGCGCCTTTGATTCATTATCTGACCGCTGCAAAAGCTGCGCAATCCCGAGGTGCATTTGAAAAACGCGATGAATACCTGCAAATGGCCACCCAAAATGCCCCGGGTTCCGAAGTTGCCGTCGGCCTGACCCAGGCTGAACTGCACTTGTCGGAAAACCAGTTTGACCAAGCCCTGGAAACCTTGATGCGCATCCATAAAATGGATCCAGGCCATGCCTCGATTTTAAAACTGTTGCACCAGACCTACCGGAAATTAGGCGACTGGGAAGCCCTCAGAAAACTGATTCCGTCACTGCATACCCACCAGGTCTTGATGGAAGCGGAATTAAAGCTGCTGGAAACGGAAACCTTCAGCATGTTATTACGGGAGGCCACACAAAAAGGCAATGCCGATGAAATTCAGCAATTATGGGCAAGTATCCCGGAACATATTCAAAACATGCCAGGCATTCATGCCATTTACTTCGCCGCCATGATCGAAGTTGGAGGCGGCGCTGAAATCGAACAAAGCCTGGTTACCCAGTTACAGGAAAACTGGAATGAAACCCTGCTCGTTTTATATGGCAGCGTCCAATCAAACAATCCTGTACAGCAATTGCAGAGAGCCGAAAAATGGCTGGAAATTTACCCTGGCGAAGTTGTATTGCTCAGAATTTTGGGTAAACTCTGTATTCAGTGCGGTGAGGTGGAAAAAGCGGAACATTATCTGACCCAAAGCATCAAGGCCGGTCCGACCGTTGCCGCTTATCAGATGCTGGGGGATTTACTTTATGAAAACGGAAACAAGGATCGAGCCAGCGAATGTTATAAACGCGGTATGGAACTGGCATCAAACAAGGTTGTAAGCCAGATTGAGCAGATTGTTGAAAACGATTAACGATAAAAAGGCCTATCCTTATTCAATCATACTTTCAGGTGAGACATGCAACGTAATATGATTGTTATCGGTTTACTATTTTCTACGACGGTTTATGCCGGAGCTTATAAATGCACCGATGAAAACGGAAAAACGACCTATCAATCAACGCCTTGCCAGCAAGAAAAACGAACCGTTGAAATCGATTTGAAAACCGGCACATTGATCACGCATGATGTTGAAGAACGCAAACAAGAACTTGAACAACAGCGCCAGCAGCGCCAATTGCAGTTGCAAAAACAAAAACAGCACTTAATCGAAGAAACCCAAAAACAAAGCCGGATCAACCAGGAATTGATCAAAAATGACCCTGCGCACTTCTCAGCTTACGCTATTCCACCCTATACATTGGAAAACCAGCCTGACATTGCCCGCTATTTTCAGTGGCGCCTGCCTGAAATAGAGCGTTACCGCCGTCTGGCCGCACAAAAAGCCCTGGCACTTGGCAACTGCGGCCGGGTTGAAGCCTCTGAACTCAATATCAAAAGCACACCGCATCGACTGGTCTTCCTTGTTGATTGCAGCTCGGGAAAACAAGTGTATCTGAATGAATCCCAACTCAACCCGAACTGATATGCAACAACAGTCCCAAACGATATTAATTACCGGTTGCTCAAGCGGTATTGGTTACAGCACCGCCGTTGCACTGAAAAAACGCGGTTTCAGAGTCATTACCTCGGCCAGAAAAGCAAAAGATGTCGAGCGTTTACGTAGCGAAGGCTTTGAATCGGTGCAACTGGATTTGGCAGACAGCGCCAGCATTCAACAGGCTGTCCAACAGGTACTCAGCCTGAGCGGTGGCAAACTGGACGCTTTATTTAACAATGCCGCCTTTGGTCAACCCGGGGCTGTCGAAGATCTGAGCCGGGATGTTCTGAAGGCACAATTTGAAACCAATCTGTTTGGCACTCATGAACTGACCAATCGGATTATTCCGGTCATGCGCAAACAGGGCTATGGCAAAATCATTTACAATAGCTCTGTACTGGGTTTTGTTGCCATGCGCTTCCGCGGCGCCTACAATGCCAGCAAATTTGCATTGGAAGGTCTGGCCGATACCCTGCGCCTGGAATTGCATGATACCCCCATCGACATTGTTTTAATCGAACCCGGCCCGATTTTGAGTGCGTTCAGAAAAAACTCTTTTCGTTTATACAAACAAAACATCGATTCGGAAAACAGTGTATTCCGTGATACTTACAGGGCCATGGAAGAGCGGCTGCAAAAGGAAGGCCCCGCCGTCCCCTTTACATTACCTGCTGAAGCCGTTGCCGACAAGGTTATTCATGCCCTGAACGCAAAACAACCCCATATCCGCTATTATGTGACCTTTCCAACTTATCTTTTTGCCTGCTTGAAGCGCATTTTACCCATTCGTTTACTGGACTGGATCCTGAGAAAAGTGTAACAACTCATCTCATGCAAACAGATGGGCGAGATGGGCGCGGAAGTATTCACGCGTCCTGAAAAATCAATCCCCTAGTCCACTAAACAACGACCGTTCGGACGTTACGTTCCATTTTTGATTTTCAATTTAAGCAAATACAGCCGGCGGCTGTCGGCTTTTAATACCTCAAAGCAAAAGTCACCGATTTCCAGTTTTTCACCCTTTTTGGGCATACGTTCCAGTCGATGCACAAGCAAACCACCGATGGTATCGCATTCCTCATCCTCCAGATGGACTGAAAAATAATCATTGAATTCCTCAATCGGTGTCAATGCCTTGACAAGATAGTCCCGGTCATTTTTTTGCACAATGTAATCTTCTTCTTCGAAATCGTGCTCGTCTTCTATTTCTCCAACGATCTGTTCCAAAACATCTTCAATCGTCACCAAACCAGCCGCCATACCGTATTCATCGGCAACAATGACCATGTGATTACGTTCCGTACGAAACTCCCGTAACAAAACATTCAAGCGCTTGCTTTCCGGCACAAAACCCGCCGGACGCATAATTTCTTCGACCTTGATGGATTTGTCCTGCAAGGCGTGAGCCAATAAATCCTTTGCCAGCAGTATACCTACTACCATGCTGCGATCATCTTCAATGACCGGAAAACGCGAATGCGCCGATTCAATCACCAGAGGAAAAATGGTTTCCAGTTCGGCATCGCGCGGCACAACAACCATTTGTACACGCGGGATCATGATATCCCGAACCCTTAATTCGGAAACCTGCAACACCCCTTCAATCATCGACAAAGCTTCCCTGTCCAATAACCGATTGTGTTCGGCTTCTCTTAATATCTCCAGTAATTCCGCTTTATCCTGGGGTTCGCCAGTCAAAAACCGGCTGATCCGCTCCATCAAGCCTTTATGATGCGGCTTGTTGTCATCCGGATAGTCATCGCTCATGAGTTTATAACCTATAGATAGGGGTTGGGAATATCCAGTTGCTTGAGAATATTGATTTCCAGGGTTTCCATTTGCAACGCATCCTGATCGTCAATGTGATCATGACCCAGCAAATGCAAAACCCCATGGATAACGATATGCGCCCAATGTGCAAAATAGTCTTTTTGCTGTTGCCGGGCTTCTTTTTCAACAATCTTTGCACAAATCACCAAATCGCCCAATAAATCAAGTTCGATGCCATCGGGCGCGGAAAAAGGAAAACTCAAAATGTTTGTCGGCCCGGTTTTGTGGCGATATTGTTCGTTGAGCCAGATCATTTCCTGTTCATCGACAATACGAATGACAATTTCCGTTGCCTTTTGATAATCGACCAATGCCTTATCCACCCAGGTTTGCAATTGGCTTGCTTCAGGAATAACAGCGCTTTTGTCGATATGTTGAATATCAAGGCGATTTTTTTTCATAAGCTTCATAAGCCGATACAATCCTCTGTACCAACGGATGACGAACCACATCGCGGCTATCGAAAAAAGTGAAACTGATGCCGGGTACATCTTTCAAAACTTCGAGAACATGCCGTAACCCGGACATTTTCTCCTTGGGCAAATCAATCTGGGTAATATCACCGGTTACCACAGCCGTAGAGCCAAAGCCCACCCGGGTTAAAAACATTTTAATCTGTTCGATCGTGGTATTTTGCGCTTCATCGAGAATGATGAAAGCATCATTCAATGTGCGGCCGCGCATGAAAGCCAATGGCGCCACTTCGATGACATTGCGTTCAATCAATTTGTCAACCCGCTCAAACCCCAGCATTTCATAAAGTGCATCATAAAGCGGCCGCAGGTAAGGATCCACCTTCTGCGCCATATCACCCGGCAGAAACCCCAGTTTTTCACCGGCTTCAACAGCGGGCCTGACCAATACGATACGCCGGACTTGTTCATTTTCCAGGGCCGAAACCGCGCAGGCAACTGCCAGATAGGTTTTTCCGGTACCGGCAGGGCCGACGCCAAAATTGATGTCATGACTGAGAATGCGTTGCAGATAATGCTGTTGATTACTGCCCCGGCCTTTGATAACGCCACGCCGGGTTTTGATCGATATGCGTTCGGGCGATTGCCGATCATGTCCTGTTTTGTCTTGCCGCAATGCGTCAATCGTCGAATCCTGCATGGATAGATGCACTTGCTCAGGGGTAATGACAGCGCTTTTTGCATCATCAAAAAGCTGGTTCAATACAAGACCTGCAACCTTGACGGCCGCATCATCACCACTCAATTTGAATTGATTGCCGCGATTGGCAATTTCAATACCGAGACGTTTTTCGATTTGCCGTAAATTACGATCAAACTGTCCACACAAATTAGCCAGGCGCCGGTTATCCGCTGGATCAAGCGTCAACTCCAAAGTAAGTGCTTGCGTCGTCAATGTAGTCTTACTGAATAATTTTATGTAAAGAAGATTCGACCAGCCTGCCGCGCAATGAATTGGGCAATGCTTCGGTAATGCAGACGTCAACAAATTGCCCGGTCAGACGCGGATGGGCGGTGAAGTTCACGACCCGGTTATTTTCGGTCCGGCCGCTCATTTGTAAAGGGTTCTTTTTGGAAGGACCTTCGACCAGAACGGTCTGCACCGTACCCACCATATTGGCGGAAATTTCAGCCGCCAAGGCATTGATACGTTCCTGCAATTGTTGCAGACGCTGTTTTTTCACCGTGTCCGCTATATCATCCGGTAAATCGGTTGCCGGTGTACCCGGGCGCGGACTGTAAATAAAGCTGAATGACAGATCAAACTTGAGCGTTTCAATCAGCGACAGGGTATCAAGAAACTCCGCATCCGACTCCCCTGGAAAACCCACAATAAAATCCGATGACAAGCTGATATCCGGCCTGACTTCACGTAACTTGTTAATTGTTTCAATGTATTGTGCCCGGCTATGGCCGCGCTTCATTTTTGCCAAAATTGAATCGCTGCCGCTTTGTACCGGCAAGTGTAAATGATTGGCCAATTGGGGAATTTCAGCAAACGCCTCGATCAAATCATCGCTAAACTCAGTCGGATGCGATGTGGTAAAACGGATGCGGCCAATACCCTCGATGGCCGCAACATGATGTAACAACAATGCGAAATCGGCAATATCGCCATCATCCATTTGACCACGGTAAGCATTGACATTCTGTCCCAACAAATTGACCTCACGCACGCCCTGTGCCGCCAAATGCCGGATTTCAGCAAGCACATCTTCCAACGGGCGGCTGACTTCCTCACCCCGCGTATACGGAACCACACAAAAGGTACAATACTTGCTGCAACCTTCCATCACCGATACAAACGCTTTTGGACCTTCCGCACGCGGTTCGGGCAAAGCGTCAAATTTTTCAATTTCGGGGAAGGAAATATCGACAACGTGACTCTGTTTTTCTCTTGCCTGATCCAGCAATGTCGGTAAACGATGCAGGGTTTGCGGACCAAATACAATATCGACATAAGGCGCCCGTTTTTGAATCGCAGCCCCTTCCTGACTGGCGACACAACCGCCAACACCAATGATGATGTCAGGACGCAGTTGTTTTTGTTTGCGCCACTGCCCTAATTGTGAAAACACTTTTTCCTGTGCTTTCTCCCGAATCGAACAAGTGTTCAATAACAATACATCCGCATCCTCGGGATTATCGGTCAGCTCCATGCCATGCGAAGCCTTGAGTACGTCCCCCATTTTGCTGGAATCATACTCGTTCATTTGACAACCGCTGGTCAAAATATAAAGTTTTTGTGTCATCACCTAATCTGTTGGACGTAAACGCCCCGTATTACCGTTATTTCTCTATGCCTTAACCAACCCGCTTTGTCATAAAGCCGCATCAGGCAATAGGTCAATATTGCAGGATCGGCTTGAGCCGCAATCCCTATAATGTAATGTTTTCAGCACGCCTCATCAACCGGGTGGCCAAGTCAGTTTTCTTCCACCCAGCAAATGCAGATGCAAGTGGAACACCTCCTGGCCGCCATCCTGATTGCAATTGATCACGGTCCGGTATCCCGTTTCCGACAAACCCTGCTGCTGCGCCAGCCGGGAAACCGTCAACAACAGCTTACCGGCTAATTGGGCATCATTCAATTCATTCAAGGTTGCGACATGCTGTTTGGGGATCACCAAAATATGGGTTGGCGCCTGCGAATTGATATCACGAAAAGCCAACACATCGTCATCTTCGAACACCACATCCGGCTGTATTTCCCCATTTATCATTTTGCAAAACAAACATTTTGTCATTGCCAAATCCTGATCTGAAATCAATAACTTCTCCGCCCCGAAAAGGCATGAGATAAAGTACCACTGTCAATATACTCCAATTCTCCCCCCATTGGCACACCCTGTGCGATACGGGTTGCCACCACGTCATGCCGGGCCGCCAGTTCAGCAATGAAATGGGCGGTCGCCTCGCCTTCAACGGTGGAGTTGGTCGCCAACACCAATTCCTGTACCTGTTTGCCCGCAAGCCGCCGCTCCAGCAAGTCCATACCAAGTTGTTCTGGGCCGATACCATCCAAAGGAGAAAGGCTTCCGTGCAAAACAAAATACATACCGGTAAAAAAACCGGCTTGCTCAATAGCCCAGACATCGGACGGGTTTTCCACCACACATAAAAGCGATTCGTCCCGTTCGGAACTGTTGCAACTTTTACAGATTTCTTGTTCGCTAAAAGTACGGCAGAGTTGACAATAGCCAATCCGGTCAGCGGCTTGTGACAAGGCTTCCGCCAACTGCCGGGCGCCATCACGATCACGCTGCAGTAAAAAAAACGCCATACGCTGCGCCGATTTTGAACCCACACCCGGCAGGCAACGCAACGACTGGATCAGGTGTTGCAACAAAGGCTCACCCTGCACGGTTGCTTAAAACGGCATTTTAAAACCGGGAGGAAGCGGTATTCCAGAAGTTAAACCGGCCATTTTTTCCTGTTTCAATTTCTCGACCTTATGCACGGCATCATTGATTGCCGCAGCCACCAAATCCTCCAGCATATCCTTGTCATTCCCGACTAATGAATCATCAATGGATACCTTGCGAACTTCGCGTTTGCCCGTCATCAATACGCTCACCAAACCGGCGCCTGACTCACCCAACACTTCCAATGATCCCAATTCTTCCCGGGCTTTTTGAAATTCTTCCTGCATTTGCTGTGCTTGCTGCATTAAATTGCCCAAAGCATTTTTCATAATATTCTCCACAATATTGACATTGATCCTGACATAATGGTGACGATACACGGAAAATCAAGTTTGATAAAAAATTTCCGTACCGACTCACCCCCTCTGAAAAGCCGGTACAGGTCATTGATTTATCAGGCTTGCCCAGCCCTTCCACGGAAGAGCTGGGCTTGCCTAACCTGGGATGTTATGCCGAACGACAGCGATGTATGCA
>CAZDXJ010000074.1:0-11440 GCA_964509475.1 uncultured Methylococcaceae bacterium | reverse complement strand
TAATAGGTAATACACTCAGAAATCACGCTGTCAATTTTTTATGCAACAAAGCCCTTCTGTAATATTTGCTTTTGGTATGGGCACATAGAAAAATATACTGACAGTAATTCTGGATATATTGAATTTGACCCTGTAACAATACTCGCTGACCCGATAAATAGAATAATAAATGAATAAAGCAGACATTAACAAACATGAAGGCCGGGGACTCGGTGGTTTAATCAATCGTATTCAAACCCTGTTTGTCGGTTTGTTACGCATCTGGTCAATTCCAATTGTGCTGATGCTCAGCGTTTCATCCGGGTTCACCACTTATTATGGTATGTCGCATTTCATTTTACCGTGGATTGCATTAATCATTACCATTGCCATACAATCCATCATTGTCATTTGTTCGCTGGAGATTGCCGGAATACATTGGAAAGCGAATCGCTTCCGTTATTTTTCAGTTTTCGCCTCACTACTGATCGCCATTGCGGCGTCGATCTCGTTTTCCTATTTTAAGTTTTATGAAATTTCCGAAGAACAAACCATCCGCATCAATCGCCTGCAAAAAATACGCACTGAAGTGGATGACTATTTAAACAAGTTGCTAGCAATAAAAACCGATATATTGGATGAACAGCGCAAGGATTTGGATAAAGCCTCACAAGAAGTCACCCAGGCTTATTTCGGCACTCACCCGGACACCCCGGAACAATTGAAAGACCAGGTTGGCGCGGGCCCCCTGTGGCGGCACTTCAATCAACGCTATCAGGAAAAAAAACAATACTTCCAACAATTCGACCAGGGCTTTTCGGAACTGGATAACATCATCAGAAATTTACAGCTTAACCTCAATAAACTGGATAATGATGCCAACGATATCGAGGATGCATATCAACGCGTTTTATCTTATTTCCAGGATTTACAAATCCGCTTCAATGCACTGGCCACCAAAGCCGGACGCAAGGTCCCCGAGGCACCGGTATTGATGCCCTATGCCCAGTTTGCCCAGGGTATCAAACCCTCTTTTGCAATGTGGAAAGGATTTTCCTGGTTTGCCTTCCTATGTGCCGCCATGGTTGATTTTTTTACCGTGCTACTCTCCTACCGTTTGGAATTTACCGCACCCGGTCCTTTAAGTGAGCGTGAACAGGAACTGGTTTTTGAATGTCTCCGGCAATTCAGCGAATTTCGCATTAACGAAAACGATGAACTGGAAATGATCATTGAAAAAACCGAAATCGAGCGTGCCCGGCGCTATTCGGACTGGTCAAGAATGTTTGCAGTGGGTTTTTTGTTGAGCCGCGGTTTTTTACGTAAAATCGATCACCGTACAGTCGAATTTGCCCCTAACCTTTATCCACTGATCGCTGACCATATGGGTGAAAGGCTGCAACAACTCAAACAACAAACACATTCCAAGCATACAACTTCTGTGCAAGAGGCCAATCATGAGTAGCAATGACAAGCTATTGCAACAATGGCTGACCGGAGACTGGCTGAATCAGGAAATTGATGATGAGGATGTCTGGGAACCTGGGTTTGAAGCCGACAGACAAGTTGTCGTCAGCCGTTTAGGCCCTTACCACAAAGTCTTTGAGCGACCGGCCAAATTTGTCAAACGGTTCTACCACACGTTATACCGTTTGTCGATTGAAGATTGGCATCTGACCCGCCAGATCAGTCTGTATGGCGGATTCTGCAAAATCGATGCAACCCTGGATATACGTTTCCAGGCAACCTGTAAATACGCGTTGGCAAACAGCGAGGCTTTGTCGGCAGTCAATCAGCATATAAAAAAGGGTTTTCAAGGCCTGATCTTCGATCGGGTAGACAAGGAATTGCACACCCTGGAAAACGGTGACTGGATTAAACAAGGATTACTCGATGTGGAAAAACGCATTGATGCTGGAATCAATGAATTGATGTTGTTAAAAAACATTCAATGCCGAACCTTGACATCCTTGCACCCGGAGTTTGCCGATATCGAAGACTCCGGTCAAATTGACGCCCGTTTCGTTCATGAACCGGTTTATTTGAATATTCTGCAAAAAAATTTCGAATTTCACGAAAAACAACAACGTGAACAACGGCTGCAACAGGAAAAAGAAGCCGAGTTAAAACTCCAGCAACGTAACTGCGAAGAGGAATTATTACGTCAACAACAAGCCCAGGATGCAGAAAACGCCCGTTTAAGGCTGCTGGAAAAAGAACAGCAGCAACATGAGCGGCATGAAATTGAAAAGCGCATCCACGCAGAAAGCACCCGCCATGTCATTCATCTGCGTGAATTGGCAGCGGAAGCGGAACTACAAGCGGAAGAGGCACAACAGGCACGCCAGTTCAAATCCGAACAAAAACTGCAATTGCAAAAACTGGCGCATCAGAACCGCATGAAAGAAAAGGAAACATTGGAAGAGATCAAGGAACATGAAAAACGCGAATTGCAATGGAACGAATCCAAACAACGCCTGCATGAGGAACAACTGAAACTGGAGAAACAACTGAAACAAAAAGAACTGGAAATGCAGCTGGACGTGGAAGAAATCCGTCAACTGGAAGAACTTAAAAGGCAGGAACGCCTGGAAATAGAGAAAATCAACCTGGAAAACCGCCTTAAGGATCTGCGCCTGGAAGCCAGTGTCATCGAACAGAAAAAACGTTTTGACGCAACCACCCGTTCAGCCGATTACCTGCGCCGGGAAATTGAATTGCTGGTCCTGGAAAAACAACGTGCGGAGCTGAACCTGGCCATCAAACAAGCCAAACAAAAGGAGGAAGATATCGAATGAAGCCTGCCCCCCTATCCATCATCCCATCCAAACGATCATTAAGCTATTCCGGCTGATGTTCAAAATCCGCAGCCCTCTGGCCGCGTGCAATATAATTACTGGACATTGAAATTAAAACTGTGTCTACTAAAACTTGATGTAACCGCCATAAAAACCCGGCGGCATTGCTGAAGAAATTTGTATTTTTGACAGGGTCACCAGGCATGGCAAAAAAAATCATTTTTTTGAACCCTCCTTACGAACGTATCGCGCCGGGTTATGATTTCGTGCGTAACATTACCAACCGTTCCCCTTCTCTGGGCTTGCTTTACCTGGCTGCGGCGACCCGGGAACAGGGCTATCAAACTTCGATTATCGAAAGCGACATAGAAAACCTGGATAACCAGCAGGTTGCTGATCGCATCATCGCTGAACAACCCGCCTACCTTGCTATCACATTGTTCACGGTGGGTGTTTGGCAGGCGGCCTTGATCGCCAGAAAAATCAAACAAGCTCTGCCCGCCTGTAAAATTATTGTTGGCGGGCCGCATATTTCTTCCATGTCCATCGAAACCATGCAAAGGTTTATGGCGTTTGATATTGCCGTTTTACATGAAGGCGAACTCATTTTACCCAAATTATTGCAAAGACTGGACATGAAACAAATTCCGAATGATGTTGCCGGCATCATTTACCGGAATCAAGCGGAATTGATAAAAACGCCGCCCGCACCGATTATCAGCGATCTGGATCAGTTACCCTTACCGGCATGGGATCTACTGCCCGGTTTCCCACACAGCTACTTGCCCGCTATTTATGATTATCCACAAGGCCCGGTCGCGACCCTGGCCGCCTCGCGCGGCTGTCCTTTTTTATGCAAATTTTGCGACACATCAACATTCGGCGCCAAAGTCCGAGCTAATTCACCCCGCAGGGTTTTTCAAATGATGCAGCATCTGCAAAAGCACTATGGTATTCGCCATATTCAGTTTGTCGATGATTTATTTTTGGCTTCCCGCCTGCGGACTCTTGAATTATGCGACTTACTCATCGAAAATCGCTTGCCTGTAAGCTGGAGCTGTACCGCCCGGGTGGATACGGTAAAACCCGATGTATTGAAACGCATGCGACAGGCCGGCTGCTGGGAAATCAGTTTTGGCCTGGAAAGTGGTTCCAATGAATTATTACAGAAAATGGACAAGGCCGCCCGCGTGGAAATATCCGAACAGGCAATAAACTGGACAGCACAAGCGGGCATTCGCTGCAAAGGGTTGTTTATGCTGGGCTTCCCTGGAGAAAATGAACGCACCATAGCCCAAACCAAGGCTTTTATCCGACGCCTTCCGATGACAACGATGAATCTGTCCAAATTCACCCCTTACCCAGGATCGCCAATCTACCATGAAATCTATGGAACCCGCATACGCGACGATCACTGGGAAAAAATGAACGGCATGAATTTCGTTTGGGCACCGGATAATATCAGCGTCGAAACCCTGGACATTGAATACCAGAATATTTTAAAAGGTTTTTATAAACAACGCCGGATCATGCGTCAATATATAGCCATGAGCCTGCACAATCCTACCCATTTAAAAAGATTGTTCCGCTTTCTGACAGGTTATTTGAACGCCAAAATCAAAAGCCATATCAAGGGTCAACACGGCCTGTTATTGAAAAACAATTCAAAAAAACCTGTAAAAAACCGTATTTTGTAAGCGTTTTCCTTGTAGAAGCAAGTGATCCATAATAAACTATGTGCGGATGTTAAAGAAATTACATTATGCAGTGTTTCATTGAGCGCCGTGTGCAGCGGTTCCAGTTGATTACCTATCTGTTTTGCATGATTTAATTATCCGCAATATCTATCGTGCAATTTTTTATTTTTAAGGTTTTTTTTATGTCAGACGAATTAGTAACCGGTGTCGTTAAATGGTTTAACGACGAAAAAGGATTTGGATTCATTCAACAAGAAAGCGGCCCGGATGTGTTCGTCCATTTCCGCGCAATAAACGGCTCTGGCCGTCGCACGCTTCAGGACGGACAACAGGTAACTTTCAATATAAGCCATAGCGACAAAGGGTTACAGGCCGACAACGTTACAGCAATTTAACCCACACTTTCCAGGTAAAAAGCATTTCCAGATGGAAATGCTTTTTACATACATCCCCCCAAAAAAACTTGATGTCACGTTGAGTTTACAGGTCTTTTTTGCCAAAAAACAGCTTTACAAAAGACATACTGTTCTTGTTTGTTTTTGTATAATCGCTATTTCCTCATTTCCTATACGCCCCTATTCATGTAAAATTACACAGTTTATTTATTAATAGCTGGATAAAACGTGGAATTTCGAGGTACAACGATAATCTCTGTTCGCCGTGGTAACAAAGTCGTTATCGGCGGCGATGGCCAGGTCACTTTAGGTAATACGGTCATGAAAGGCAATGCCCGCAAGGTACGCCGCCTGTATCATGACCAAGTCATTGCTGGATTTGCCGGCGCCACCGCCGACGCATTTACCCTGTTCGAACATTTCGAAGGAAAACTGCAAAAACATCGGGGGCATCTGACCCGCGCCGCCGTGGAAATGGCCAAAGACTGGCGCACCGACAGAACCCTGCGCCGGCTTGAAGCGCTGCTGGCCATTGCCGATAGCAAAACATCACTCATCATTTCAGGAACGGGTGATGTCATCGAACCGGAACACGATCTGATTGCCATCGGTTCGGGTGGCCCTTACGCGCAATCCGCCGCTCGCGCCCTGCTGGAAAACACCCAACTGGATGCGCGTGATATTGTAGAAAAAGCCTTGAATATCGCAGCGGATATTTGCATCTATACCAATCACAACTTACGCATTGAAGAACTGGACGCCCAACCTCAGGAGTTAAGCTGAAATGACCCAAATGACTCCCAAAGAAATCGTACACGAACTGGATAAACATATTATCGGCCAAGCCAGTGCCAAACGTTCTGTCGCTATTGCCCTGCGTAACCGCTGGCGCCGATCCCGGGTTGATATGGCGATACGCGATGAAATCACTCCCAAAAACATTCTGATGATCGGCCCGACCGGCGTTGGCAAAACCGAAATAGCCCGCCGCCTGGCGCGCCTCGCCAATGCACCATTCATCAAAATTGAAGCGACCAAATTCACCGAAGTGGGTTACGTCGGCCGTGATGTTGAATCGATCATTCGCGATCTGGTCGATACCGCCGTTAAAATGACCCGGGAAAAAGCCATGGAAAAAGTGCAAAACCGCGCCCTGGATGCCGCTGAGGAAGCTATCCTGGACATTTTGTTACCGGCTGCCGAAGGTGGTATGTTATCGGACACGGAAAAAACCACCCGCCAGAAAATGCGTAAAAAATTACGCGAAGGTGATCTGGATGACAAGGAAGTGGAAATCGAAGTCAGTGCCTCACCTATCGGTGTCGAAATTATGGCTCCGCCCGGCATGGAAGAAATGACCAGCCAACTGCAAGGCATGTTTCAAAATATGAATACCGGCCGCACCAAAACCCGCAAACTGCGCATCAAGGAAGCCTTGAAAGTATTGCAGGAAGAAGAAGCCGCCAAAATGATCAATGAAGACGAAGTCAAGCTCCAGGCTGTCGAAGCCGTCGAACAACACGGCATCGTATTCCTGGACGAAATCGACAAGGTCTGCCAGCGATCGGACATGCGCGGCGGTGATGTTTCCCGGGAGGGCGTGCAGCGTGATTTGTTACCTTTGGTGGAAGGCAGTACGGTCAGTACCAAATACGGCATGATCAAAACCGATCATATCCTGTTTATCGCCTCCGGCGCATTCCATCTGTCCAAACCCTCCGACCTGATCCCTGAATTGCAAGGCCGGTTTCCGATTCGTGTTGAACTGGACGCACTTTCCACCGATGATTTTGTCCGCATCCTGACCGAACCGGATGCTTCATTGACCGAACAATATCAGGCCCTATTGGCAACCGAAAGTGTACAATTGCAATTCACCACCGATGGCATACAACGCATTGCCGAACTCGGCTTTCAGGTCAACGAAAGCACCGAAAATATCGGCGCCCGGCGCTTGCACACAATTCTGGAAAAACTGCTGGAAGAAATTTCCTTTGCCGCCTCGGATTTGTTGGATAAAACCGTCATCGTTGATGCCAGCTATGTCGACGCCCATTTGACCGAATTTGCCGAGGATGAAGATTTGAGCCGGTACATCCTATAAAACTTATGCGTTTAAATACTGAATCAATCAACGCCAAACCGACTGAAATCAAATTACATCAAGTCTCGCGGCTACTGGAAATCAGTTTTGACGACGGTCACACGTTCAAGCTGCCCTATGAATATTTGCGGGTTTACACACCCAGCGCCGAAGCGCTCGGACACGGACCCGGCCAGGAAATCCTGCAGACCGGCAAGGAAAATGTGACCATTTTAAAAATCAAACCCATCGGTCATTATGGTATCGCACCTCAATTCAGTGATGGGCATGATACCGGCATCTATACCTGGGGTTTATTGTACAAACTGGGTCAGGAACAAGAACAATTGTGGTCGGCCTACCTGAAGCGCCTGCATGCGGCCGGCCATGTTCGGAAACAACCGGACAATCATTAATTTTGAGGACACCTGATGACACAAAACAAAACCACTCATTTTGGTTTTAGAGAAGTCGCCGCGGAAGAAAAAGCCGGACTGGTTCGCGGCGTATTTGATTCGGTCGCCGAACAATACGATATCATGAATGACTTAATGTCATTGGGTATACACCGTATCTGGAAACGCATTGCGGTACAGCTGAGCAACGTCAGAAATGGCGACAAGGTGTTAGACCTGGCCGGCGGCACCGGCGATCTGACCCTTCTTTTTGAAAAACGCGTCTGTCCGCAAGGTGAAGTCATTCTCGCCGATATCAATGCCTCCATGCTGCGCACCGGCCGTGATCGTCTGATCGATCGGGGACTGACCGGTATCCGCTATGCCCAGGTCAATGCCGAAAAACTGCCCTTCGCCGATAACAGCTTCGATTGTGTTTGTATTGCCTTCGGACTGCGCAATGTGACCGACAAAGATGCCGCTTTGCGCTCCATGCAGCGTGTATTGAAGCCCGGTGGCCGGGTTATTGTCCTGGAGTTCTCCCACCCTACCGACAAAATCACCGAAAAGCTCTATGATTTTTATTCGTTCAAAATCTTGCCCAAAATGGGCGAATGGGTCGCCAAAGATGCCGACAGTTATCAATATCTGGCGGAATCGATCCGGGTACACCCAAAACAGGAAGAACTGAAACAAATGATGTTAAACGCCGGCCTTGAACGCTGCGATTATTTCAATATGTCACAAGGTATTGTTGCGATACACCGCGGTTACAAAATTTGAACCATGCTCATCAAACCCTTACTGCTTGACACCCTGGAAAGCGCACTCAATCGTTATTTGTCCCTGGATGAGGATGCATCACGCTTTCTTGAGCCACTAGCGGGTAAAATTGTCGCCGTTCGCATACAGCCTTTCGACTTGGTTTTTTTTCTCTGCCCAAGCACCGAAAAAATACAAATACTGGAATCCTGCCTGGACCCCCCCGATACCACATTAACCGGAAGCGCCACCGCATTGGGTTTGATGGCTCTGAGTTCAACCCCCATACGTACCCTGTTTTCCGGTCAGGTGACCCTTTCAGGCGATACGGAAACCGGTCGCAAATTTCAGCAACTTTTCGAGCAACTTGACATCGATCTGGAAGAAGCCCTCTCCCATTATACCGGTGATATCATTGCCCACAAGATCGGACGTATCGTTAAAACCGGACAACAATGGAGCAAGGAAACAGCAGCCCGTTTTCGTCTGAATCTGACTGAATTTTTACAAGAAGAAACCCGTGACTTGCCCTCGGCGCCGGAAATGGAGTTATTCTGTCGTCAAGTCGATAATTTGCGGGCAGATTTTGATCGTTTACATGCACGAATCGAACGTTTGCTAACAACAGAACGGGATATGAACGATACCCAGATCAGTTGAAACAAGCTGGCACAGCGTGCTGATCTGACAACTTTATTCAAATAACCCAACTCAACCCTACAAAGGCAGAGACTCTCGTGATACATCCCAAGCTGTTCATACGCTTGCTCCATATCAACCGGGTGCTGGTTTTTCACGGCCTGGATGAAATCGTCCTGAAAACCCATTTATTCAGACCAGTCCGCTTCCTGGCTTTTTTTTCCCCAAGCTATTGGTCAAGCAAGGAAAAAGCACCCCGCTCGATAAGAATCCGCCGCACCCTGGAAGACCTTGGCCCGATTTTCGTCAAATTCGGCCAGGCGTTGTCAACCCGGAAAGATTTGTTGCCGGACGACATTGCCGATGAATTGGTCAAACTGCAAGACAAGGTTCCGCCTTTTCCGAACGAAACCGCACGCGCTATTATTGAACAGGAACTCGGCATGACAATCGGCGAGGCTTTCAAGGCATTCGACGCCGAACCTATGGCTTCGGCATCGGTTGCCCAGGTGCATGCGGCAACTCTGGTCAATGGCGAATCGGTTATCGTTAAGGTTTTGCGCCCCGATGTTGAACAACGTATCCGCTCCGACATCGCTCTGCTTTATGAATTGGCAGGTTTTGCTGAACGCTTCTGGGATGAAGCGCGGCGCCTGCGGCCAATGGAAGTTGTTGCCGAATTTGAAAAAACCTTGCTCGACGAACTGGATCTGGTTCGGGAAGCGGCCAATGCCGCCAAACTGCGGCATAATTTCGAACACTCGGATATACTCTATGTACCTCGTATCCACTGGCCGCTCACCCGGCGCAAAGTTCTGGTCATGGAGCGTATTCACGGCATTCCGGTCGGTGATATTGCCGCCCTGCAAAATGCCGATGCTGACTTTAAACTGCTGGCCGAACGCGGTGTGGAAATATTTTTCACCCAGGTTTTTCGAGACAATTTTTTTCACGCCGATATGCACCCAGGCAATATCTTCGTTGATCCACCGGCCAAATACCTGGCCGTTGATTTTGGCATTGTCGGAACCTTGTCCGACTCCGATCAGCGTTATCTGGCCGAAAATTTCCTGGCTTTTTTTAACCGTGATTACCGCCGGGTTGCCCAAATGCACGTCGAATCCGGCTGGGTTCCCGGCACAACCCGCATCGAGGAATTCGAAGCGGCGATACGCAGTGTCTGCGAACCTATTTTTGCCAAACCCTTGAAAGATATTTCTTTTGGACACCTGCTCCTGCGCCTGTTCCAAACCGCCCGGCGGTTTGACATGCAGGTCCAGCCCCAGTTGGTGTTACTGCAAAAAACCCTGCTCAATATTGAAGGCCTGGGCCGCCAACTCTATCCTGAACTGGATCTCTGGCAAACCGCCAAACCGTTTCTGGAAAACTGGTTTCATGATCGCCTTGGGCCAAAAGCGAAACTCAGCAAGGCGCTGAAACAATTTCCTGAACTGGCCGAGCAATTCCCGGAAATTCCATCCCTGATCTACCACGTCCTCGATGATGCAGCACATGCTAGATTGCAAGTCGAAACCCATAACCGCGAACTGGCTGAACTACGTCAACAGATGCAGCACAATCACCGAGGCACCCTGTACGCGATACTCAGCAGCGCCATCATGATCAGTCTGGCCATAATTTTCCAATAAACCAAGCCAGTGCCTAGTACCATACTCTTTTTCCTGTTTGCAGATACTGGGAATTTATACTTTACGCAGCCACGGATGCGGATTTTGAATATCAAATGATATTAACCACGAAAAACACAAAAGCCTGGTAAGTTGGGTTAGGCGATAGCCGTAACCCAACAATTCTGTGGCATGTGTTGGGTTACGCTGCGCTAACCCAACCTGTCATAAGCATGTCAATACCTAATTTATATATTTATTTACGCATGACAGCGATAACGGTCTTATTCCTGGCTCGTGGATCTACTTTACTGAGATACCCTGCTTTCGCGACCGGGTTGAGTTTAATCAAGCGTAATGCCGCAAAGTAGAGATAATTTCGGGCAACGGAGCTACCTCGCTTGGTCAGTTTGAGTTGACCGACATGGCGACCACTACTTTTTTCCTTTAAATTGAGTCCCAATGCTTTCAGGTCGCTACTCGCGCAATCATACGTCCCGGGTTCCAGGTGACAACTCAATAATACAGCCGTGGTGACCCACCCAATCAGTTCCTCCATTCCCCGTAATTCGCTATCGCCCTTGATCAGAGCTTCCAAAGCCTGTTTAGCCTGCTTTTTTTGTAGCCGACTGTGTTTCATTTCTTCAGCCAGGGCTTGTAAATAGCGTATTTCGGCTTCGGTACAAGGCTGCCCGAGGGGGTAACAAGCGCCTTCTATCACGCACTCAATTTTCTTGTTCCTTAATTGGCTCTTCCCCCCCAGCTGCGCATTTTTTTTGCAGCCCCCCTCTTTATCGGCAGCAATCTTTTCCGGACAGCCATAGTCAATCAATAAATTTTCCAGTGTCACTGAATCCAGTGCCAGCGAATAGTGTACTTTTGGCCAGTGACGACTTAAAAAGGTCTCCAGACGATTCTGGTTCCGCTGGTATTGACATGGCTGTAGGTGCGGATTTATCCGCACAGTACGACAAGCCGCAGACACCCAAATCATATTTTCTTAACTTAATGACTATACTACCCCAAGAAAAAGGACAAAATAAATTTTAAATTATTACAATACA
>CAZDXJ010000073.1:0-11924 GCA_964509475.1 uncultured Methylococcaceae bacterium | reverse complement strand
TGTATTGTAATAATTTAAAATTTATTTTGTCCTTTTTCTTGGGGTAGTATACTTTTTTAGTCCACACAGGACTTGAGGGGTTTGATCAATGCTATACGCTGGTACGAAATGAACTGACCAGCAGGAAGACATTTTTTGATGATATAAGGGCGCTTACTCGTTACATGCACTTTGATAGCTGGCCATCATTACTGGAATTTATGCTGAGAGGGCTAGATATTCCGATACCAGAAATATGAGAAATCCTAAATTGAGAATTGCTGAACGAATACACATCCACTAACAAAGATTTGATAAAACAGTTAAAATAGACATTTTTAAACTCATGCTCAGATTAAGCCTCTGTTAGTTTACGATAACAGCTTGTAGTTAAAAGGACCATGCCATTGAATAATACTGATGATCTTCGAATTTGTGAAATCAAGGAAGTGATCCCTCCCGTTCAGATTCATAAAGAAATCCCGATAACCGAAAACGCAACCCAAACGATTCTTCGTGCCCGGCAGGATGTTCACAAAATCCTGTCGAGAGACAATGATCGCTTGTTAGTGATCGTTGGCCCTTGTTCGGTTCACGATCCAGACGCCGCCCGCGAGTACGCGCAAGGATTGCGTAAAATCGCCGATCAGTTAAGTGATGATCTGGTCATCATTATGCGGGTTTATTTCGAAAAACCACGTACCACGGTCGGCTGGAAAGGCTTGATCAATGATCCCGATCTGGATTCCAGTTTCAATATCAACAAAGGCCTGCGCGTGGCCCGTCAAATATTACTGGATATCAACAATCTGGGCGTCCCGGCGGCAACCGAATACCTGGACTTGATTACGCCGCAATATCTATCCGATCTGATTTCCTGGGGCGCTATCGGTGCCCGCACCACGGAAAGCCAGGTACACCGCGAACTGGCATCCGGTTTATCCTGTCCGGTTGGCTTTAAAAATGCGACCGATGGCACCGTTAAAATCGCCATCGATGCTATCCGCGCGGCCATGAGCCCGCATCATTTTCTGTCCCTGACCAAAGCGGGTCATTCCGCCATTTTTTCCACCACCGGCAATGAAGATGTCCATCTTATTTTGCGTGGCGGCAACAGCCAGCCAAATTACGATGCAGTCAGCGTTGACCAGGTTGCCCGGGCACTTCAGGAAGCCGGATTAGCGGCCAATATCATGATTGACTTCAGTCATGCCAACAGCTTGAAACAATATCAGCGTCAGTTATTGGTTGGCGAGGATGTTGCCGGACAAATTGCCCGTGGTGATCACCGTATTACAGGCGTCATGATTGAAAGCCATCTGGTTGCGGGCCGCCAGGATGTCGTAAGCGGCAAACCGCTTACTTATGGGAAAAGCATTACCGATGCCTGCCTGGGCTGGGATGATACCGAGCAATTACTGAACAAACTGGCCGCTTCGGTACAAAAACGCCGGTCAGTCAAACACTGAAAAACAGGAGGACTATGAACATTTATATCAATGGTGAAAGGCGGACGCTTCGCGAAGGTTCCTTGGTTGCCGATATTGTCGCCGATCTTGGATTGAGCAACAAGCGTATCGCGGTAGAACTCAATAAAGAAATCCTGCCTTTTGACCAATACGACAAAACCCTGTTACAAGATCAGGATCGGGTTGAAATTGTTCAGGCCATTGGTGGTGGACAGAACGATTTACTGCATATTGCCGGTCGTTGCTATAGTTCCCGCTTGTTGGTGGGCACTGGAAAATACCGGGATTTGCAACAAACCCGGGACGCCATAGCCAGCAGCGGTGCGGAAATCGTGACTGTTGCCATACGCCGCACCAATATCGGACAAAACGCCGGTGAGCCCAATTTGCTGGATGTGATTCCACCGCATAAATACACCATCCTGCCCAATACGGCAGGCTGTTTCAGCGTTGAGGATGCGCTCCGTACCTGCCGTTTGGCACGCGAATTATTGAATGGTCATAACCTGGTCAAGCTGGAAGTACTGGCTGACCCAAAAACCCTGTTTCCGGACATTGTCGCCACCCTGGAAGCAGCTAAAATTCTGGTCAAGGAAGGTTTTGATGTCATGGTGTATACCAATGATGATCCCATCACCGCCAAAAAACTCGAAGATATCGGCTGTGTTGCGGTCATGCCTTTAGCCGCCCCCATTGGCTCCGGTCTCGGCATTCGCAACCCCTATAATATTTTGACCATTGTTGAAAACGCTTCAGTGCCAATCCTGGTTGATGCTGGTGTTGGCACGGCATCCGATGCCGCAGTCGCGATGGAACTGGGTTGTGATGGCGTATTGATGAATACCGCCATTGCCGAAGCGCAAAACCCGATATTGATGGCCTCAGCAATGAAAAAAGGTATTGAAGCCGGCCGGGAAGCCTTTCTTGCGGGCCGCATGCCCCGCAAACGTTTTGCTTCCGCATCATCACCAATAGAAGGTCTGTTTTTATAAACCATGCCGGCCTGCAAACAACCTGACAAACACCGGATTCGCAGCTTTATACGCCGCCAGGGGCGTATGACGCCGGGCCAACAAAACGCAATAGAGCAATTATGGGATATTTATTGCCTGAACCCGAATTGCTCTTATGACTATACCCGGGTCTTTGCCCGTAATGCGCCATTATTCGTCGAAATTGGTTTTGGTAATGGCGACAGTCTCGCCAAAATGGCTGAGGCAAATCCACATTACAATTATATTGGCATTGAAGTACACAAACCCGGTATCGGCCATTTGCTGCAGCAAATCAAACGGCGCCAAATCAGCAATGTTCGTATTTATTGCCATGATGCGGTCGAAATTCTCGAAACCTGTATCCCGGATGAGACTCTATCGGGGCTTTATTTGTTTTTTCCGGATCCCTGGCACAAAAGAAGACATCACAAACGCCGCCTTGTAAAGCCGGACTTTATCCACTTGCTTGCCCAAAAACTCAAAAACGGCGGACGCTTCCACGCGGCAACCGACTGGCAAAATTATGCCGATCAGATATTACAGGTTTTATTGCAAAATCCGCTTATGGTAAATACCTGCAACGGCACCGGCTTCTCCCCCCGGCCAGATTACCGGCCTCTGACAAAATTTGAAAAACGCGGCATTCGCCTCGGCCATGAAGTGTGGGATTTGATTTTTGAAAAAAACCACGATAAATCGACAGGCTTTTTTTTAAAATGACAGCGGCAATGCCGGAAAAAGCCTAATCAGGACATCGCATCGGCTGGCGTGACTTCGGTTTTTTCTTCCTTCTCGGCCTCTTTTCCCAGGTTCATGTCTTTGACAATCATGGAAAGTTCCAGGCGCTGTTGTTTTAATGGTTTGATTTCAGCTTCCAGCGAAGCAATGCTTTCCTTGATATTTCCTTTTGATTCATTAATACGCCGCAACATCTGCAGCCGGTTTTCTATTTGAGTCTTGTGATCCTTGATTTGATGCATCAACGGTGTCAACACACTGTTACTCCAAACCGTCGCATCCTGATTGGCTTTTAGTAAAATGGAACGAGCCTTGGCAATCAACGTGTTATAAAGTTTTTGTACAACCAGGGTTTGCTCGGTCATGGTTGTACGCGCACTGCTGCGGAATGCTTCACCCTCTTCAAAAACCTGTTCCAGCTCAAATTGATATTGCTTGATAGAAAACAGTTTTGGCTCTATTTCCTTAAAGCCATATTCATCGTGAAACTTTTTATGAATCGCTTTGACCAAACGGCGTGTTTCATTGGTAATTTCCACGGTTTCCTGTAATAAATCCCGCAAATTATCAAACAATTTGCGAATATTCTGTTTCATCCCATACGTGGTCAGGCTTTTTAGCATCTCGGTTCGGGTTTCCTTGATAATTGCATCAATCCTTTCCTTGGACATCGAATCAATCAACATTTTGGCCTGAACACTGAATATTTTCCGGCTGGCCTGAAAACTTTCTACATTCGCCAAATAAAGATTTTGCTGATCGCGTGTTTCTGCCATCAGTTTGGCGATCATTTCCTGGTTGTTAAAATCGACTTTTTTAAACTCCTCCAGCTGAATCAAGGCGTTTTTTAATTTTGAATCAATCAGTGTCTGCGATTCGGTAACCAGAAAACCAATATTCCGGTTGACGGTTTCCCGTAAAATCTTCTGTCTTTGAAACAATATGTCAACGCCGAGATAGTTTTCCAATGCCGTAATCCGGCTTCTTTCCAATAATTTCGTATCCGATTTGACTTTCGCCAATAACGCCTGCTTGGCCGATACCGGAAAGATTGATTTCTCGTCAAGACCTAAAACCGAGGCGGATTTTTTGATCTGGGATTTGATCGATGCCTCATACCCTTCATCTCCGGAAAGATCATCCCACATCGAATCAATTTTGTTCATGACAACCGCCAATCCCTGTTTGTCATTACCTCGGGCACGGCAAACATGGTTACGCCACATATCCATATCGCTTTTGGTTACGCCCGTATCAGCCGCCAGCACAAAAATAATGGCCTGGGCATTAGGCAGCATGCTCAAGGTCAATTCCGGTTCGGTTCCTAAAGCATTTAGCCCCGGTGTATCCAAAATGGACAAGCCGCCTTGCAACAGAGGGTGCGGAAAACTGATCAAAGCATGACGCCAAACCGGTATTTCAATCTCTTCAGGATTGACGATGCCCTGCTCGGCTGCCTCCACCTCATTAAATAAACCCAATTTATCAGCGACATCCCGGCTGACTTTTTTTACTGCCACCAATTCCTTGAAAGCCTCCTGCATTTGCGCGGGTGAATTACAATCCAGGTCAATCTGGGTCCAGTTGTCCGGATTTTGTTTAAATTCCGTCAGAGACCTCTCTTCCAGACGGGTCTCTATATTCAATAAACGTATATAGTTACCGCCTTTTTCGTCAAAAAACAGCTCGGCGGGGCACATCGTCGTTCGGCCAGGCGATGAAGGAAACAATCTCATGCCGGTTTCCGCAAAGAACAAGGCATTGATCAGTTCCGTTTTACCACGGGAAAACTCCGCAGCAAATGCAAGTGTAATACGATCGGAATTCAGGCTGTTGATGATATTCAAAAGTGTATCCAGACTCTGCGGATCGCTCAAACCATAGCGGCTGCGCCATTGCTGATACATTTCCAACGCTTGCACGAGTTGTGTACGCCATTTGGCATAATCGCGAAGCTGTTCTTTAAATTCCAAATTCCTCATAGCTAACCTTTATTCACTAAACAGTGCGCTCTAAACACTCAAGGGCGTAAACCTGACAATAATGATAACCAATTGTAGACCATATCTTAAGAACTTTATGCGTAAAATACAGCAAATTCCAAATCTTGACAAAAAACTCACCGAACAGTCTGGATATACAGCCATTATCAATCATAATACAGTTTGGCACCCCCCCAAAAAACTACATTTTTCCATTTCTGCCGACCATCACCAATGATGACTTCCCGATAAACAACCGGTGCAGCCACGAACAAATCCAACGGCTTTAATACCGGCTAAATTCCAAACACCTTCTGATAGTGTTTTATCGCATTCAATGCGTCATCCGACCCGGCCGTTCCAGCCAGATAACTGACAATATCTGCCAAAGTTATTATCGAGGCAACAGGTATCTCAAACCTTGCACTCACCTCTTGTACCGCCGATAAATCCTGCTGTCCCTTTTCCTGCCGATCCAAAGCAATTAAAACCCCACAAGGATGAGCACCTGCCGATTTGATAATATCCACGGATTCACGCACCGAAGTTCCCGCCGTGATGACATCATCAATAATCAACACATCACCCTGCAACGGCGCCCCGACCAAAATACCACCCTCGCCATGCGCCTTGGTTTCCTTGCGATTGAATGCAAAGGGCATGTCGTTGCCTTGCAAAGCGGCATAGGCAATTGCCGTGCTGCTCACCAAGGGTATGCCTTTATAAGCCGGGCCATACAACACGTCGGCCTGTATCTTTGACTGGATCAGCACCTGCGCATAAAATTGTCCAAGTTTGGCTAATTGCGCACCGGTATTGAATAAACCGGCATTGAAAAAATAAGGACTGTGACGGCCGGATTTCAACTGAAACCGGCCGAAACGCAAAACTCCGCATTCAAGCGCGTACTGGATAAATTCTTTTTGATAATCAAACATTATTTGTCAAAACCGGGTTGAGACTTTAAAAACCTGATAAAGCTGTTAATTATGAACATTTTTCACTCGCTTTGATAGTCAGATCGATAAAAATTTGCAAAAACGGCCTTATCAAACCCTAAAATCAGGTTAGAATATCAAACCATCAGACATTGAAAGTGCCGTTTAAAATCACCATCTTTGATCAAAACTTGAGTTAACAACATGCCTTCTTTTGATATAGTTTCCGAATATGACATGCATGAAGCCCGAAACGCCGTTGATCAGGCCAACCGCGAAGTATCGACACGTTTTGACTTCAAAGGTTCTAGCGCCAATTTCAAACAGACGGATGGCGTCATCACCATGAGCGCTGAAGTTGAGTTTCAATTACAACAGATGCTGGACATATTACAAAACAAATTGACCAAACGCGGTGTCGACATCCAATGCATGGAGGTCGCCGAACCCCGCATCAGCGGCAAAACCGCACAACAAACAATCACCCTGAAGCAAGGTCTCGACACCGACTTGTCAAGAAAAATTGTCAAGATGATTAAAGACAAAAAAATGAAAGTCCAGGCCGCCATCCAGGGCGACAAGGTCAGAGTCACCGGAAAAAAACGCGATGACCTGCAACAAGTCATACAAATGCTCAAACAGGCGCAATTGCCGATGCCGTTACAGTTTAATAACTTCCGTGATTAGCGCTTACACTTTCCCCATAGTCTTGCGATAAAACAACATAAACAGCACGGCAGCGATCAACCAGATACTGACCAATGGGCCAATGACGCCATCATAGGGACTGACCAGAAAAAAATAATCCGAATTGACGTTAACGTCCGACATGGACTTGGTCATTTTGATTAAAAACACCCAACCGGCATGGCAGCCGATACAAAAACCCAGACCAAGATTCATTCGCAAACGTACCAGGCCAAGAAAAATACCGACCATAAACAAGGCGATAAAAGCCTGTAGATGTATCCATTGAAACGGGTTCGACAAAGCATCGGCAAGCAATGCGGAAACGCTGACAACATTCAAATCCGCATAAGCGATATGTAAACCGGTTTTCAGAAAATGCAGCCCCGCATAATAAACCGCACTGACCAACAAAGCGATGCACAAACCCATGCGCTTGTAGATCGCCGTCAGCAACAAGCCACGAAAAATAGGTTCTTCAATCAATGAAATCAAAAGGGCGGTGACAAAAGCGCCGGACAGGGTTTTCAACAGGGATACAAAAGTCCAGATTTTATCCGTTTTCAGATCCCGGATATCCAGAGCATACAACAAGGCAATAATTGGCCCCAGAATCAACAGACCGGTTATCATGCCTTGCCGTAATTGGCGATAAAACGGATTCTTGCCATTAAAGCCGATATCCTGCCAGCTCAGACGCAACAGTGACATCAAGGGAAAAAGACTGAGCCATAAAAACAACTGTGTACCCTTGCCCACCAGTTTTTGAAACGGCCACACATCGCCCAGACTCATTAATACGATAAATGCAAGCAGACAAGCGGACAAAATACAAAGCAATAAAACAGCAAGTGGCGCCAGGCAATAAACCAGCTTGCGCTTTAACACAAATCGCCCCACAACGCCTGCACAACCGCCACGGCCGACAGTGCAGCGGTTTCGGCCCGCAAAACACGCTTACCCAGCCGGCTCGGGACAAATCCTGCCTGTCTTGCCAAATCCTGCTCATGCTGAGCGAAACCACCTTCCGGCCCTGACAATAAAGTTACCTTGTTGGATTGCGGTCGTAATTGGGCCAAGGTATTACCGGCCTGGGGCTGTAAAAACAATTTTAAGCCTTTTTTTTGTCCGGCCAGCCATTCTGCCAATAGACAAGGCCGGCTAATCGGCGGTACAACGGTACGTCCACATTGTTGCGCCGCATTCTGCACAATCTTCCGCCAATGCTGTAATTTTTGCTCAGCCTTGTGTTCTTTGAGTTGTACGACACAACGATCACTCAATAAAGGCGAGAGACGGTTCACGCCCAGTTCAACGGCTTTTTGTATCGCCCAATCCATACGCTCGGCACGCACCAGGGTCAAGCCCAAATGGATATCGAGTGGCGACTCGACATCCCGAAAATAATGCTGGCCGACAGCGATGAGCAGCTTTTTTCTGCCAACATCAACCACCTGTGCCGCCCATTCGCCCCCTTGTCCATTGAACAGCACAACAGGTGCCGCTTTTTTCAGACGCAATACATTACGCACATAATGGGCCTGTTCATCACCGATCTCGATTTGCTGGCCTGTGGATAACGCTTGTGGCCAGTACAAACGGGAGATGCGCATCTAAAAACTCAGATTATTCCATATCTCCAGGACAGGCTCCGCCCGGTTCATGGTATAAAAATGCAAACCCGGCGCCCCACTGTCAAGCAGACGCTGGCACAAATGACTGACGACATCCCGGCCAAACGCCTGTATCGATGCCTTGTCATCACCATAACTTTCCAGGCGCTTGCGCATCCAGCGTGGAATATCGGCGCCACACATTTCGGAAAACCGAAACAGCTGGGTATAGTTTGTTATCGGCATGATACCGGGAACAACAGGAATATCGATACCATGACGTTCACAGGCATCAATAAAATAAAAATAGGCATCGATATTATAAAAATACTGGGTGATTGCCGCATTCGCGCCAGCATCGACCTTACGTTTGAAATTAACCAGATCATCATGGCTGCTACGTGCCTGAGGATGCACTTCCGGATAGGCGGCAACCTCGATCTGAAAATAATCCCCGGTTTCCCGACGGATGAATTCAACCAGTTCATTGGCATAGCGGAATTCTCCCGTTGACATCGTACCGGATGGCAGATCACCTCTCAGCGCGACAATTCTGCGAATGCCATTTTTTTTATAACTTTGGAGAATATCGCGGATATTTTGCCCGGTCGATGCAATACAGGATAAATGCGGGGCTGCGGCAATATTGTTTTGCACAATCTGCAAGGCGGTCTCAAAAGTCTTGTCACGCGTTGACCCTCCCGCACCAAAAGTTACCGAAAAAAAATGCGGGTTTAACTCTGCCAACCGCTTCTGTACCGACTGTAAACTGACGGCCGCCTGTGATGTTTTAGGTGGAAAAAACTCAAAACTGAATAATTGATCGAATTTGCGTTGCGATTGCATAATTTTGAAAAATAATAAAAAAGGCCGATTAAATATCAGCCTTTTTTCTAAACAATAAGCTGTTTGTTTGAATTAATAGCGGTAATGTTCCGGCTTATAAGGCCCTTCGACCGGTACGCCCAAATATTTAGCTTGAATTTCAGTTAACCGGGTCAATTTAACCCCCAGCTTTTTGAGGTGCAGGGCGGCCACTTTTTCGTCCAGTTTTTTCGGCAGAACATAAACCTTGTTGCTATATTGTTCGGCATTATTCCACAGTTCAATCTGTGCCAATACCTGATTGCAAAAGGAATTCGACATCACAAAACTCGGATGCCCGGTCGCGCAGCCCAGATTCACCAAACGTCCTTCAGCCAGCACAATAATGCGTTTGCCATCCGGAAAAATAACATGATCCACCTGTGGCTTGATATTTTCCCATTGATATTGCCGCAACGCCGAAATTTCAATTTCCGAATCAAAATGACCGATATTACAAACAATCGCCTGATCCTTCATTTGCTGCATGTGGGCATGGGTAATCACATTACAATTACCGGTTGCGGTGACAAAAATATCCGCCTGTGCAGCTACCTCATCCATCGTAACCACACGATACCCTTCCATTGCCGCCTGCAAGGCACAAATCGGATCGATTTCCGTTACCCATACGGTCGCACCTTGTCCACGCAACGATTGGGCACAACCCTTGCCGACATCACCATAACCGCAAACCACGGCAATTTTGCCGGCAATCATCACATCGGTGGCCCGCTTGATGCCATCCAGCAAGGATTCACGGCAACCATATAGGTTATCAAACTTCGACTTGGTCACCGAATCATTCACATTGAAAGCCGGCACCTTCAACAAACCATCATCAACCATTTCATAAAGCCGCATGACACCGGTCGTGGTTTCCTCCGAAAGGCCTCTGACATTGTCGATGATACCGGAATATTTTTCATGCATCACCGAAGTCAAATCACCGCCATCATCCAGGATCATATTAGGCCGCCAACCCTCCGGACCCAGTATGGTTTGATCAATACACCACCAGGCTTCCTCTTCCGTTTCCCCTTTCCAGGCGAAAATCGGAATACCCGATGCCGCCATAGCCGCCGCCGCGTGATCCTGGGTGGAAAAAATATTGCACGACGACCAGCGCACCTCGGCGCCTAAAGCCGTCAAGGTTTCGATTAAAACCGCCGTCTGGATGGTCATATGCAAACAACCCGCAATGCGCGCGCCTTTCAACGGTTGCCGTTGCCCGTATTCCTCGCGCAATGCCATCAAGCCGGGCATTTCCGTTTCAGCGATATTAATCTCCTTGCGTCCCCATTCCGCCAATGTGATATCAGCAACTTTATAATCTTGACTACTCATTTTTGTTCCTGTCTGTGTTATTTTAAACCGGCCGCATCGCGTAATAGCGCCACTTTATCGGTCTTTTCCCAAGTAAATGTTTCTTCATTGCGTCCAAAATGCCCATAACTCGCCGTTGGCCGATAAATCGGGCGCAACAAATCCAACATGGCAATCAATCCCTTGGGCCGCAAGTCAAAGATTTCCCGGACAATCTGTACCAACCGGTCTTCACTCATCTTGCCGGTACCAAACGTATTGATACTCACGGAGGTCGGCTCGGCAACACCAATGGCATAGGACAATTGGATTTCACAACGTTCTGCCAATTCTGCAGCCACAATATTTTTAGCGACATAGCGGCACAAATAAGTCGCCGAACGATCTACCTTGGACGGATCTTTTCCTGAAAAGGCTCCACCACCATGCCGGGCCATGCCGCCATAGGTATCGACAATGATTTTACGCCCGGTCAAGCCACAATCACCCACCGGGCCGCCAATGATAAATTGACCGGTCGGATTAATAAAGTACTTGGTATCACGGTGTAGCCATTCAGCCGGCAAAACCGGCAAAATGATTTCATCCATGACCGCCTCATGCAATTGTTTTTCGCCAATGGCCGGGGAATGCTGGGTTGAAAGCACCACCGCATCAATAGCCACCGGCTTGTTATTTTCATAACGAAACGTCACCTGGCTTTTTGCATCCGGCCGTAACCATGGCAAGGTCTTGTTTTTACGCACTTCCGCCTGTCGCGCCACCAGGCGATGAGAAAAGGTTACCGGTGCCGGCATCAATACATCGGTTTCATTGCTGGCATAACCAAACATCAAGCCCTGGTCACCCGCGCCTTGTTCATGATCATCGGCCTCATCGACACCCATGGCAATATCCGGCGACTGTTTGCCAATTGCATTCAGAACCGCGCAACTTTGCCAGTCAAACCCTACTTCCGGATCATCATAACCGATTTCTCGAATCACATTTCTGACCAATGCCTCGGTATCCACCCAAGCTTGCGTGGTAATCTCTCCCGCCAAAATCACCATACCGGTCTTAACCATGGTTTCACAGGCGACGCGTGATCCAGGATCCTGTTCCAGCAAGGCATCCAGTACGGCATCAGACAATTGATCGGCAACTTTATCAGGATGTCCTTCAGATACCGATTCGGAGGTAAATATAAAATTATTGCTCATGGGATTTTTCCTTAGGAATAACAAAACTATCGGGCATTGATTAAACGGAAGGTTACAAATACAACCTTTTTTAATTTATGGTGGGCCCTGAAGGACTTGAACCTTCGACCTGCCGATTATGAGTCGGATGC
>CAZDXJ010000072.1:0-11947 GCA_964509475.1 uncultured Methylococcaceae bacterium | reverse complement strand
AGAGCAAACCGAATTTGACGTAATTCTGGCTGGAATTGGTGGCAACAAAGTTGCTGTCATTAAAGCGGTTCGCGCAATCACCGGTTTGGGGTTGAAAGACGCGAAAGCGGCTGTGGAAAGCGCACCGGCTCCTGTTAAAGAAGCGGTAAGCAAAGACGAAGCCGAAGAGGTTAAAAAACAGCTTGAAGAAGCTGGTGCTACTGTAGAAATCAAATAATTGATTTACGTAGTTTAGGCGCAAGCCTGTAAAAGTTCGGCTGGTGGCGTTTTCATGCCATCGGCCTTTTACTGTTTGTTGTAAGCAGTAGAGAAACAATTCTTGACGAAAAGGTAAGGAAGCAATATGGCCTACTCTTTTACCGAAAAAAAGCGTATACGCAATAATTTTGGCAAAGGTACTGAAGTACTCGAAGTACCTTATCTTCTGGCAACTCAAATCGATTCCTATGCAAATTTTTTGCAATCTGGCGTATCACCTGATCAACGCAAGGAACAGGGATTGCACGCGGCATTTTCCAGTGTTTTTCCCATAGAAAGCCATTCCGGTTATGCCGTTCTGGAATATGTGAACTATCAGCTGGGAGAGCCTACCTTCGATGTGCGGGAGTGTCAACAGCGTGGCGCGACCTATGCGGCACCATTGCGGGTGTTGGTGCGTCTGGTGATTTATGACAAAGATGCGCCCGGCAATACGAAAGTGGTAAAAGATATCAGGGAGCAGGAAGTTTACATGGGTGAGCTGCCTTTGATGACTGATACCGGAACATTCGTTATCAATGGCACGGAAAGAGTGATCGTCTCACAACTGCACCGTTCTCCAGGAGTGTTTTTCGATCATGACAAGGGCAAAACCCATTCTTCAGGCAAATTATTGTTCAATGCCCGCGTCATACCTTACCGCGGCTCCTGGCTGGATTTCGAGTTTGATCATAAAGACTGTGTATACGTCAGGATAGACCGGCGCAGAAAAATCCCGGCAACTATTTTGCTGCGCGCGTTGGGTTATGATAACGAAAAGATGATCAAGATTTTCTTTGAAACCAACCGCTTTGTGTTGGATGCGGAGCAGTGCCGTTTTCATATTATACCGGAGCGGTTACGCGGTGAAATTATCTCGTTTGACATCAAGCATGATGGCAAGGTGCTGGTGGAGGAAGGTTCCCGGATTACGGCAAAACATATCCGGAAAATGAATAAAGTGGGTCTTACCGAAGTGGATGTTCCCGTTGAATATCTTTGTGGCAAGATTCTGGCGCACAACCTTGTTGATGAAAGTACCGGCGAATTGATTGCCAATGCCAATGATGAATTAACCGAGGAACTGGTCGCGAAACTGATCGAGTATGGGGTCAAGGAAATTGATACGCTTTATGTCAATGATCTGGATCGCGGGCCTTATATCTCTAATGCGATGCGTTTGGATACAACAACCAACCGTATGGAAGCACTGGTGGAAATTTACCGTATGATGCGCCCTGGCGAACCGCCAACCAAGGAAGCTGCGGAAAATTTATTCAACAATCTGTTCTTCACCGAAGAGCGATATGATTTGTCCACGGTGGGCAGAATGAAATTCAACCGCCGCTTGGGACGGGAAGAAACGGTTGGCGAAGGAACGTTGAGCAAAGAAGATATTATCGACGTTCTTAAGGAGCTGATCAAAATTCGTAACGGCCATGGTGTGGTCGATGATATTGATCATTTGGGTAACCGGCGGGTACGTTCGGTTGGTGAAATGATTGAAAATCAGTTCCGCGTGGGTTTGGTCCGGGTTGAAAGGGCAGTCAGGGAGCGCCTGACGCTAGCGGATTCGGAAGGTTTGATGCCGCAGGAAATCATCAATGCAAAACCGGTTTCAGCGGCCGTGAAAGAGTTTTTTGGTTCCAGTCAATTGTCCCAGTTCATGGATCAGAACAATCCGTTGTCACAGGTGACCCACAAACGGCGGGTTTCCGCGCTGGGTCCGGGCGGATTGGCCAGAGAGCGGGCCGGATTTGAGGTGCGTGATGTGCATACCACCCATTATGGCCGTGTGTGTCCGATTGAAACCCCGGAAGGGCCAAATATCGGTTTGATCAATTCCTTGTCGGTTTATGCGCGTACCAATGAATATGGATTTTTGGAAACCCCGTATAGAAGAGTTATTGATGGCAAGGTGACGGATCAGGTGGATTATCTGTCCGCTATTGAAGAGGGCGAGTTTGTTATCGCTCAGGTCAGTGTGCCGGTTGATGAAAATGGCAGGTTGAAAGAAGGTCTGGTGTCTTGCCGCTATAAGGATGAATTTACCCTGGTGCCGGCGGATAAAGTGCAATATATGGATGTTTCCTCGAAACAAATCGTTTCGGTAGCGGCCTCGATCATCCCGTTTCTTGAACACGATGACGCCAACCGCGCTTTGATGGGATCCAACATGCAGAGACAGGCAGTTCCGACCCTGCGTGCCGAAAAACCGTTGGTAGGTACCGGTATGGAGCGTACTGTGGCCAAGGATTCTGGCGTGACCGTCGTTGCCAAACGGGGAGGCAGCATTGAAGCGGTGGATGCAGCCCGAATCGTGGTACGGGTCAGTGATGAGGAAACCGAAGCCGGCGAACCCGGTGTTGATATCTATAATTTGATCAAATATACCCGTTCCAACCAAAATACCTGTATCAATCAAAAACCTTTGGTGAAGCCTGGGGATGTTGTTGTCAAAGGTGATATTCTGGCCGATGGCCCATCTACCGATATGGGTGAGTTGGCGCTGGGTCAGAACATGCTGGTGGCCTTTATGCCATGGAATGGTTACAACTTCGAAGATTCAATTTTGGTTTCCGAGAAAGTGGTTAAAGAAGATCGCTTTACCACGATTCATATCGAGGAAAAAAGCTGTGTAGCCAGAGACACCAAACACCGGCCCGAAGAAATCACGGCAGATATTCCCAATGTCAGTGAAGAAGCGTTATCCAAACTGGATGAATCCGGGATTGTCTATGTCGGTGCGGAAGTAAAAGGTGGTGATATTCTGGTCGGCAAAGTGACGCCAAAAGGTGAAACCCAGCTGACTCCGGAAGAAAAGTTGTTGCGTGCCATATTTGGTGAAAAGGCCGCTGATGTCAAGGATACTTCCTTGCGCGTACCGGCGGGTATGCAGGGTGTTGTCATCGATGTACAGGTATTTACCCGTGATGGCGTTAAAAAAGACAAACGGGCTCTTGAAATTGAAGAGGAAGAAATCAAGCGTTATCGCAAGGATTTGAATGATCAACTGAAAATAGTTGAACAGGATATCTATATGCGTGGCGCGAAATTGTTGCTTGGTGCGACGGCGGAATCAGGACCTGGTGATTTGCAGCGGGGAAGTGAAATAACCCGTGCTTATCTTGATAGCCTGAAGCCATCTGAATGGTTGCAAATCCGGGTGGATAATGAAGATATCAATCAGCAACTGGAAACTCTGGCCGAGCAGATTGAAAAACAAAGGAAAGAGTTTGACGAACAGTTCGAAATAAAACGTAAAAAAATCACCATGGGTGATGATCTGGCCCCGGGTGTGCTGAAAATGGTGAAAGTCTATCTCGCCGTTAAAAGACGTATTCAACCGGGCGATAAAATGGCTGGAAGACATGGTAACAAAGGGGTTATCTCGCAGATCGTACCGGTGGAAGACATGCCGTTTACAGCCGATGGCACACCGGTCGATATCGTATTGAACCCTCTGGGGGTTCCGTCGCGAATGAATGTGGGTCAGGTGTTGGAAACCCATCTGGGTTGGGCGGCTAAAGGTTTGGGCTTGAAAATTGGTAAAATGCTTGAAGCTCAGGCTAAAATTCAGGAGATAAGGCAATTTTTGGAAAAAATCTATAATAATAGTGGTCATAAAGAAGACCTGGATATATTTTCAGATAAGGAAATTCTTGAATTGGCATCGAACTTGACTGATGGTGTGCCGATGGCGACGCCGGTATTTGATGGCGCAAATGAGGCTGATATCAAGACCATGCTGAAATTGGCAGATTTGCCGGAACATGGTCAGATTACGTTATATGACGGTTTGACCGGAGAGGCTTTTGAGCGTGAAGTTACCGTGGGTTATATGTATATGCTCAAACTGAATCATTTGGTCGATGATAAAATGCATGCACGTTCTACCGGACCTTATAGTCTGGTAACACAGCAGCCACTGGGTGGTAAAGCGCAGTTTGGTGGTCAGCGTTTTGGAGAAATGGAGGTCTGGGCGTTGGAAGCTTATGGCGCTGCTTATACATTGCAGGAAATGTTGACGGTCAAGTCGGATGATGTCAATGGCCGGACGCGGATGTATAAAAATATTGTTGATGAAAATCATCAAATGGAAGCCGGCATGCCGGAATCATTTAACGTGTTAATCAAGGAAATTCGCTCGTTGGCAATCAATATTGAAATGGGACAGGATTGAGTCCTTTATTTCAAGTGATAATTATTGATAGTGCCCTGCCGGGATCAACCGGTAACTAAATAAGAGGACAAGCTCTTGAAAGACTTAATGAATTTTTTAAAGCGTCAGGGTCGGACAGACGACTTTGATTCGATTCAGATCGGTTTGGCATCGCCGGACATGATACGCTCATGGTCTTATGGGGAAGTAAAAAAACCGGAAACGATTAATTACCGTACTTTCAAACCAGAGCGTGATGGCTTGTTTTGCGCCAAAATTTTTGGGCCGGTGAGCGATTATGAGTGCTTGTGCGGAAAATACAAACGCTTGAAGCATCGTGGTGTCATTTGTGAAAAATGTGGTGTGGAAGTAACGGTATCCAAAGTGCGCAGGGAGCGTATGGGACATATCGAACTGGCCAGCCCGGTTGCGCATATCTGGTTTTTAAAATCACTGCCTTCCCGTATTGCTTTATTGTTGGATATGACGCTCAGGGAAATCGAGCGGGTTTTGTATTTTGAATCTTTTGTTGTTCTGGATCCCGGTTTGACACCGCTGGAAAGAGGGCAATTGTTGACGGATGATGAATATCTGGAAGCCGTTGAAGAGCATGGTGATGATTTTGAAGCCAAGATGGGCGCCGAGGGTATTTATGAGTTATTACAATCACTGGATCTGAAAAGAGAGGTGGCGATTTTACGGGAAGAAATCAACTCGACCAACTCTGAAACCAAAATCAAAAAGTACGCAAAACGTATGAAGGTCATCGATGCGTTACTGAATTCCAAAAACCGCCCGGAATGGATGATCATGCATGTGTTACCGGTATTGCCACCGGAGCTGCGGCCGTTGGTGCCATTGGATGGCGGTCGTTTTGCAACTTCTGATCTGAATGATTTGTATCGCCGGGTGATCAACCGGAACAACCGTTTGAACCGTCTTTTGGAGCTCAATGCACCGGATATCATTGTCCGTAATGAAAAGAGAATGTTGCAGGAGTCGGTTGACGCGCTGTTGGATAATGGCCGCAGAGGCCGTGCAATTACCGGTACCAATCGCCGGCCTTTGAAATCGCTCGCTGACATGATTAAAGGCAAACAAGGCCGCTTCAGACAAAACCTGTTGGGAAAACGGGTTGATTACTCGGGACGTTCGGTTATCGTGGTGGGGCCGACGTTACGCTTGCATCAATGTGGACTGCCGAAAAAAATGGCTTTGGAATTATTCAAGCCTTTCATATTCAGCAAATTGCAAATGCGTGGTTTGGCAACAACCATCAAAGCTGCAAAAAAATTGGTGGAAAGAGAGGGCAGCGAGGTCTGGGATATTCTTGAAGAGGTTATTCGCGAACATCCGGTCATGTTGAACCGTGCGCCAACCTTGCACCGCTTGGGTATTCAGGCGTTTGAACCGATTTTAATCGAAGGCAAGGCGATTCAGTTGCACCCTTTGGTCTGTAGTGCGTTCAATGCAGACTTTGACGGCGATCAGATGGCTGTGCATATTCCTTTGTCGATAGAAGCGCAATTGGAAGCGCGTTCATTGATGATGGCGACCAACAATATTCTGTCGCCGGCAAATGGGGAGCCGGTTATCAATCCGACTCAGGACGTGGTATTGGGCCTGTATTTTATCAGCCGTGAAAAAATCAATGCGCGTGGGGAAAATGGAATTTATGTTGATGTGAAGGAAGTACAAAAGGCACTTGATGAAAAAATCGTTGAGTTGCAAAGTAGAATTCAGTTACGCATCACCGAAACAACAGGAGCTGAGGACGGGGAAGCGAACACGATAACCCGTCGGGTACAGACGACAGTTGGGCGAGCGCTGATTTGGCAAATTCTTCCCAAGGGGATGCCTTTTGAATTGGTCAATTGTGATATGACCAAAAAGAAAATATCACAGCTCATCAACTATTGTTACCGCTATTTAGGTATCAAGGATACGGTTGTGTTGGCTGATCAGCTGATGTATCTCGGTTTTCGTTATGCGACCCGCTCCGGTGTTTCTTTTGGCCTCGAGGATATGGAAATACCGAAGCGCAAGGCGGAAATTATCCGCATGGCCAATGCCGAAGCCAATGAAATCCAGAACCAGTACGCATCGGGTCTGGTAACCGATGGCGAACGTTACAATAAGGTGATCGATATCTGGTCACATGCCAATGATCAGGTTGCCAAGGTCATGATGGAAGGCCTGGGTGAGGAGGAAGTGGAAGATGCTGATGGCAACAAGATCAAGCAAAAATCCTTCAACTCGATCTTTATGATGGCTGAGTCCGGCGCCCGGGGTTCTGCGGCACAGATTCGTCAATTGGCTGGAATGCGAGGTTTGATGGCAAAACCGGATGGTTCTATTATCGAAACCCCCATTACCGCGAATTTCCGTGAAGGTCTCGATGTATTGCAATACTTTATTTCAACCCATGGCGCCAGAAAAGGCTTGGCGGACACTGCGTTGAA
Organism: uncultured Methylococcaceae bacterium; assembly: GCA_964509475.1. GTDB lineage: Bacteria > Pseudomonadota > Gammaproteobacteria > Methylococcales > Methylomonadaceae > CAZDXJ01. Next base: position 5,086 of record CAZDXJ010000072.1, on the reverse strand, counting down.
AACGGCAAATTCGGGTTATTTGACACGCCGTCTGGTTGATGTCGCCCAGGATTTGGTTATTACGATTCAGGATTGTGGAACCAAAAATGGTTTGACGATGACACCGCTTATTGAAGGTGGTGACGTGGTCGAGCCGCTGGCTGAACGGGTGTTGGGGCGCGTGGTGGTCGATGATGTGATGAGTCAGGATGGATTGACACTGGTGGCGCCTGCTGGCACCATGCTGGATGAGCATTGGGTGGCGGTGCTTGAAGAAAACAGTATCGACAAGGTTAAAGTGCGTTCAGTGATTACCTGTGACAGCCGCTATGGTATATGCGCCAAATGTTATGGCCGTGATTTAGGGCGTGGACATTTGGTCAATATCGGTGAGGCGGTTGGTGTTATCGCGGCGCAATCGATTGGTGAGCCGGGCACCCAGCTGACCATGCGTACTTTCCATATTGGCGGGGCGGCTTCCCGTTCGGCAGCGATCAGCAATGTACAGATCAAAGCTGATGGCAGCGTCAAACTGCATAATATGAAAACAGTCATCAACCGGGATGGCAATCTGGTGGCGGTTTCGAGATCAGGTGAGGTTGGCTTGATCGATTCTTACGGTCGTGAGCGTGAGCGTTATAAAATTCCTTATGGTGCGATTTTGTCGGTGCGTGATGGCAGCAAGGCCAAAGCAGGAAGTATTATTGCTGTGTGGGATCCGCACACACATCCGGTCGTCACCGAAGTGGAAGGTATTGTTCGCTTGCAAGATTTTGTCGTAGGTGTGACGGTACAAGAGCAAATCGATGAAATGACCGGTTTGACTTCGATGGTGGTTACTGATCCAAAACAAAGGGGAAGTTCCGGTAAGGAATTGCGGCCTATGGTTAAACTGGTTACCGAAAATGGTGATGATGTTTATTTGCCGGGAACGGAAATCGCCGCGCAATATTTTCTGCCATCCGGAGCGATTGCAGGAATCAAAGATGGTGCCGTAGTGCAGGTTGGTGATGTTATTGCCCGAATTCCTCAGGAATCCAGTAAAACACGTGATATTACCGGTGGTTTGCCAAGAGTTGCAGATCTGTTTGAAGCAAGAAAAACCAAAGACCCGGCGATTTTGGCTGAAGCAACCGGTATGATTTCCTTTGGTAAGGAAACCAAGGGTAAGCAGCGGGTCGTCATTACCGATTCGACGGGAGAACAGTACGAAACTCTGGTGCCAAAGTGGCGGCATATTACGGTTTTCGATGGTGAGTATGTCGAAAAAGGTGAGACAATTGCGGAAGGTGAATTGACACCGCATGATATTCTGCGTTTACGCGGCGTTGAAGAACTGGCTTCTTATCTGGTAAAAGAAATACAGGATGTGTATCGTTTGCAGGGTGTAAAAATTAACGATAAACATATAGAGGCGATTATTCGTCAGATGTTGAGGAAAGTGAAAATTACTGCGTCAGGCGATACCGAATTTTTGAAGGGTGAGCAGGTTGAACGGGCTGCCGTCAAGGCGGTTAATGACAAAATGGAAGAGCAAGGAAAAATTCCGGCAAGCTATGAGTCACTGTTGCTCGGTATTACCAAGGCCTCGTTAGCTACCGAGTCATTTATATCGGCTGCTTCATTCCAGGAAACCACACGGGTATTGACCGATGCCGCAGTCAGGGGGTTGAGTGATGGTCTGCATGGCCTGAAAGAAAATGTTATCGTCGGGCGTTTGATACCTGCGGGAACAGGCTTGGCCTATCATGAACAAAGAAAGAAAAAACGGGCGAATAAAGGTATCGCTGCTGCAGAAGGGAAAAACAATGTCGATACGGGTGAGGTCGAAAAGGCCTTGAAGCAGGCGCTCAATACTGAGTGAGAATGAATTTAATGGATTCAGTGTTGACATACGGAGTTTTGAAGTTTATTATATCCTGCTCACATGAATTAACATGCTTGTTCGGATAGATATACAAAATCCCGTCATACTCCCAGGGTGTGGCGGATTTTTTTATTGTCTGATAGTTAACTGTTTATCGGAGTAAGATAGAAATGGCCACGATTAACCAATTGGTTCGTAAGCCGCGCACAAGAAAAGTAGAAAAAAGTAATGTTCCTGCCTTGGATGCTTGTCCGCAAAGAAGGGGTGTTTGTACGCGTGTGTATACAACGACGCCAAAAAAACCGAATTCAGCGCTGCGTAAGGTGGCGCGTGTCAGATTGACGAATGGTGCGGAAGTAAGTAGCTATATAGGTGGTGAAGGGCATAATTTGCAGGAACATTCCGTGGTGTTGATCCGTGGAGGGCGTGTGAAGGATTTGCCGGGTGTGCGGTACCATGTGGTCAGGGGTAGTCTGGATACTTCCGGAGTTGATGGAAGGAAGCGAGGCCGATCAAAATATGGTACAAAAAGGCCAAAAGGTTAATATTTTCAGTTGGTGAAATAAATGTCTAGAAGAAGAGTTGCGGCGAAAAGAGAAATTATTCCTGATCCAAGGTTTGGTAGTGAAATGCTGACCAAATTTATGAATATGGTGATGGTGAGCGGCAAAAAATCAGTGGCTGAAAAAATTGTTTATGGGGCCCTGGAGACGATTGAGAGCAAGGGTCACAGTGAGCCGTTGGAAGTGCTTGCCAAGGCGTTGGAGAATGTGCAGCCCAGGGTGGAAGTGAAGTCGCGTAGAGTGGGCGGTGCAACTTATCAGGTTCCAGTGGAAGTGAGGCCGTCCAGAAGGATGGCTTTGGCGATGCGTTGGATGATTGAGGCCGCCAGAAAAAGAAATGAACGGAATATGCCAATGAAGTTGGCGGGTGAGTTGCTCGATGCTTATGAGAATCGCGGGTCGGCAGCCAAAAAGCGTGAGGATACGCACAGAATGGCTGAGGCGAATAAAGCTTTTGCACATTATCGCTGGTAATTATGCCATTGGATAAGGGTTGTTAGAGTGGCCAGGAAAACACCAATAGAGCGTTATCGAAATATCGGTATCATGGCTCATATTGATGCGGGTAAAACGACAACGACTGAGCGCATCCTTTATTATACCGGGGTGTCGCATAAAATTGGTGAGGTGCACGACGGAGCAGCTACAATGGATTGGATGGAGCAGGAACAGGAGCGGGGTATTACGATAACTTCCGCGGCAACGACCTGTTTTTGGCGGGGCATGGAAAAGCAATATGATGAACATCGTATCAACATCATTGATACGCCCGGGCATGTTGATTTCACGATTGAAGTGGAGCGTTCATTGCGGGTTCTTGATGGCGCCTGCGCTGTTTTTTGTGCTGTCGGTGGGGTGGAGCCCCAGTCCGAGACAGTGTGGCGGCAAGCCAATAAATATCATGTGCCAAGAATGGCTTTTGTCAACAAGATGGATCGTGCAGGTGCTGATTTTTTGCGGGTTGTGGAACAGATTCGTGAACGTCTTGCAAGTAATGCGGTGCCGATACAGTTGCCCATAGGTGCGGAAGAAAATTTCGCGGGTGTGGTGGATTTGATAAAAATGCGGGCTATTTATTGGGAAGAAGCCAATATGGGTATCGCATTTGAAGAAAAAGAGATTCCCTGTTCGATGCAGGAGCTTTGCGAGCAATGGCGGGAATATCTGGTGGAGGCCGCAGCAGAAGCTTCGGATGAATTGATGGACAAGTACCTGGAAGAGGGTGATTTGACCATTGATGAGATTCGCAAGGGTATACGGATCCGCACCCTGGCTAATGAGATTGTGCCGACGCTATGCGGATCAGCTTTTAAAAATAAAGGTGTTCAGGCAATGTTGGACGCGGTTATTGATTATATGCCAGCACCTGCCGATGTGGCTGCTATAAAAGGAATTCTGGAAAATGGCGAAGAAGAAGAGAGGCCCTCACGGGATGACGCGCCTTTTGCTGCATTGGCTTTTAAAATAGCGACCGACCCTTTTGTAGGAACATTGACATTTTTTCGGGTTTATTCAGGGGTGCTGAATTCCGGGGACAGTATATATAATGCTGTCAAACAGAAAAAAGAGCGTATTGGCCGTATCGTGCAAATGCATGCTAACAGCCGGGAAGAAATTAAAGAAGTGTGCGCGGGTGATATAGCGGCTGCGATTGGTCTGAAGGATGTGACCACAGGAGATAGCTTGTGCGATTTGAATAACATTATCGTGCTGGAGCGCATGGAATTTCCTGATCCGGTTATTTCGGTTGCGGTTGAACCAAAAACCAAGGCTGATCAGGAAAAAATGGGCGTGGCCCTAGCCAAATTGGCGCAGGAAGACCCGTCTTTTCGGGTGCATACCGATGAAGAGTCCGGTCAAACGATTATATCGGGCATGGGGGAGCTGCATCTGGAGATAATTGTTGACCGCATGAAGCGGGAATTTCATGTCGAGGCGAATGTGGGTGCTCCTCAAGTTGCTTATCGGGAAACCATTCGTAAAGCCGTTGATCAGGAAGGAAAGTTTGTGCGTCAATCAGGAGGACGTGGGCAATATGGACATGTCTGGTTGAGGATTGAGCCGCAGGCACCCGGTGAGGGCTATCAGTTTGTTAATGAGATTGTCGGAGGTGTGGTTCCCAGAGAATACATACCGGCAGTTGACAAAGGTGTCCAGGAGCAGATGGAAAATGGCGTTGTGGCTGGATTTCCAGTAGTAGATGTAAAAGTGATCCTGTTTGACGGCTCGTATCATGACGTGGATTCCAGTGAAATGGCTTTCAAGATTGCAGGTTCCATGTGCTTCAGGGATGGTGCTAAAAATGCTGATCCGGTTTTGCTTGAACCTATCATGAAAGTGGAAATTGTAACGCCTGAGGAATATATGGGCGATGTGGTGGGTGACGTTAACCGGCGTCGTGGAATTATTCAGGGTATGGAAGACTCGCCGTCAGGGAAAGTGATAAATTGCGAAGTGCCGCTTGCGGAAATGTTCGGATATGCAACGGATTTGCGATCCGCAACCCAGGGGCGGGCAACTTACAGCATGCAGTTTGAGAAATATAGTGAAGCGCCTGCAGCTGTTGCGGAAACAATCATAAAAAAATCTTCATAGAATTTGAGAATAAACAGGTATTGAATCATGGCCAAAGAAAAATTTGAACGCACCAAGCCGCATGTCAATGTGGGGACAATCG
>CAZDXJ010000071.1:0-12266 GCA_964509475.1 uncultured Methylococcaceae bacterium | reverse complement strand
ATAATAGGTAATACACTCAGAAATCACGCTGTCAATTTTTTATGCAACAAAGCCTGGGGTAACCACTACATATAGTGCCAAGCACACCCAAACGAGTGCCAAATATAGGGTTTACCCACGGAATCGGGAAGAACCAGGATTAACGCTGGATGAATCCAATCGCCGCACGGACAAATTCTGTGATAAATGCCAGTGCGGTAATCAGCAGAATATAGGCGGGTGTCAGGATCAGTCCGAGAACCACTCCGGCCAGTCCGGCGACTACGGCAGAAAATATGATAACCAGCCATAAATCAGGGGTATTCCATGAAACATCGGCCATCATCATCAAAAAAACCACGAGTGACGCACCTAAAATGACCACCTTGTCATGATGCGGCCATGTCATAATCGTATCGGAAACCGGTTTATGATTCATTGTAACCTCCAGTCAAACTTAACAAGAGTATAGCTTATGGCCAACGATTTATACTCTGCGTGGTTACGGATGCAGAAAATGAACCGTCCATCGGGGCGCGAAACGCCTGTCACCTGGAATATTTAGATTGCGGGGCCGGCGGATTGGAGTCCCCAAGCATTAGCTATTTTCAAAATCCGCAACCGTGACCGCGTGAAGTATATCAACAGGTGGAAGGTTGGTAAGTGACGCTGAAGTCATTTAAAAAAGTAAGTGCGCTTTCCAAACCCTGCCCATCTTCCAGCTGGAAGGCATTGACGCCGACGCGTTGCAGATAAAACATTTGATCACGCATAAAATGACCCACCGCCCGGATTTCACTGCGGAACCGATAGCGGTTTCGGAGCAGCCAGGCCTGGGAAAAACTGCGGCCATCGGTAAATACAGGGAAATTCAACTCAATGAGTTGAAAATATTGTAAATCTTCTGCGATGGCTTCAACCGGCTGATCCGGTTGCAGTCTCAAACCCAACCGACCATCGCGTTTGAGCAGTTGTTCCCGATCGGTCTGCCAGCGCTTTAGCGAAACACAGATATCACCCGTACACAAAGGTGCATCATCTTCAATATAACGCCAATTATCCTCGGTTATTTGTTTGTCTTTAATTATCTGCATAAACTTGTTCTTTAAATGGAAGTGTGCCGACGCGTTTTACCGTGTCCAGAAAAGGTTCATCATCCAGGCGGTGTCTGACATAAGTTTCAAGAATTTTGACGATGGCCGGGGTGACTTGATCTTTTGCCACCGCAGGCCCCAAACGTTCACCGATAGCGGCATCATTTTCGGATGAGCCGCCCAAGGTCAGTTGGTACCATTCGACGCCTTTTTTATCGACACCGAGGATGCCGATATGACCAACGCTTTGGTGGGCGCAGCCATTCATGCAACCCGACATGTTGATGTTGATCTCGCCCAAATCATGAATATAGTCCATATCATCCAAAGCTTCGTTGATTTCCCGGGCGATACCAATAGAGCCGGCATTGGCCAAAGCACAAAAGTCCAGACCCGGGCAGCAGATCATATCGGTCACGGTGCCGATATTGGGTGTCGCCAGTTTGATGTTGTCGAGTTGCTGCCACAATGGATACAAGTCGGCTTGTTTGACATCGGCCAGAACCAGGTTCTGACGGTGGGTTGTGCGGATTTGTCCAAAACTGTATTGATCGGCCAGATCGGCGACTGCGTCCATTTGCTCTGCGGTAATATCGCCTGGTGGTGATTCCGGTGCTTTTAAAGAGACAAATACAGCGCGGTAACCATCGGCTTTGTGATAACGGGTATTGTGTTTGACCCAGCTTGCAAAGGCGGGTTGTTGCTGTTTATATTGCTCAAAGCTCCGATCTTCAGAGGCATCTTTTTGATAAGGTGGTGGCGCAAACCAGGCCTGCATATCCCGGATGCGTTGTTCGGACAGCTCCATGCCATCGCGGATACAACGCCATTCGGCTTCAACCCTATCGGTGAACTTTTCCAGTCCGGTTTCCCGGACCAGGATTTTGATACGTGCCCTGTATTTATTGTCACGCCGGCCATGCAGATTGTATACCCGCACGATAGCCTCGAGATAGGAAAGCAAGTGCTTTTTTTCCAGGAAAGGTTTAATCACTTTGCCGATAATCGGTGTACGTCCCAGACCACCGCCAACCAGAACTTCAAAGCCAATTTCGCCAACCTGGTTTTCGACCAGGTGCAAGCCGATATCATGCAACTGGGTTGCGGCCCGGTCTGTGCTGGCGCCGCTGACGGCTATTTTAAATTTTCGCGGCAGAAAAGCAAATTCCGGGTGTAATATGGTCCATTGGCGAATAATTTCGCAATAAGGGCGGGGATCTTCAATTTCGTCACGGCATACGCCGGCCAGATGATCGGTGGTGGTGTTTCTCAGGCAATTACCGCTGGTTTGAATGGCGTGCATTTGTACACTGGCCAGTTTTTCCAGAATATCCGGGACTTTTTCCAGTTCCGGCCAATTGAATTGAATGTTTTGCCGGGTGGTGATATGGGCATAACCTTTGTCATAATCACGGGCGATTTCGGCCAGTTTGCGTAGTTGTTTTGATGAGAGCAGGCCATAAGGTCCAGCGACGCGCAACATCGGTGCATGGGTCTGGATATACAGGCCATTCATCAAACGCAAGGCGCGGAATTGGTCTTCATTCAATTCGCCTTTCAAAAAGCGTTCGGTTTGCCTCCTGAATTGCGCGACACGCTCATTCAGCAAGGTTTGATCGTTTTCATTGTACTGATACATAAAGTTTATACCGTATTGAGTATTCTAGGCAGGCATATAAACCGAACAATCATATACCGCCCTGCATAAAATGACAAAGAATATTATATGGTGTTAGAATGAAATTTTGAGAAATAATCATGTTTACTTCGGGTTCTATAGTTGATAATTAAGGGGGTTGTTTTGTTCCGTTTTCTGATTTTTTTATTCTTCATGTTAGGTTTGCCGGAATTGGCGTTGGCCAATATCGATTTGCCAGAGCTGGCCTCATCCGCCGAACATAATATCTTGGGCATGACCGGAACGGAGACCGGCATTTATTGCGTATTGATTTTTATTATTGCCTACGGTTTTGTCATGGCGGAAGAATTTACCGGCTTGAGTAAATCCAAGCCCGTCATTCTGGCGGCGGGCATTATCTGGGCACATGCGGCGCACCTGGCGAATCAGGCCAGGGTGCCTTTCGGCAGCGTGCATCATGTGTTTGAATCCAATCTGGTGGAATATGCCGAATTGATGCTGTTTTTGCTGGTGGCGATGACTTATATCAACGCCATGGCCGAGCGCAATGTGTTTGAAGCCTTGCGTTCCTGGTTAATCCGCAAGAATTTTGGTTATCGGCAACTGTTCTGGATTACGGGCTGGATTACTTTTTTCCTGTCTGCGGTGGCCGATAACCTGACTTCCGCTTTATTGGTGGGCGCCGTGGTATTGGCGGTTGGCGCTAATAATGCCAAATTTGTCAGTATCGGCTTTGTCAATCTGGTTGTTGCCGCGAATGCGGGCGGTGCTTTCAGTCCGTTTGGCGATATTACCACGCTGATGGTTTGGCAGGCGGGTTATGCGGAATTTTTTGATTTCTTTTATCTGTTTATTCCTTCGGTAGTCAATTATCTGGTGCCAGCGGCTTTCATGCATTTTGCTGTGCCGGATGAGCATCCGGGCAATGCCGCCGATGAACCGACAGTTTACTTGAAACCCGGTGGCTGGCAAGTTTGCGCTTTGTTTTTGCTGACCATTACCACAGCGGTCAGTTTCAAGCAGTTGTTGCATCTGCCGCCTTTTATGGGGATGATGGTGGGTTTGTCCGTCCTTATGATCTATGGTTATGTCTTGAAAACCCGTTACACTTCAGCGGAAAGCGAGGGTTTCGATATTTTTGCCAAAGTGCGTAACGCCGAATGGGATACTCTGTTTTTCTTCTTTGGTGTCGTATTCGCTGTCGGTGGTTTGGGTTATATCGGTTATCTGGAACTGCTTTCCGGTGCCATGTATGACGGGCTTGGCCCGACCACAGCCAATATCCTGGTGGGTATGTTGTCGGCTATCGTGGATAACATTCCGGTAATGTTCGCGGTATTGAGCATGAATGTTGACATGGACTTGTATCAATGGCTGCTGGTCACCTTGACGGCGGGTGTTGGTGGTTCGATGTTGTCGATTGGTTCAGCGGCAGGGGTGGCGCTGATGGGGCAATCCAATCACAAGTACACGTTCTTTACCCATTTAAAATGGACTCCGGCTATAGCAGGCGGCTATGTGGCCAGTATTCTGGTGCATTATTTGATGAATGCTTGACATGGGTTGATCGAGAGTGGCGCAGCCTTCCCGCCTGGCGTGCAGGCTGCATTCGAAAACGAAGCCAATGCCTCATATCGGGGTAAGAGCAGCATAACAAGCAGTGCTGCTTTTATAGCATACCCTGTTTCACTATTGTTTCCCGGTGCCGCATTGCGCTGCCGGAATCGGGTTATCGTTATGCCTACGCACAGTTGGAAAACGGCTTTTGCCGTGTACCGCCATCCCCGGGTTTTGGTCATGATTTTTCTTGGCTTTTCAGCGGGACTGCCTTTTTTATTGGTTTTTTCAACCTTGTCCGCCTGGCTCAGGGATGAAGGCGTAACGCGCACCGTGATCGGTTTTTTCAGTTGGGTGGGGGTTACCTATTCGATTAAGGTTTTTTGGGCTCCCGTTATTGATCGTTTGCCCTTGCCGCTGTTAACCCGGCTCTTGGGTAAGAGACGGGGCTGGATGCTGCTGGCGCAAGTTGGTATTGCCTTGGGCCTGTTCGGTATGTCAGATGCCGATGTGCATTCGCAATTACAGATTATTGCGTTGTTCGCGGTGGTTGTGGCTTTTTGCTCGGCAACCCAGGATATTGTCATTGACGCTTATCGTATTGAGTCGGCGCAAGTTGAACTGCAAGGCGCAATGGCAGCCTCTTATGTGTTTGGTTACCGTATCGCTTTGTTGGTCGCGGGTGCCGGTGCGTTTTATATTGCCGATTACAGTAGTTGGAGCGCCGCTTATTGGGTTATGTCGGCATTGATGGGGATTGGTATTGTGACTACCTTGTCAATTCGTGAGCCGCGACATGAACTGAACAAAACGGCTTTGGAGGTTGAGGCGGATGTGGAAGAGGTTTTGACCGGGCATAAGAATGGAGCATTATGGCGGCGTTTGCTGCGCTGGTTTTCTGATGCGGTGGTCAGTCCCTTTGTTGAGTTTTTTGTGCGTAATGGTAAGTTGGGGGTGATTATCCTGATGTTAATCGCCGTTTATAAATTAAGCGATATTACCATGGGGGTGATGGCGAATCCGTTTTATCTGGATTTAGGCTTCGCTAAAAAGGAAATTGCCGATATCAGCAAGATCTTTGGTTTTTTTATGACGTTGGCGGGGGCTGCCTTGGGCGGCGTGTTCGTGGCACGATATGGTATCATGCGTCCGCTGTTGCTTGGTGCTGTCATGGTGGCGGTAACCAATCTGTTATTTGTCGGTCTGGCTGTGCTTGAACCTGATCGGGTTTTACTGGCGGTGGTCATCAGCGCCGATAACTTGAGTGGTGGTATTGCGACCTCGGCTTTTATCGCTTATTTGTCCAGTTTGACCAATAGTGCCTATACCGCGACCCAATATGCCTTGTTCAGTTCACTGATGACCTTGCCGGCCAAGTTGTCAGGCGGTTTTTCCGGTGTGGTTGTGGATGCTTATGGTTATCCGGTTTTTTTTCTTTATGCGGCGGTATTGGGTGTTCCGGCAATTTTACTGATAGTGTTATTGATGTTCAGGCAGTATAAAACGGAATATCAAAAAGCATAATCATAATCAATGATCAGCGGGGCGTGATCGGAAAAGCGTTCTTCTTTGTAGATAGACGCGGCTTTTACCTTGTCTTTCAAGTGGGCGCTGATCACCTGGTAATCAATGCGCCAGCCAACATTTTTTGCCCAGGCCTGACCTCGATTGGACCACCATGTGTATTGCTCGGCTTGTTGGTTAACGACCCGAAACGCATCGACCCAATCGTGTTCAAACAACTGATCCATCCAGGCTCTTTCCTCCGGTAAAAAACCGGAATTTTTTTGATTGCCACGCCAGTTTTTTATGTCTATTTTTTTGTGGGCGATATTCCAGTCACCGCAGATAATATAATCCCGGCTAGTTTGGGCGCATTGCTGCAAATAAGGCATGAACCGGTCTAAAAAGTCGAACTTGACGGCCTGGCGCTGTTCGCTGGAAGAGCCTGATGGCAAATACAGTGAAATCAGGCTGAGTTTGCCGAATTGGGCTTCGATAAAGCGCCCCTCATTATCCATATCTTCCCAACCGATGCCTTTGATGAGTTTATCGGGTGATTTCCGGCAATAGATAGCAACACCACTGTAGCCTTTTTTTTGCGCGTCATGATAATAACAGTGATAATTCGACGGCCAGAAGACATCGGCCTGTAATTGATTTTCCTGGGCCTTGGTTTCCTGTATGCAAACCGCATCGGCTTGCTGCTGTTGCAGCCAGTTAAAAAAACCTTTGCGCCCGGCGGAGCGGATACCGTTGGCGTTGAAACTGATAATACGCATGGCGTGTGTTGGTTGCGTTATTCATGGGAAAGACGTATTATACGCAGTTCTGTAGTAAATTTGTAACCCGTTTATTTAGGTTTAGTGTGGAATTGAAATGAGACCAGAAATTCATCCAGAGTATAAGCAAATTACCGTAACTTGTGGCTGCGGTAACAAATTTGAAACCGGCTCGGTATTGTGTAAAGACCTGCATGTCGAGGTTTGTTCTGCCTGCCATCCTTTTTATACCGGCAAGCAAAGAGTTGTCGATACGGCGGGCAGAGTGGACAAATTTCGCAGGAAATACGGAAAATAAACTTTTTTTATTTGATGAATGTTTTGATAGACTGGCAGTCTGTCTGATTATTCGTTAATAAAGAAGAGACTTATGGGAAAAGATTCGATTTCAATTATAGATTCTTCCTCTGGCAAGCAAGCAGAGTTCGAGTTATTGCGGGGGACGCTGGGTACGCCGGCAATCAATATTGGCTCTCTCAGCAAAGAGCTTGGCTTGTTTACATTCGATCCCGGATTTGTCTCGACAGCCAGTTGCAAAAGCGCGATCACTTATATCGATGGCGAGCAGGGTGTTTTGTTGTATCGGGGTTATCCGATCGAACAGTTGGCAAAACAGAGTTCATTTCTCGAAGTCGCTTATCTGTTAATGAATGGTGAATTACCCTCTGAGTCTGAACTGTATGCATTTACTGATGAAATCAATCATCATTCGATGCTGCATGAGGCATTGAGAGGTTTTTTTGATGGTTTCCATTATGATGCTCATCCGATGGCGATGATGGTGGGTGTGGTCGGTTCGTTATCTGCTTTTTACCACAGTGAACTGGATATGAATGATCCGGAACACCGGCGTATTTCGGCAATGCGCATGCTTGCGAAAATCCCGACCATTGCCGCCGCCTGCCACCGGCATTCGGTGGGTTGGCCGTTTGTCTATCCACGTCTGGATCTGGAGTATTGCGAAAACTTCATGAATATGATGTTTTCTCTGCCTTCCCAAAAATATATCGATAAAGAACATTATATCGATCCGGTTGCGGTGAAAGCATTGAATCTGCTTTTTATTCTGCATGCCGATCATGAACAGAATGCCAGTACCTCGACGGTTCGTCTGGCAAGCAGTACCGGTGCAAATCCGTATGCCTGCATCGCGGCGGGTATTTCAGCGCTTTGGGGACCCGCGCATGGTGGCGCCAACGAGGCGGTTTTGAGTATGCTGGCTGAAATCGGAACCGCAGATCGTATTCCGGAATATATTGCCAAGGCCAAGGATAAAAACGATCCTTTCCGCTTGATGGGATTCGGGCATCGTGTGTACAAGAATTTCGATCCCCGGGCGACCATTATTCGTGAAACCTGTTATGAGGTACTGGATCGGCTTCCCAATAAAGATGATCCATTATTTGAACTGGCTTTGGCTTTGGAAGAGCATGCCTTGAAAGACGAATATTTCATTGAGAAAAAACTGTATCCGAATGTTGATTTTTATTCAGGCATCATCTATAAGGCCTTGAACATACCAGTTGATATGTTTACCGTTATGTTTGTTATTGCGCGCACGGCCGGCTGGGTTTCACATTGGCTGGAAATGATGGCAGAGCCGACGCATAGAATAGGGCGGCCCAGACAGTTGTATACCGGGGAGGCGCCCCGGGATTATGTGCCGCTCAGTGAACGTCAGGAGGTCTGATTCTTTCTGAAAATCTCGGTAATTGTCGCGGGACAAGCCGATCCAGTCTATTGTTGTTTGAAATTATGACTGCCGGAATCGCAGACACCCTTTTTAGCGCCAAGCACGCGCCGGCCAATCAGCAAAGCAATAAAAAAGCCGTGTCCCCGGCTGAGGAACACGGCTTTTTTGCGCAATGTTGTAATGTGTCTCAGCCCAGTGCCCGGACTTTTGCGTTGAGCCGGCTTTTGTTGCGGGCTGCTTTGTTTTTGTGGATCAGGCCTTTATTGACTGCGGCATCAATAACCGGGACAGCGGCTTTGTAAGCGGCCTGGGCTTTTTCAGCGTCTCCAGCATTGACTGCCGCAATAACTTTTTTAATAAAGGTACGTAAGTTGCTGCGTTGACCCGCATTACGAATACGGCGTGCTTCCGCCTGACGTACTCGTTTTCTTGCTTGTGCTGTGTTCGCCATAGTTCCTCAGTTATTGCAATGAATAAAATATATGAACCCTGTATTATCATTTCAAATGCGATTATTGTCAACCGAAGATCATGCTGTCCGGTAAGGTTGGTCAGTTTTCGTCATCTCCAAACAGCCAATCAGATATGGCAATACCCAAAACAACACCGGCAACCGTCTCGAAAAAACTGGGCGATCGGTGATTGGAACGGATCGGATCGCGTATTTTAAAGGTCAGTAACTCAAATTCATCCGGCATTTCAATGTTCAACATAAAAGAGAGTTCGGCGTGTCCATTGCGGATATCTTGTGGCCGGGGATGGTAATAAATCTCAGGATGTTCAATCGTATTATAAATATCCTCCATCCAGTCCAAAATTCTTCGGAGTATCTTTTGCAGTCCGTTTTTTAGCAGATAAAAATTTTCTTCAAACGAATCATTGGCTTGATCTGCCGCCTCCTGATAAAGCGAAGCAAGGGAATCCACAATATTTTCAAGCTGCCCGCCGAACCGGTAGACCGTGGCGGCATCCACAGATGGGCAATCAATGACTTGTTCCATTATGGCGTTGATGCAAGTGACCAGTTGTTGCAACAGGCGGCGGCATTGCCTGAAACTTTCGGCAATGTTTTTTGCATCGCCAACTGCTGAATAAAACCCGTCTTCCTGAGCCAGCGCTTGATTAAGCCGGGTAATAGATGGCTGCAAGGATTTGGCGAACCATTTCAGATGATTGGAAACGGTGATTTCAGGGCGTTTGGTGTTTTTCATTGGGATACCTGTTTATCGGATTAGTGGCAGGTTGGGGGATCGTGCATGAAATGCCCGCTATCAACAGTCGGCTTGGGGATGCAGGACAAATGTATCAAAAAATACTTTAAACACAATACGATAAACCCTATAGTGTAATGTTTTTCGGGATTTGCATGCGTTGCAATTGATTATTTAACCATAAAAATAGAGGTGTTGTGAGTAAGCAGCTTTTTAAATCCACTGTGGTGGTAAGCAGTATGACCATGATATCGCGTATTTTGGGATTTATCCGCGATATGTTGTTTGCGCGTATCTTTGGCGCGGATTCTGGAACCGATGCCTTTTTTGTGGCTTTCAAGATTCCAAATTTTCTGCGCCGTTTGTTTGCCGAAGGGGCGTTTGCCCAGGCTTTTGTGCCGGTTCTGTCGGATTATAAAGAGCAAGGTGGTAAAGCGGCACTGCGTTTGTTCATCGATCGGACCGCGGGTACTTTGGCACTGGTATTGATGTTGGTAACCGCGCTGGGTGTGGTTGCGGCACCACTGCTGATCATGCTGTTTGCGCCGGGATTTCTTTGGCAGGGGCAGCAATATGAGTTGGCTGTGCAGATGCTGCGAATTACGTTTCCTTATTTGTTTTTTATATCATCTGTTGCGTTTGCAGGCGGTATTTTAAATACTTATGGCAAGTTTGCCATTCCTGCGTTTACGCCGGTATTTTTGAATCTATGCCTGATTGGCGCGGCTATCTGGTTGGCGCCCTTAATGCCCGAACCCATCGTGGCCCTGGCTTGGGGGGTATTTGCCGCTGGTATGGTGCAGCTGTTGTTTCAGTTTCCTGCCTTGATGCGGCTGGGGCTGTTGCCGAGATTGCGTTTCGGTTTCAGGGATGCGGGAGTAAAGCGCATCATGAAACTGATGCTGCCGGCCATATTCGGTGTTTCGATCACCCAGATTAATTTGTTATTGGACACGCTGCTGGCTTCTTTTTTAACCACTGGCAGCGTGTCCTGGTTGTACTATTCCGATCGTCTGGTGGAGTTTCCTCTGGGTGTCTTCGGCATCGCTCTGGCAACGGTCATTTTGCCCAGTCTCTCCAAAAATCATGCCGCTGATGATGTCGAAACATTTTCCAGCTCCCTGGATTGGGGGCTGCGTCTGGTTTTTTTAATCGGTATGCCGGCTTCGCTGGGGCTGTTGATGCTGGCTGAACCGATGATTTCAACTTTGTTCCAGTATGATCGGTTTTCGGTTGTGGATGTACAAATGGCGGGCAGGAGTCTGATGGCCTATGCATCGGGTTTGTTGGGGTTTATTCTGGTCAAGGTGTTGGTGCCGGGGTTTACTTCGCGCAAAGACACCAAAACACCGGTGCGTTTTGGTATTTACGCGATGTGTGCCAATATGCTGCTTAATTTGGCCTTGGTGTTGCCTTTGGCGCATGCTGGATTGGCGCTTGCGACTTCTCTGGGTGCGTTCTTTAACGCCAGTTTATTATTCCGGCGTTTGCGTCAACAAAAAGTGTACCGGCCCGCGCAAGGATGGCGTTTGTTTTTTCTCAGAATATTATTGGCCAATACCGCGATGGGTGCCATGTTGTTTCACTTTGTCGATTCATCCTGGTGGTTTGACTGGAACGCTCTGGATCGAGTGATCAATTTGGTGGCCTGGATTGGGGTCGCGGCTATCGTTTATTTCTTGACCTTGTTTGTTTCCGGGTTTAGATTCCGGCATGTCTCTGGGCGATAAAAAAATAGCGTTATCGCCGAAGAACAGGATTTCGGACGACTTATTGCGCGTTTAAGTATTGCAGCGACACATCATCATAATACAGATGGGTCATTCTGCCTTTGGTGAAGGTAAGGCATTGCCTGAGTCCTATTTGCAAATAGGTGGCTTCTTCCGGGATGTATTCAGCCTTGATTTGATGGTGTTTGGCAATCCATTGATTCTGCAAAGGCTTGCGGCGGGAACAACCACTGGAGAAGCCGGTCAGGTAGCGGTTGTTACGATCATAAAAAACCAGCTCCAGCCAGGCATTGGCGCCATCCGGGGTAAAGATGCTGGCTTGCAAACGATAACCGTGGCCGGCTCGATGTTGCAACCGGCTTGTCCAGCCCGGCCAGCCACGATGTGTCGGCTGGCGGGCTGCGATTTTCAGGGCGTAATGACCGCTGGCGGCCCGTTCCGAACTCCATTCGGCTGTGTTACCTGGACCCAGGCTGACGGTTTGCCAAACCGTAGGTTCTGTGCTGAACGGATTCTGTTCAAAAGAGGCGTTATTGAGTAAGTTATCCGTTTTTATTTGCGCGTTCGTGTTGTCATCACTTTGTGGTTTTTTGGTCATACGGGGCGCTGAAATCTCTTTTCGGTTGGCAAGCGGTATTTTATCGGCGACCTGCGCCCAAATTTCCGCAAAGCTGGGTTCCGGGTCCGGCTTGTCGCTTTGTTTTTCTGTGTCATTTGTGATTTTGTCCTCCGGTGCGGTTTCGGTGATTGCATGTGTGCGAACAGCGGATGGAGATGGCGGAGGCCTTGAGTCCGTTACGACCGTAGCCCGCCACAGTTTCCCGGCTTTTTGAATCAGCAGGGTTACAACGACCGCGCAGAGCAAAACACCGATAAACAATATAAGCCCATAAACCCAGTTATTTGTTTTGGTTTGCCTGATCATGATGTCCAAAAGAGTTTTGACGGTTTGTTTTCTTATGTTTATAGCATTTTATATTGCCAGTGTTAAAGGTAAGAATTCTATTCCCGTGCCGGCAGGAAAATATGGGTCTATGAAGAATAGAGTGGGTAATATATTCTAACCGATCGAATATCATAT
>CAZDXJ010000070.1:0-12290 GCA_964509475.1 uncultured Methylococcaceae bacterium | reverse complement strand
ATAATAGGTAATACACTCAGAAATCACGCTGTCAATTTTTTATGCAACAAAGCCGCGAAATAAGTCAAATTCAGAAGATTTAAAAGTATATGAAAATATCTCACATTGCAATATATTACCGTAAGCAAGTATATGGAAAGAAAAGAAGCAATACAAAAGTTACAGCAGCTAATAGGCAAATAGCTAAAGAGTGATTACGATTTAGTTAGAAATGTACTGCTTGACCCCGAACAAGGTTTTGAAGCATTAACTGGAAAAATGGGTAAATTTATTCAGCCAAGAACTAAAGGTGCAGGACACGGTTCAACATCAAGAGCATTTTATGCACGCCCTTTGTTTTTGAGACAGTTTATCGAAATATAAATACAACAAAAGGCGATGTGGGCAACAATTCCGTTGCACTTTATTGCTGCCCATGATTTTGATGATTATTTCAACACGACAAAAAAAGCCTCGCCACCGCGTTGAATGTTAATCAACAAACTCCGGCGGGGGTTGCTTACCTTTCTCAGTTCATCAAGATTCCGGATTCGGTAACGATTGGCGGATACAATGATATCACCGGGCCGCAAACCGATTTGCCAGGCATAAGACGTTGACTCAATTTTTTCAAACAAGACCCCTTCAATCTGGGTTCGTGGCGCATTGCCCAACACGGTTCCTTGCAGGCGATAATGCACCACCTCACCCTTGAGCTGCACACGTTTAGGTTTGCCGATAACCGCGTGCAGGGTTTTGCGTTGCTCCCCCCGCAAAATATCCAACGTAACATCATCACCAATATTCAACAAACCAATCCTGTTGCGAATGGAATAACTGTTTTTCACGGCCCGGCCATTAACGGCGATAATGATATCACCCGGTTCGAGACCGGCCGCCTCAGCCGCCGAATTTTCCTGTACCCGGCTGATAACCGCGCCCTGCCGGTTTTGCAGGTTAAAGGCCCGCATCAACTCCGGTGTCAAGTCCTGGGTGGTAACGCCCAACCAGCCCCGACGCACTTCGCCATGTTCCACCAGGGAGCGCTTGATGGCCATAACCATATTGGACGGAATCGCAAAACCGATACCGACATTGCCGCCGCTCGGCGCCAAAATCGCGGTATTGATACCAATCAACTCACCCCGTAAATTAACCAGCGCTCCGCCCGAGTTGCCCGGGTTAATCGACGCATCGGTCTGAATAAAATCTTCATAGCCTTCAATACCCAGCCCTGACCGCCCCAACGCGCTGATAATACCCGAAGTCACCGTTTGTCCCAACCCGAAGGGATTGCCAATGGCAACGACAAAATCCCCGACTCTCAACTTTTGTGAATCGGCAACCGGCAATTCGGTCAAATTATCCGCCGGAATACGGATCACCGCGACATCGGCTTCCGGATCGGCTCCAACCAGTTCAGCGCTTAACTGGCGTCCGTCATTCAAGGTAACGGTAATTTCATCGGCTTTGGCAATAACATGATTATTGGTTAAAACCAAACCCTGCTTTTTATCGATAATAACGCCGGAACCCAGACTGTTTTTTTGCCGGCGCCGGGGTTGATTCGGTAGCTGGAAAAAATACCTGAAAAAAGGATCGCGTAATAAAGGGTTTTCCTGGAATTGCAATTTGGTGGTTGTGGAAATATTCACCACAGCCGGCATACTGCGCTCCAGCATTGGCGCCAGGGAAGGCAAGGCCTGACCATCAACAGTCACCGGCAATATGGCGGTTGCGGCCGGACTACAAGCCAATATCAGACTGAATAAAACCGCCTTGAAATAGAAGGTATTTAATTTTTGCATTGCTTGTTATTCCATTTTTAAAAAATATTGCCCCATAGACCCGGATTTTCAAGGAATGTTTAAGCTATTAACGATAAGCCAGGGTCTGTTTAGCATCGAGTAAATCCTCATAAGGTAAATATTTGAAACTGCCTTTGCGCATATTTACAAACAGCAATTCGGGCAGACTCATCAAAACCCCCCGTCCCCCTGAATGCAGCATCTGGCCGTTATCAAACGGCCAGCTCATCAGACCCAGCAGGGTTTGCCCGAAACCGGCCAATGTATTCACCGCCCCATAAACAGGCCGCAACAAAACCGTGTCATCGGTAAAAAAAATGAAAAAGGAATCTTCTTCATTATACCGATAAGTTGTTGAAGTCAGCGTGTTGTTTTCACGCAAATACACCCACAAAGCGTTTTCCTCACCATAAGCCTCATTCAGCTTCATCAACCGGAATGCGGGCAATGACATATCCTCTGTCACCGTATAATAGTGGGATAGCGCATAATGGGACAGCAAGGGAACAAACACCCTATCCGGCATGACAATCGGGGTATCCCCCTTCTCAGGCTCCAAAGCCTGCTGCATGGCATCGAGTAATTCGGTAACACAATTGCGATTCAGCAGATTATAGGCATATAACTGTTCCAGCATGTTCTGATAACGCATCTGATAAACAGCGAGGTCTTGCCAAGCCTGTTTTATTTCCTTCTGCGACAATGCCGGCAGCCACAACAAAGGCAAAGCGATGGTTTTACCCGGCACCAGCCCCGCCATGTCAAAACGTAATGCGGCAAGACCTTGCTCCGCCCGGAACAATTGCATATAGCGGTTGGCCAGCATTTCCAGTGTACTGTACTGCATTTCAGTCAATGTTGCGGCTTGAGTCAATAAACCTTTGGCCTGTAGAAAACGACGCTGCGTATCCTGCCAATGCTGGTGTAATTGCGCATGGTATTGCCGGGCCTCGGCCTCCGGTATCATCTGTACCGAATCATCAAACGTATTGACAAACATCAACCGGCCTTGCCGGATTGAACGTTCGATAGTCAGCCAACGCGCCATATTGATCAATAACGCACGCCCCCAGTCCGGCCGGCTGGAATCCACCAGTTTTAATAAACTTGTCCGCAAATGCTTGCTGTACCGGCGCAAACCGGCAAGCTCCGGTTCAGCCAATCTAAACGAAACATGCGGCCCATCGACCATAACTTGATCGCGTATTGCCAAGCCCTGCGCCAGCACATTCAAGGCAAGCCGGGCCGAAACCAAATCCATATAGCGCTCGGACAGGGAATAAACCAGGGGCGGAAACCGCCCGGCTCCCGTAATATTTTTTAAAGGCGGCCAGGACACTAAAGACAAGGCATTGAGCTGCCTTGCAATTTGTGCTTTTTTCCGTTTTAGAAAATCGCGGCCATAAACACTTTCCATAGCCTGACGCAGTGCCAGCATCAATTCCGATTTCTGCCCGTGCGCCGGGCTGTTTACAAAACCGGTATCACGGTAGAACAGGCCTGCCGCCGGCAAACCGGTCAAGCGGCCCACTTCAGGATGCAATAACGCTTCCAAAAACCGCCGCTCGTTATTGATCTGATGCAACAGATTGAATTGTTGTTGCTGAATCTGATAGTGTTGATTGAAATACGCCCATAAGCGCGCATAATCTTTTTCTGTAACCTTGATTTGATTGGTATGCAGGCTGCGATTGCCACAAAAACGATACACATATTCAAAATCATTGACATCCTGCTTGCTCAGTCGAATCAGACCCTCTTCATATTGATAATGAAAAACCGTTTCACCAAGCTGTAACGCCGCATGACCGCCACTGGCATTACCTTCGCTGGCTTCAATATAAATATAACGGACAAGCGGTCGCGCCTGAGCCTGTGCAAACTGAAAAACGAATGCGGCAAGAAGCAACAAGCGCATGACAGGGTACTTGCAAAATCCGGTTATTTGGACTCGTAACCTTTCTGGATATCCTGCATTTTCGTATAATCGCCGCCCGCCAGGTTCTTTTTGTAGGTTTCATAACTGATACCCGTCAATTTGGCTTTTTTCAGAGCCTTGCCTATCGCAATATAGGTATTGGGATTATCCTCCCAATTAATCACCCCCTGCCGTGCTGCAATATCCGCCAAACCTTTCTGAAAAGCGGGGTAATCAGCACTGGAAGATTTCACATAGGCGTAGGTATAATCCAGAATCTCCTGCTGGTATTTGTCCTCTTGTTTTGAGGATTGGGACGGGCTGCTGACAATCGAGCTGACCGATTTGGAACTGCCCTCCGAACTTTTTGACGAACTGTCAGAACTGTACGAAAAAGAGCACCCCGGCAAAACCACGACCAGGCTTACAGTAAAAGCAAACGATAACAGACGATATTTCCAATACATAAACGATACTCCCGCAGAAAAATAAAAAGACAAACGTAACGACTCACCCGGTTGTGTTATAGCCGGCGTAGGTCATTGATTAATCAGGACACATAAATACATCCCTGTCGTTCGGCCTAACATCCCAGGTTAGGCAAGCCTGATAAATCAACAACCTGCACCGGCTTTTCAGAGGGGGTGAGTCGATACAGACAAACTAATGATTTTTTGTAAAAACAAGAATATTATCACCCGCTTCATCAAATAACAGCAGCTTGTCTGAATTGATCGTATACCGTCGGACCCGATTCAGAGTATCAATAAAACGGGATTCAGTTGACATGGCCGAATCCGGTACAGGACAAAATTTACGTGTTGTCGCCAGCCTTGTAAAAACAAGCTGCTCCTGCCTCGCGTGATATCCGCCAAAAAACCGGTTACATCCTGCATAGCCCTGAACCTTGCCGTCACCGGACAAGCGCATATTGATTTTATAGTTTGCAACATTGACCCGATTGCCCTGTCTGCTCCGCATTTCCCGCAACTGCCATGAACTGCCTGACAAATGCAGTGGCGAAACCGGTGAAAAAAATAAAATATCTTCCTTCTGTGCATTCGCCAGTCTTAATTGCTTTTCAACAATACGCCAGCGTGCCACCGTTTCCAGCTGCGCCAGGTATTCTTGCTCCTGCTGGCTCAGGTTTTGCTCACAAGCACGCAGGGTCGCGCCAATAAACCCGATTGTCAGTGTATCCACCCCGGCCTGATAACGGGCAAAGTAACGATTGCAGCCGCCTTGTCCAGACAATTCCCCCTTTGGCTGAAAAACAATTGTAATGGTCGTACCGGTCAGAACAGGAACAATTTCTCCTTGTTCATTGCGCCGCTTATCCAGCTGCCAGCCGTTTTTTTGTTGCAATGCCATGTCTTGCATCTCGCTCATAGCGTCATTTATCGCTGCCGGAACAACGGCCTTCTGACAGGCTGTCAAAGTCAGTAAACAGATTGCATGAAACAATAATTTTCGCAGCTTAATCACAGCTCGTACACCTTCGCTAAAATTTTCCGGGGCACACGCCATCATCCAATAAGGAACAGCATGATATACTTGGCATTATAACGTGTGTTTTTATATTGAACCTATCCGGGTACGATATATCCGAATCAGCTCCTATCATACGGAAAACAAAGACATGAAAAAAATGGTTTTTCTTTTACCTCTCCTGTTCAATCTTGTCACAGCCTCGGTTTTTGCTGAAGGCGCCGAAGAACTGAAAGAAGCCCGTGCAATAGCGCGGCAACAAAAAAGAATGGTTATTTTGCAAAACCTGCAATTGACCGAAAACGAAAAACAGGCATTTTTACCCGTTTACGAACAATACCAAAATGCCCGCCGCTTCAACAACGAGGCGCTTGGCCGGGTCATCGTCGATTTTGCCGAGAACTATGACGAGATGAGTGATGCAAAAGCCCTGGAACTTCTGGAACAAGTGTTGCAGATCAAGCAAGGACGGCTCGATATCAAAAACGCCTATCTGGAAAAATTCAAGGCGGTATTGCCCGGTAAAAAAGTCGCACGCTACTATCAGATTGAAAACAAACTGGAAGCATTGGCTGAAGTCAAACTCGCTGAAATTATCCCGCTACTGCAATAGCCAGATGACCATTGACAATTTACGATAAAATCAAGCGATAAACACCATCACAACGGCTCCACCCGCAGATTTATAAAATATCCATGCTTTATCAAATACAGGGGTATTGCACCTGCATTATCGGGCCGGACAGTTTATGAATCATAATTTAAGAAAATAAAGGAATTTTTGGTGATACCTGAAGTTAACGATTTGGTACAAACCCGCATACCGACTGGATATGGCGAATTTATTTTGCATTACTACAATAATTCGGTAGACGACAAGGAGCATATCGCGTTTGTCAAAGGTTCAGTAACCGGAAAACGCAATGTACCGGTGCGGATTCATTCCGAATGTTTTACCGGCGATGTACTCGGTTCACGACGATGCGATTGTGGCGAGCAGCTGGATATGGCTTTGCAACTCATTGCCCGGGCAGGTTTTGGCATCCTGCTCTATTTGCGCCAGGAAGGCCGCGGCATCGGTTTGCTGAATAAACTCAAGGCTTATAACCTGCAAGATGAAGGCATGGATACCGTAGACGCCAATATTCACCTGGGACATTTGCCGGACGAGCGGGAATATTCTATTGCCGCAGCCATTTTAAATAACCTGGCGGTCGAATCCATCAATTTAATCACCAACAACCCAAAAAAAATAGACGCATTGAAAAAACTGGGCATCCAGGTCAACGATCGTATCCCGATTGAAACGGCTTATCACAATGACAACCTGGATTACTTAAAGACCAAAGCAGAAAAACTGAGTCACATACTGAGCGTACCCAAAGAAGAATAATCATGCCAGCAGCATTTCCACCAATTTTGACCCAATAAGCTGCGCCAACCGGCAGGGCTGCATCGTTAAGTTTATCGTTTGAATGCGCTATTACCCGCGTGGATTTGGATAATGGAAAACACAGGCCACCGCAGCGGATCGATATTGCGGCTGACAACAATTACAAACAACTCGATCACAATGCTGCATAACCCCAAAGCCGCTTTTTCAACAATCCGCTTAACTGGTGCAATGCCTTGCCACGGTGGCTGAGACTATTTTTTTTGTTTGCTGAGAGCTGGGCCGATGTGCAGCCTTGTTCTGGAAGCCAGAAAACCGGATCGTAACCAAAACCGTTTTCTCCAGCAGCTTCTTCAGCAATCCAGCCTTCCCAAACACCTTCGCCAACCAACGGCCGGGGATCATGCGGATGTTGCAAAAACACCATGACACAAACAAAACGGGCGGTACGCAGCGGCCCGGGAACGCCGGACATGTCCTTAAGCAGTTTTTGTAAATTCGCCCGATCATTGCTGTCCTGCCCCGCGTAACGGGCGGAAAAAATACCGGGAGCGCCCCGCAAGGCGTCAACCACCAAACCCGAATCATCGGCAATTGCCGGCAAGCCGCTGCAACGTGCCGCATGTCTGGCTTTAATAAGCGCATTTTCAATGAAACTGGCGCCCGTTTCTTCAATATCCGGTACATTTAAGCGGGCTTGTGGAACGATAGACCAAGCGTGCAAAAGAGTTTGAATTTCCCTTATTTTTCCCGGGTTTGAGCTGGCCAGAACAATTTGTTGTGATGCCGGAAATGTCATATCGCGTCGGCTAAAACCTGTCTTTGTTTTTCCAATAATTGACCAATTCCCAATGAGGATAAATCCAGCATGGCAAACAATTCGTCTTTTCTGAAAGCATGGCCTTCAGCCGTGCCCTGAATTTCAATAAAAGCGCCGGCATCATTCATGACAACGTTCATATCGGTTTCGGCATTACTGTCTTCGGCATAATCGAGATCCAATACAGGAACCCCCTGATAAATACCAACCGATACCGAAGCCACCTGTCCATGTAAAGGATTTTTTTTGATTTCCCTCTGTGCAAGCAGTTTGTCAACCGCCAACGACAGAGCGACAAAACCGCCCGTAATGGAGGCCGTTCGGGTGCCGCCATCGGCTTGAATCACATCACAATCGATTGTAATCGTACGTTCCCCCAAAGCTTTAAGATCGGCTGCAGCCCGCAATGACCGGCCGATCAATCGTTGTATTTCCAAGGTTCGGCCACCTTGTTTACCCCGGCTGGCTTCCCGGCCCATACGTTCATGGGTGGAACGAGGCAGCATACCGTATTCGGCAGTAATCCAGCCCTCGCCCTTGCCCTTCAAAAAACGCGGTACCCGGTTTTCCACACTCGCATTGCAAAGTACGCGGGTTTCACCAAATTCCACCAACACCGAGCCTTCCGCATGTTTGGTATAACCGCTGGTAAACTTAATTTCTCTGAGTTGATCCGGTTTTCGTCCGCTGGGTCTCATGATACATCTTCTCGACAATTAGAAAACTGGACAGTATACCCGAATCCGGATATTGATTGGGTATTTAACCCAGCTTTGTCATAGTAGCGCCATGCGGCTACAAGCTACTGATTGGCATGCATTAAAAATGCATACCACGTTTCATATTGCCAGCACCACTAAAGTTATTTGCTATTTATCAATAAGTTATAACCTATTGACAACAAGGCCAGGTTAAGATTTGTTACCGGCCAGGGCTTGTTTAAATTCAGCAATACTTTGCGGGCGCTTGTTTTGATCGATCTGCATGGCCCAATCAACCGCTTCAAGCAAAAAGGCCGAATATTTTCTTTTAAAGGCTTTGCTGGCCGGAATCAACGGATCGTTTTCCTGTCTTTCCGGCGATGAAACCGGTACTTTACCCTCCAGGCAATAGCGAATACTGGCTCCTATTGCGTAAATATCCGTCCAGGGACCGATACGACCTTGATGAGTGTGTTGCTCTATCGGTGAAAACCCCTTGGTCAACACTTTAATTTTCATGCGGTTTTTATGCACTGGATAAGGCTGTATCGCGCCAAAATCCAATAATAAGGGATTATTTCCGGGACAAATCAGGATGTTGCCGGGCTTGATATCCAAATGTACCAAGCCGTGACGGTGTATCATTTCCAGGGCATTCAAAATCTTATCAAAGACAGCCTGTAAAAACGGTTCGGTTATCGGCAATAATTTACGTTTCTGGATTTTATCTAGCGTGATACCATAATAATAAGGCATCACAATATAAGCGGTTTGATTGGCTTTAAAGAAATTGATTACATCAATAATATTAGGGTGTTTGAGTTTGGTCAATATTTTGGCTTCCCCAAAGAACAAGGCCTGACCCCGTAAAAAAGCGACTTTCATATCTTCACTGTTTGGCACAATGACATTGTTCCAGGTACGATGCGCCAATTTTCTGGGCAAGTACTCTTTGATCGCCACCTGGGTTTGATCATTCAGTTGTCTGGCCAGATAAACAGAGCTGAATCCACCATGCACCAATTCACGCTCCACCATATACTGATCTATAATGGTGCCCGATTGGAGATAATTCCATTTTTTAGGATACGTTTTTGGATCGTAATATTCAGCCATACCGCATTAATTGAGTTCTATTTTTACTAAAATCAGGTTATAAATGATTAAAAGCATGACAGCATTTGCCAGCTGTGAAGCCGCTTGTGGAATATATACTATAAACTGCGAAATACGCTCGGTAAACCACCGTTATAGTGATATCTTTCTCAAAATACCCGAACAGCTCCGATTTGTCGAAGCGAATCTTCGTACACTGATCGCGGCGCAATTGAAACGTGGCAAAATTGAGTGCATTCTCAGCCTGAAAAAACAAAGCGTCGATGCGAAACAAATTATTATTGATGAGCAAGCCTTACACGCTTTGCTTGAATCACTCCACTACATTGACCGGCACATCAAAGCACCGCGCCCCTATTCGGCAATCGATATTTTAGCTTTCCCGGGAATACAACAAGAAGCGGAACTGAACAGGCAACAACTTGGTAACGAAATCCACCGACTGGTTGCACAAGCTCTGACCCAAATAATCGAAGTCCGCAGCCGGGAAGGTAAACAGTTAAGTCAAATCATCGAAACGCGTTGCGGCAAAATGCGGCAACTGATTGTTACCGCCAGGCAACGTATGCCTGAAGTATTACACTTATTGCGCAACAAACTGAACAGCCGGATCACAGAATTGATTGCCGAACCGGATCACGACCGTCTGGGGCAGGAACTGGTCATATTAGCGCAAAAGCTGGATATAGAAGAAGAACTGGATCGCCTGGATACACACATCGAAGAAGTATCGAAAATTTTGCAGCAAGATGAACCGGTAGGACGCAAACTGGATTTTTTAATGCAGGAAATGAACCGGGAAGCCAACACCCTGGGTTCGAAATCAGCGGATAAGGAAATGACCCGGATTGCCATCGAAATGAAAGTTCTGATAGAACAAATGCGCGAGCAAATACAAAATATCGAATAATATGAACAGCGCTCAACTTTTTATCATTTCGGCGCCATCCGGAGCTGGAAAAACCAGCCTGGTAAAACAATTGACAAGGAACCTGGACAGGCTGGTCGTTTCGGTATCCCATACGACGCGATACCAGCGCCCGGGCGAAGAGCATGCAAAAGATTATTTTTTTGTCACTCAGGAAGTATTCCAGAGTATGCTGGCCGAAAAGGCATTCCTGGAACACGCCCAGGTTTTTGATAATTATTATGGAACCGCCCGCCAAACCGTTACCGATAATTTGGCACAAGGCAACGATGTCATATTGGAAATTGATTGGCAAGGTGCCCAACAAGTCCGGAAGAATTTTCCGGAAAGCTGCTCTATTTTTATATTGCCGCCTTCAACGGCCATACTGGAACAACGTTTACGGCAGCGCGGTCAGGACAGTGAAGAGACGATAAATCGGCGTATGCGTGATGCCATGACGGAAATGCAGCATTTTGATGAATACGATTATTTACTGGTCAATGACCACTTTGAGCTGGCCTTACGCCAACTGGAAAGCATCATTATCGCCAGCCGCCTGAAAAAACAGCGCCAAAAGCAACAACTCAACAGCTTGCTAAACAAACTTGTGCAAGCATAAGCTGCCCTTGCCCTACAAAAATGAAGCAACCCTCGGAATGAAACATTTGCCGGAATCGCGTGAAGTATAATCAAGATTTACCGGATGGCGAGTGGATTTTTTGGCGTTATCAAAAGTTTAATGGCTAAAGTTGTGGCCTGTTTGCATTGTATTTATAAAAAATAATGTTTATCATTCTACAAGCATCGAAAGCCGGGTTTTTAGCCATTCGTAACTATTGCTGTTAGCAAATGATTGTAAAATGATAACTTGTCACTTATATATTTCCAAATGCATCCATCATTAATGCGAACATGCCACCTTTCCGTTTGTTGAACCACCACTAATTACCTTATTCCACATGTCATCCGTTGCCGTCATCGATTATGGCATGGGCAATCTGCATTCAATAGCCAAAGCCTTGCAGCATGCCTGTCCTGAACAAACCATTCAAGTCACTTCTGATGCCGGACAAATCCGGCAAGCTGATCGCATTGTTTTTCCGGGTGTTGGCGCGATTCGTGACTGCATACAGGCTTTGCAGGCCAATGGCTTGCAGGAAGTGATTCAGGAAGTTGCCAAAAACAAACCCTTTTTGGGGATTTGCCTGGGTATGCAGGCCTTACTCACTGACAGCGAGGAAAATGACAAAACGCCCTGTCTGGGATTGATTTCCGGCCATGTCCGCCGTTTTGCCTTCGATCCCCAAAATGCGGCATTGAAAATTCCGCATATGGGCTGGAACCAGGTGCATCAACAAGCGCCGCATCCCTTGTGGCATAACATTGCGCAAGACAGCCGCTTTTATTTTGTACACAGTTATTACGCGCAACCGGATCATTCCGACACAATCGCCGCGATCAGTGAATATCCGAAGGCTTTTGCTTGCGCATTGATGCAAAAAAATATCTTTGCCGTCCAGTTCCATCCCGAAAAAAGCCAGACCGTTGGTTTGCAATTGCTCAGCAACTTTATGAATTGGGACGGAAACGTGTAATTGATTTAAGCATAATAATTAAAAACGATGAGATAACCCTATGTTGTTAATACCTGCTATTGATTTGAAAGATGGAAAATGTGTGCGTCTGCGTCAGGGACGCATGGAGGATGATACCGTGTTTTCAGATGATCCGGTGGCTGTCGCGGGCCGCTGGGTGGAAGCGGGCGCCAAGCGTATTCATCTGGTCGATCTGGATGGCGCTTTTGCCGGAAATCCTAAAAATGCCGATATCATCCATGAAATTGTCGAAACCTATCCCGACGTACCGATACAGATTGGCGGTGGTATTCGTGATGAAGACACCATCCAGGGTTATCTCAATGCCGGTGTTCAATATGTAATTATTGGCACCAAAGCGGTCAGTGAACCACATTTTGTCAGCGAGGTTGCCGTTGAATTTCCAAACCATATCATTATTGGTCTGGATGCGAAAGACGGCAAGGTCGCTATTGATGGCTGGTCGAAACTTTCCCATCATGATGTGATTGATCTGGCCCAACAGTTTGCCGCCGATGGCGTTGAAGCCATTATTTATACCGATATTTCCCGTGATGGTATG
>CAZDXJ010000069.1:0-12458 GCA_964509475.1 uncultured Methylococcaceae bacterium | reverse complement strand
TATTTCAAAGTGAAGAATTTTCGCCGAATCGCCACACGTTATGAACGTCTGGCTACAACTTACCAGGGTATGCTCAGTCTGGTGGCCTGCATGTTGGCTGTGTGAGAACGCCCCCTACGTCAACTGCTAAAACAACCCGAACTCGAACTTGCTGCTCATGGCCGGTTGCCATGACGCCCTGTCCGCCAAATTATGTGAACAAACCGGATTCCCTTCCGCGTTTATGAGCGGTTTCGCTGTTTCCGCCTCGCGTTTGGGACTTCCTGATACCGGTCTGATTTCCTATGCGGAATTACTGGATCAAGGGCGTAATATACTCTGCGCGGTCACGGATGCGGAAAATAAACCGGCCATCGGAGCCACTACCATTAAATGATTTGGGTGCCGGTGCGGCTTGTCGTACTGTGCGGCGTGTAAAAATACTCTTGAACCCCAACAACAGCTATTTTCAAAATCCGCAAACGTGGCCGCGTGAAGTATAAAAACCTTCCCTGAACCCGAAGGGATTAAGACGTAGGGGCGTATTGCAATACGCCCCTACTCTGATCGGCAACTGCGGCATAATCAGAGCTGCTTAGCACCGTATCATACAGTCCAATATCTTCATCCCCATGCCGGTTAATCCCAATATATTCAAGACTGGCATCCTCATAGCGCTTGAATTTGTAGATGGCATCATTCATCAACGAACTGTTAAAAACATTCAGGCTCACCAGAAGTTCAAAATCCTTCACTTCAAGCCCGGTTACCTTTTTAAATAGCCCCGGTTCAAGCTGAGTAATTACATCACGCAAACAATGCTCCCGATAATCTGTCAAGTACATAAAAACCGGGATTCGGGTAGCAAACTTAATCAGTTTTTCCTGTATCTGCTTGCGTTTGCTCTTGAATTCCTTTTCTTCTTCCGTGAGTTGTTTCTTTTCTTCAGGCGGCATAGCCTCATCATTCTTTTCCTTACGCGCTTTTTTGACCGCTTCGGATTTGTTGATGATGGTTTCAATATCCTGATTGAGAGAACGAAATCCCTCGATGCTCATTAAGGCTTTCATGGCCGCTTCATTATCCATCAAACGTCGCAGGGTGTCGTTGTCCACATTGACCAGCAAGGCACTCTCCCAGCGCCGCGCCAGCAAGGTAGCACTGGTGCCGCTCATGGCAATATCCAGCACGCCCTGTGCATCCAGTTGTTTCATGGAACTACCGTCATAAGCCAGTACCGGCAGAAAACTGATGAACTCCTCAACCTTCTTTTCGGGATTGGACTCATCCACATTCAAGCGGCAGGAATAATCGGCGATCTGGCGCAAGGCACGGTTGGGGGCAAAGTCCAGCACATAGCACTCGCGCTTGATGATCTCAGTCCTGTTGGGTGATTCACCATCCGGGTTCTGGATAGTCCACGGCGATTGAACACGGAACGCCGCTTGAAAATAAGTTTCGGGGCTGGAAGAGTTGCGCAGCATGAAAATCCCCGTCCAGGGGCGCACGGTAACGCCAGTGGTCAGCTTGCCGCAGGACAGCGTGATGGTCTTGCTGTGCAGTGGATCAGGCTCCATTGCCTTCAGTACCGGCGGCAGCGCATCGACGCCAATGCCAGCACGGCTTCCTGCGGCCACCACCACCTTGTAATCGTGATAAAAGCGGTTTTGCCGCTGTGCCAGCAAATTGGCCATGGCGTGACAGGATGCCACCGTAGGCAGAAACCAGAACGAGTGGATCAAGGCGTGTAGCAGACGGGCATCAGAATACGGCATGGGCGGCTTTTTCGCCCCCAGTTTCAGGTTGTCGATGGTGGTGGCGGCAAATGCACCCCGAATCAGATCCAGCCACTTCTGCACGTCGTTTTCACACTTGAACCGTGCCAACTCCCCTTCCCCTTCGGCCTTGAAAAAGGTATTCAGATCAAATTCGTTGAACTCCCCCTGCAGAGCGATTTCCGTCAGCTCATCGGGCAACTGGTAGGTCATCAATACCATGCGTGGTAAGGCGGCATAGGGATTGGGAGCGTTATTTTCATCCCATTCAGTTTTAGCACGCTGTTCATCGGTATAAGTCCAGTTAAAAATCTGCTCCTCGATAAATTCACCGGATGCAATAGCGCGAAACGGCGTGCCCGAAAGATAGAGATAATAATCGGTGGTGATCGGCATGATTTCTTCATCAAAAAGTTCAATGCCCTCACCTTCGCCGTATTTCGCCTCCTTGCCACCTTCAGCCTCAAACAACTCCTTGGCATTCTCCCGCCAGGCGCCAAAATGGTATTCATCGAGAATCACCGCATCCCAGTGGGTGGTATGCACCCACTCGTTCTTGGTCTTGATGCCGCCGGTACTCTTGTTTCTGCCTAGATAATCCTGAAAAGAACCAAAACAAACGATAGGCTTGCTTTTATCGGCGGCTTCGTGAGTCAACTCGGTCGAGGGCGATATAAACTGCCAGCCCGCAAAATCCACATGCGAGCGCAAATCCTCTTCCCAGGCGTTTTGCACCGCGGGCTTGAAAGTCAGCACCAACACCTTTTTCCAACCCATCTTTTTTGCCAGTTGGTAGCTGGCGAAGGTCTTACCGAAGCGCATCTTGGCATTCCACAGAAAATGCGGCGGGCGATCCGGCCTTTCCTTGCTCATCTGCTCAAAATAGGCCACAGTTTTCTCTACTGCCGCCTGCTGTTCCGGACGCATGGAAAAATCCAGCGACCGGTCATGTTCCACAGTCTTGCGTTCGCGCACCGCAATAATCGCCGCCTTGACCTTGTCCACCGTGCAAGCAAACCATTCCCCATCCACGCGGGTAAACCCCATGGATTCCAGGGCGCGATGCACCTCATGGTCGGTGAATGCCGTACCGTCACTGCGCACTGCGGATGCCTCCAGCACAATTTCGTATGGCAAACCGCTGGTTTGCAGCTGTTCCCTGACACGCTGTTTGGCGTTGCGGGTGGTATAGCCCACTTTCAGAAAACCTTCACGGTTTTCAGCACCGATAATGCGGTAGGCATAGATGGCCGGCTTGGCATCCGGGCGTTTAGGGAAAAACTTATCTGGCATCACCACGCTCCAATACTTTTTGCAACTCTTGTTGCAATTGCTGTTTGTCCGGCAGGTAGAGTTGATATTTGCTGACAAAAAGCTGATTGCTGATACCCGCCAAGGCATATTCGACCAACACATGATCCTTGTAGGCGCCTAATACAACTCCAATGGGCGGGTTGTCATCTTGCACATTTTCTTCCTTGGCAAAATAGTTGAGATAAAGATTCATCTGCCCAATATCGTTGTGCGCCACCTCGCCGCGTTTGAGATCAATCAGCACAAAACATTTCAGGATGCGATGATAAAAAACCAGATCAACAAAAAAATGGCGATTGGACAAGGTTATTTTGTATTGCCTGCCGACAAAGGCAAAGCCTTTGCCCAGTTCCAGCAAAAAATGCTCAAGGTTGTCGATCAATCGTTGCTCAAGTTCACCTTCCAGATAATGTTGCTGTTGAGGAATGCCTAGAAATTCAAAGACATACGGGTCTTTAATTAAATCTTCCGCTTGCTCGATGACATTTCCTTCTTTCGCCAGCCCAAGCACACCGGACTTATCCTTGCTCAATGCCAAACGCTGAAACAACGTGCTTTTCATCTGTCGCTTCAGCTCGCGCACACTCCAGTTTTCCCGCTCGCATTGTTTGAGATAAAAATCGCGTTCAAGTGCGTCATCGGCTTTCAGCAGTTCACAATAATGGCTCCAGCTCAATTGTTCAGACAGTGTCTGGATTTTTGGGAAGCAGAGATATAACTGCCTGATCTGAAACAAGTTGGATCGGCTGAACCCCTTGCCATACTCCTGTGTCAAATCCCTTGCCAGGCGATCAATCAGGGCGGCGCCATAAGCGGCCTTGCCACTTCCCCCTTGTTCAAACTTCACAATATGCCGGCCAATGTTCCAATAGGTTTGCACCAGTATGGTATTGACTGCCCCCGCTGCCCGACGGCGCCCCTCGGCGAGCAATCCGCCGATCTGTTCTTTGAGGTCTGCGTAGTTGTTTTGGGTAGGCAGGTTGGGCATTAGCTACTCCACTTGTTATTGTGTGTCAGCTATTTTTGAGTCAATAAATGCCCACTCTTCATCAGTAATGCCCCAACGCTTTCGCAACAGGTCATCCGTGTATTCACACTCGTATTTTCCAAGATCAGGGATCAAGAAAAATCTTTCACGAGTAACATGCTGTGAAGTCACTGTTTGCAATAGTAAAAAACGGACAATTTTTGTAAATAGATAGGACCTGAACGACAATACTTCATTTTTTGTATCAAAAGCACATGCAACCAGCCAAGATTCGGTACAACACTCCCCTGGCTTTGCTACGCGAATGTTTCCCTCGTAGTAAAACCGGATGGGTTTGGAAAAATCGGTTTGTCCGGCAATGGGATAGGGTGGAATCAATAATTTCCATTTATTCAAAAACCCGGAGTTATCAATAACATCGTCAGGGTCTGCATATTGCAGACCGATTTTTTGTGTAAAATAACAGGGGATACCTTTCGATTTTGGCTGATAATTCCCTG
The DNA here is from genome assembly GCA_964509475.1 of uncultured Methylococcaceae bacterium. Taxonomy (GTDB): domain Bacteria; phylum Pseudomonadota; class Gammaproteobacteria; order Methylococcales; family Methylomonadaceae; genus CAZDXJ01. The sequence continues at coordinate 7,902 of CAZDXJ010000069.1, read as the reverse complement.
CCAAACCAAAAGGTTTTCTTGGAGAAACCAGGTCAGACAGTGTTTTTCTTCCTTTTTCTGCTCTCAAAACCTTCCTGATCACAGGAATCGCTCTGCTATGCCGAATAAAAATAGGGAACTCATCAAGTTTCCTTGCAGTTTCAAAAGGCTCACCGTTAACCATATTGACAACATTGCACTTGCCGGGATTGTCACGATCCCAGAGAAAATAACAAATGCCACCGGCAATATCGACACCCGGAAAAACCTCGGCTGAATTTTCATAATCCACCAAAACCCGAATACGCTTGTCTGCCAACATTTCTTCGCGGAAAGCATCCAGCCCTTTACCCCCTGCAAACCAACGAGCGGGAATGATCATGGTCAAATAACGCGGATTGAGCTTTTTCGCCTGCTGCACAAACTTGTTGTAAATCGGCGAAGCACTGCGCCCGTGTCCCCCATCACTCAACTGATACGGCGGATTGCCCACAATTACATCAAATTTCATCTTAAACAATTCCTCCGGATTTTCTGTGTGAATAAATTGATAGGCATGGCTTTCCAGTTCATCGCCACGGGCGTAATTGGCCTCGGATGCGCCGCAATAGCGACATTTGCCGTTTTGCCAATCATGTTCCACCCGCTCAAAACGGATATTGCCTTGTGTGTCATCGAAGGTGGTACAGACGGAATATTGGCCATTGGCGGTCTTGGAGCAGTAGAGCGAACGGCGCGACAACAGGGCGGTGAGTTCGGTAATGGCGATGCCAAAGACCTGCCGGGTCATAATATGATTGATGCGCTGCTGTTTGTCCGGGATCTGCTCGGCTAACCCTTCATCCAGCCGACGGGCAATTTCGCGCAGGAATACGCCAGATTTGGAAACCGGATCAAGAAAAGTCGCCTCTTTGTTTCGCCATAACACTTCCGGTAATAAATCCAAAATATCATTGACTAATTTGGGCGGAGTAAACACCTCGTCATTACTCAGATTGGCAATGCAAGTCAGCACGTCGGGGTTATAACTTTGCTCGATGGTTTGTTCAATCTGCATCAACTATCCTCATAAAATGACAAAGTGGATAATCTTTTACAGACTCTGGAATAAATGCCGTTTTTCCCTCATCGGATTGCGGCGCATTGCTGGCAAAAACTGGCAATTCATTGTCCCCGGATACCAGCTCGTGAAAGGTGAAATCGCGTCGTTTGATTTGATTACCACGAACAAATGACCATTCGGAAAATACAATAGGTTTCGGTGTTCTTTCCACAGTTTGCAAGGTCAGCGCATCACCTTGAATCATATTCTTTTCCAATACAAATTTAATAACCGTCCGAAAAGCGTCTTTGACCTTTTTCTGGTAGAGGCTGGCATAATGTTCATCGAGTAAATAAAACAAACGATTGCGGCAGGTTTCAATATTATCTTTTAGAATATCAATACCATAAAGACTCGATACCGCCACAAACGCATAGCGCTCAAACTCTGCCTGACTTCGTTTATAACGGCTTTCAACGACATTCAATTTACGCCGCAATACTTCAATCAAAAAATTTCCCGTTCCACAGGCCGGCTCCAAAAACCTGGAATCAATCCGCAATGTTTCTTGCCTGACCAAATCCAGCATGGCATTGACTTCCCGCTCACGGGTATAGACTTCGCCATGATCAGCCACACGTTTTTTTGAAACGACTTGTTTTGTCATTTTTTGGTTTTCCTGTGCCGCATCTTATTCTTCAGACCTTCCATCCCAATGGAGACAAAACAAATTATACGCTACGCGGTTACGAATGCGGAAAATGAAGCAACCATTGGGACGAAACGCCTGCCGGTTGCAGACAGGTTTGCCGGAACCGCCCTGCGCTGTGCGGATAAATCCAGCTCTTCAATGAAGGGCTGGATAAATCCGCACCTACCCCCTGTCTGCCACCAGGCAGGTGATCGGCCCTGCGGAATACCCTGTTCCTATTTTTAGAAACCACAGATAAACACGAATGCGCACGGATGCTTCAGGTTTAATCAATCCTGTTCATCTGTGTTCATCCGTGTTCATCCGTGGTTCAGCCCTGTAGATACAAGGGCGGGTCAAGCCCGGCACCCTGTTTACGGCAAAGGTTTCATCCCCGGGGTTGCTTCATTTTCTGCATTCGTAACCGCGTAGCGTATATAATACCTGTGTCGATTTGAAAGCAGGTAAAGACGATGACTACGATAACAGACCCCGTAATTGGCCGGTGGTATAAAGATATTGAAAATGATCTATCATTTAAAGTTGTCGCTATCGATGAAGACAACGATGATATTGAAGTACAATATCTCAATGGTGATATCACCTCATTTGACAAGGACAGCTGGTATGATGCCAGCTTCGATTATATCGAAGCACTGGAAGACTGGAGTGCTCCGTTTGATGACCTTGAACTGGATGATCTGGGCTATAGCGATGATGATTTGCATCAACCCGATCAAGAAGATATTGACCCAAGCGACTGGATTGATCGATAGGAAAGCGATAAATAAATGAAAATGAGTCCCCAGCAGTTCCTGGACTGGGATCGCAAGTGTATTACCTTGCTGGCCATGTCCGGAGCGGGCAAAACAACCCTGGCCAATAAATTACCTAAAGATAAATGGTTTCATTATTCAGGAGATTACCGTATTGGCACAAAATATCTGGATGAAGCGATTCTGGATAACATTAAACGTCAGGCGATGGAAGTTCCTTTTCTGCGTGACCTTTTGTTATCGGATTCCATCTACATCCGTAATAACGTGACGGTGGACAATCTCGCCCCGATTGCCAGTTTTCTTGGCAAAATAGGCAACCCGGAACGAGGCGGATTGTCCCTGCGTGAATTTAAAAGAAGACAGGCCCTGCACCACCAGGCTGAAGTCGCCGCGATGAAAGATGTTCCTGAATTCATCCACAAAGCCGAGGACATATACGGTTACAAACATTTCCTCAATGACGCCGGCGGCAGCGTTTGTGAGCTGGATGAACCCGAAATCCTGGAAATCCTTGCCCGGCATACCCTGATTCTGTACATAAAAATTCCCAGGGACATGGAGAAAACCATTATTGAGCGGGCAAAAAACGATCCCAAACCCTTGTATTACCAGGAAGCCTTTCTCGATCAAAAATTGCCTGAATTTATGCGCCGGCACGGTTACAGCACCCCTGAGCAAATTCCCCCTGATGATTTTGTACGCTGGGTGTTTCCTGAACTCTTCAAGTTCCGGCAGCCCCGTTATCAGGCGATTGCTGATCACTACGGTTACACCGTAGATGCGCAGGATGTGGCACAGATAGGCAGTGAACAGGATTTTTTGCAACTGATTGCCAACGCCATCGCCAAACAACAACCCTGACACGACAGAGAAAGCATCATGCCTTTGGTCGCCCATACCCACCTGCCCACTTTTGATCGCCTGCGCCAGGAAGGCGAAGAAATTTTGACGCCAGAGCGCGCGGCGCACCAGGATATACGCGAAATTCATATTGGTTTGCTGAACATGATGCCGGATGCGGCACTGGAAGCAACCGAACGGCAATTTCTTCGCTTGATTGGTGCTTGCAACCAAATCGTACAGTTTCATGTGCATTTATTTACCATTGACGGTCTGCCCAGGGAACAAACAGCCTTGAATCATATCGAGCAATATTATGAATCGTTTGAACAAATCAAACAGGAGGGCCTGGATGCCTTGATCATCAGCGGTGCCAATGTCACCCATCCCCGGCTGCCCGAAGAGGATTTTTGGCAGCCTTTGACCGGTGTTTTCCAATGGGCCAAGGAAAATGTCACTTCCGTTTTGTGTTCATGCCTGGCAACCCATGCGTTGATTCAACATTGTTATGGTATTGAACGCACCCATTTAGCCACCAAACGATGGGGTGTTTATGCCCACAAGGTCATTGAGCCGACCCATCCGCTGGTTGCCGAAATCAATACCCGCTTTGATGTCCCCCATTCACGTTTCAATGAAATATTTCAAGCTGACATGGAGCGCCAGGGTCTGAAAATTTTGGCCGCCAGCCAGGAAGCCGGTGTCCATCTGGCGGTCAGTTCCGATGGTTTCCGTATCGTTTTCTTCCAGGGACACCCGGAATATGATCGGATTAGCCTGTTAAAAGAATACAAGCGTGAAGTATTGCGTTTTTTACACGCTGAAACCGAAAATTACCCGCCTTTTCCGGAGCATTATTTCGATGATGAAGCCAAGCGGATTTTGAACGACTATGCCCTGCATATCAAACAAGCCCGAAATACCGGCATCACTGCCAATCCATTCCCGGAAGAGCAAATTATCCCGCACCTGGATAATACCTGGCGGGACACAGCCAAAGCCGTTTTCAATAACTGGCTGGGCAAAATCTACCAGATTACCAACCGGGAACGCCGTTTGCCCTTCATGCCGGGTATCGATCCAAACAATCCATTGGGGTTATGACTGCAAACAGGCATTCGGGTTTTCTGGATCGCGCCATTGATTTGGCCATAAGCAATGTCATCGATCACCAGGGCGGCCCTTATGGGGCGGTTATCGTACAGGATAACCGGATTATCGCCCAGGGCAGCAACCGGGTGACCAGCAGCCACGATCCAACCGCCCACGCTGAAATCATCGCTATCCGAAATGCCTGTATCGTATTGCAAAACTATCAGTTAAGCGATTGTATTTTGTATTGTAGTTGTGAACCCTGCCCGATGTGTTTCGGCGCCATCTATTGGGCGCGTTTAAAACAAGTCTATTTTGCCGGCAGCCGGGAACATGCAGCGGCAGCGGGCTTTGATGACAGATTTATTTATCAACAAGTCAACGAAAAACCCGATAAGCGAAAAATCCCAATGCATCACATCCCCCGGCCCGCGATGGAAAAGCCGTTTTATCTGTGGAAAAACCAAGAGGATAAAACAATTTACTGATTGCCCGGCAGGTGCGGCTTTAGCCGCGACCCATACCAATAACCAAAAGCCGTCAAAAACCGGCGCGGCCGTTATTCCGGGCTATCCATTGAACCGGCTTTTGCATCCGCTTCGGAGGCAGCCGCACGGGTTTCATCGGTTTGCGTATCGGTTGCCGTGGCCGTATCAGTAATTTTCACAAGCCAGCCATCTTTGCTTTTACAGCCCTGTTCAGCCGCCGCTTTCAGGGAAATACGCGCATAAGTATTATGTAATGACTCTGGCAGTTTGGCCGTTACAATTAAAAACAGATGCCGATCCTCGATGTTGATAGCAAGCGGTATCTTTTTCGCGCTTACCTCAATTTTGGTCTTGTCCGCATTTTTGACATGGAATGATATTTCAGTGCCCGGTGCCACTTCGGCATGATTCGGTGGGTTGAAATTTCTAAATCTTGGTTTTATGCATCTTTCTTTTTCCTCTTGCGCATAAGCCGGAGTTTGTGTAACCAAGGCCGTAAACAAAACCGCCATAACCATTAGCAAGAATCTGTACATTTTCATACGCCACCTCTCATGTGTCATTGTTTTTTAATTTTTATTCGTTAATTTTATCCGCTAAATATCGTTCTTCATCCATTCCCTTTTAATATCCACTTTTCCTGAAAAAGCCTATCATATCATCAGCCTTGTTAAGGCTGGAAATTTTAAACACCCGGCACTTGATTTTCAGTTCTTGTTCTGTATTGAACATTCAAGTCGTTATTCATTATCGCCCGGACAAACTTTATATTGTCTAGTACAATAGGGATTCAGGTGTTTCAAAAATGTTTTGAAATCGATTTCCCTTTTTTATGAAATACCCGGACGGCATATTTTAAAACTTTACTTCTGTGAGAACGACACGTTGACTGAGAAAAACCAACAAAACCTGAATTACAAAAGCGCAGGCGTGGATATTGAAGCGGGCAACGCCCTGATTGAACGCATCAAACCGATTAGTGAAAAAACCCGGACAGCCGGTGTTATGGCGGGTTTAGGCGGATTTGGCGCACTTTTTGAGTTGCCTCTGGAAGATTACCAGAGGCCGGTTTTGGTCTCCGGAACCGATGGTGTGGGCACCAAATTGAAATTGGCGTTCGATCTTGCCAAACACAATACCGTTGGTATTGATCTGGTGGCAATGTGTGTCAACGACATTATCGTTCAAGGCGCCAGGCCTTTGTTCTTTCTTGATTATTTTGCTACCGGAAAATTGGATGTGGATACCGCCGCCGCTGTTGTCGAAGGCATCGGCAAAGGCTGTGAACTGGCCGGGGCGGCATTGGTTGGCGGTGAAACGGCGGAAATGCCGGGTATGTATCCACAAGGGGAATATGATCTGGCCGGTTTTTGTGTCGGCATTGTCGAGAAACATAAAATCATTGATGGCAGCCGGATACAAGCGGGCGACAAATTATTAGGCATTGCCGCATCCGGTCCCCATGCAAACGGTTATTCCCTGATCCGGAAAATTATTGCCGTCAACAATATCTCATTGGAGAGCCTGCTCAATGGTGTAACGATTGGCGACAGACTTCTGGAGCCAACCCGGATTTATGTCAAACCGCTGTTAAATTTGCTGGCTGAAATTCCTGTCCATGCCATGGCCCATATTACCGGTGGCGGCATTACCGAAAACCTGCCCCGGGTCTTGCCGGAAAATCTCGGTGCCCGGATTTATCTCGATAGCTGGCAGCGGCCCGAAATTTTTGACTGGTTGCAGCAACAAGGCAATATCAGCGATGCCGACATGTTAACAACGTTTAATTGCGGTATCGGCATGATCGTCTGTGTTTCACCACAAGATGAAGCCATTGCCCTGAAAACACTATCCGGGCAAGGTGAAACGGTTTATTCAATAGGGGAAATTATCACAGTGGCGGATCAACGTGACAAAATTGTTTATCGTTAAAAATATCTGACAGTAGGCAAAGAAGCGCCGTTCCAGGGCATTGGTCGATCCTACGCAATACCGTGTTCCTGTTTTTAGGAACCACGAATGCACACGAATGATTCGGGTTTAATCAATCTGTGTTCATTCGTGGTTCAGCCTGTAGGGCGGATCCGCCTTGGGCAACGAAGCACCGTTCCAGGGCATTGACCAATCCGCACCTACCCCATTCAATATTTGTTTTTTACGGGAAAGGGTTGCTTCATTTTCCAAATCCGTAACCATCCCGGCAGGTCTTCCGAAACAAAATCTTAAGCGGCTTTACCACTGTTTTCTTTTGAATCTGTTTCTTCTGCAACTTCCTGATGATCATTCCAGATCGGGTTTTCTAAATCGTCTTTATGCAGTTTAGTGATTTCCTCTGGATAAATATGCCAGAAGGATTTGTCTAAAGAAGCATTACGATAGCTTTCTTTGGTGCTGTGGCTAAATGGACACCACCAGTTTTCAACCAGTTTGACCAAATAAGCATGCCATTCAAACAAAGCCACACTGCTGGGACAATACCAGGTGCAATTCAATATCCAATACAGCCTGGTTTGGGTTGGACTGAATTTATAACCCGGTTTCATGGTAATTTGATTTTTCAGGGTGTAGCGATGACTGTTACGATCCGGGAGAAAATCGGAATATTTTTTAACATTCTCCGCACCCATTAATTTCAAATGCAAATACGTGACATAAGCACTGAAAAAAACAAACGGTAAGGTAATAATCGGAACATAGATCAATACCACCCCATAAATTTGCTGAAACAAAGAAATTTTCTTATGGTTTTTGCCGATACAAACTCGCGCTGTATCTGCATCCAAAGGTTCACAATTTTCACAAGCTTTCATTATGCTGTTTCCCGGTATGTGCTTTATGGAAAAATACTTAAAAACGGGTAACTATATCACTAGCTGGAATATTTTCCTATTACCAAAATCCCGAACACTACAGATACTGCCTTTTCTGCCGGTTACACTACCCCAAGAAAAAGGACAAAATAAATTTTAAATTATTACAATACAGCAAACG
>CAZDXJ010000068.1:0-12651 GCA_964509475.1 uncultured Methylococcaceae bacterium | reverse complement strand
TCAGCCTTTGCAGCTTAACTCATTAGTTGAAACTTAAAAGTCGAACATCGCGTATACAAAACTGTCTTTTTGGGATGTTGTCGTTATTCTCGCCCTGTTCGGCGTTTTATTAATTTTTCAGAATGACGTTCGCGCAATTCTGGTGACCGTTGGAATTATTGGATTGATTCATGCCGCCATGAAATGGTTTGTAAATCTGATATTCAAGTAGGGGCGTATTGCAATACGCCCCCTATTAGATGTTAAATAGGAGGGGTTGATATAAATTATCTGGTCTTTTATTTTAGAACGATTACGCCCTTGACAGTAAAACCATTCTTGCATTTAGGAGAAACGCCATGCTCATCATCAAACGTTTTTTATTCGCCAGCCTGCTTGTTTTGCCTGCCAGCGCCTTTGGCTTGACCGTTTCGGGACAGCTATGGAACGATGTCAACACCAATGGCGCTATTGATACCGGTGAAACCGGTCTCGCCGGTGTCGTCATCACGCTGTACGATCAAACGGCAGGCAGCTGCAGCAGTATAGCAACGGACGCTTCCGGCAATTACAGTTTTACGGCGGCTTCAGGAAACAGCTATACGCTGTACGAAACCGCAAATGAAAGCACGCCAGCACCGGCAACCTGCCCACCAACGGCCAGCAGTATTTCAGGTCCACCCTTTACTCTAAGCACTATTACAGCCGGTACTATCGAGGATGCCAGCGGTTATACCTCCAGCACGGCGAATGTCATCAACCTGGGTCAATTAACCGCCAACAGCAGCGGTAACAATTTCGGCGACTACAGCAATACGCCGCTTCCAACATGCAGCGCAACCGAATGGTTCGGCTATCTGGTGGTCGATTCAGCCACTACAACCACTGCCAGCGACCTGCACAAGGTGGATGTTACATTGGGTCAAAGCACTCTGCTTAAACAACCTGTGCTGAACAGCGGGGCGACCGGTTCCAATAATAATACCATAGAAGGTATTGGATACAACTCCCTGGATAATTATCTTTACGGCGTAATTATTCTGGACAACGATGCGGCTATTGTCCGGATCGGCGGTCCTTCAGCGTATCAGGCTGATGTATTATCCAGTTCATCGCTTGGGCTGCCTCTTTATGCGCTGGGTGATGTCGCCACAGACGGCTATTTATATTTTTCCGACAAAACCCTGGCTAACATCCGTAAAACCGGCATTGATCCAGCCCGGACGGATTATTTGACTACAACAACCCTGTCGCCCATAACCTTACCGGATCCGAATCCACGCGATTCAATTACTGCCGAGATTCTGGATTGGGCTTTTAATCCGGTGGATAACAAACTGTACGGCGTACTGTCGGGTTACCGGCATCTGGTAGAGATTGATTTAACGGCGGCAACGGCTACGGACAAAGGTAAAATCACCACCCTTGACGGCCAGGAGATCGGTTCGCTTTCGCCAGTATCGCGCTATGGCGCACTTTATTTTGATGTCAATGGTTTTCTTTATATTTCGGGCAGTACATCGGCGGGAACCGATGACCTGTACCGGCTTGATCTCAATCTGAGTGACAGCACCCCTACGGTGGATACCAGCAAGGCCATTTTGCTGGGTTCCGGCCTGGCGTCAGCAACCGATACTGATGGCGCCCGCTGCTCGCTGGCGCCATTACCCCCCCTGGATTTCTCCGATGCGCCGGCCAGTTACGGTGCGCCGCAGCACAGAATTGACACCGCGCTGCAACTCGGCGGCACGGTCACGGTGGATGCAGAAGTTGATGCGCTGGTTTCCAGTTCAGGTGCGGCAGGCGATGATACAGACAACCGGGACGATGAAGACAGTGTAACCAGCAATTTTCCTATCCTGCCCGCAGGCGCGACCAGCTTTAGCTATTCGGTAACGGTGCAAAACAATACCGGCAACGATGCGTTTCTGGCCGGTTATGTAGACTGGAATGCCGATGGTGATTTCAACGATGCAGGCGAACGTTCAGCAACAGCAACGGTAGCAACCGGCACCAACGCTTCCGTAACCTTGAACTGGAGCGGGATCAGCGGCGCGGTCACAGGTTACAGTTATGCCCGTTTCCGCCTGGGCGATGTCGCTGCCGAAGTCGAAAGTCCCATCCTGGGAGCCGGCAAGGGCGAAGTTGAGGATTATCAGGTCAGTATTTCACCTACGGCGGTGAGCATCGGCGATGTCTCCCTGACGCCATACCGGGTGTCGGACTGGATGCAGCGTATCGGCATCAATACAATGGATAACACCGATTTGTGGAATCTATTAAAGCAATGGAGTCCCGATCTGGCCCAACAGTTGGGCCGATCAGCGCAACGCGCCGATCTTCTGGCCGCATTGCGCCGCTGGCTGGATCCGGATGCGGATGGACAAGTGGCCGTCATGCGCTGGCGCACCCTGGAAGAGCGTGGTACGATTGGCTTTTATGTTGAACGTCAGGATTCTGCCAGCCGTGCCTGGATGACCATCCACGGCGACATGCTGCCTGGCTTGATTACGGCGCCTTTAGGCGGGGAATACATTTTGGCCGACCCTTCTGCCCGGCCGGGTCAACGCTATCAATACCGCCTGGTTGAACGGGAAGCCAGTGGCAACCTTCGCTATTACGGGCCTTACACTGTGGAGATGCAGCCATGAAAACAGCAAAAACCGTCATGACATTAACCCTCGCCGGCTTGATCACACATCCATTCGCCCAGGCACAGGACAGGCCTGCCGATACTGCGCAGTGGAGCGCCTGGAAGCCGATGGCTCAGGGCTACATAGCCCGCCGGCACGAGCCCCTCCATGCTCCATCCCTGGCTCTTGCACGACAAGGCCAGACAGCCGCTCCGATATTAACAGACACCCAAATGATCAGTGCCCGCCGCTCTTCCCGGCAGCAACCGGCGTTGTGGCTGTATACCAGCGATACCGGCTTGTATGCGGCGCCCATCGCCGATCTGGCTGCTTCCCTGGGTATCCCGCCCAATGATCTGAGACAGGCAGCAAAAAACCGCAAACTGGCTTTAAAAAATGCCGCCGGCAAACGCATGGACTGGTCGTTTGACAAGGGATCGGATCGCCTCTTTTTTGCCGCCGAAGCCTATAACAGTTTTTTTACCCATAAAAACGCTTACCGGTTGAGCCTGTCTTCCAAAAAACAAAAAAAACCGGGCAAGGGCAACCCGCCTTCGGGCAACGCGCCGTTGTCATTCACCGCGCATTTAACGTTTGAGCAAGAACCGGACATGCTGTTTTCCCTGTGGACTGTAAAGAATAAACCCGATGCCGATTACTGGTTCTGGGATTATCTGTATGGCGGCTACAAGGACAAAATTGAAGTTCCCCTGTTCGTCCCTGATCCAGACGGCACGAGCGGAAACAAGGCGCAAATCCGCATTACCCTGCAGGGCTGGACGGATCTGGTCGCCGGTGATGAACATCAGGTCCATGCCGAATTAAACGGTACAATGATCGGTCAACCGATCATTTGGGACGGTTTTAATGAAGCCGTCCTGAGCGCCGATTTTGATCCGTCCTTGTTGAATGCCAACGGCAACAATACCCTGATCCTGCATAACCAGTATGCCCCGGGCACGCACCCGGGCCAATGGTTAAACCGCATTAGCCTGAATTATCCGCGTTTACCGATTGCCCGCAACAACCGGCTGTATTTACAAGCGACCGCCACCGGTGCGCAAACCGTTTCCGGTTTCACTCAAGCCAATATACAGGTCTATGCGCTGAAAGGCCACAAATCTGCCCGCTTGCCTCATATCCGAATCGATCCGGACGGCGCCGGTCAATATCGCGTAACCTTCAAAGCGCGTAAAAACCGCGCTTATCTGATCGCCACTTACGATACCGCCATCCAACCGGATATTGCGCTGGATATTCCTTCAACATTAAAAAAACCTAAAAATCGCGCCGATTATCTGATCATCGCGCCGCAGCAATTCAGCAAAACCGCAAAGGCTTTGCAGGATTACCGAAAGACTCAATACCCCCATATTCGTATTGTCTGGCTGGAAGATATATACGATGAATTTAATGGTGGCCGGGTGGATCCGTATGCGATCAGCCGTTTCATGCAGTACGCGCAACAACACTGGAAACAGGCGCCTTCCGCCGTTGTCCTGATTGGCAAAGGCACCCTGGATCACAAGGATCGCATGGGTTATGGCGACAGCTTCCTGCCCACCGTATTCGCCAGTACGCCCTGGTCCCTGGCTGCTTCCGACGGACGCTTGCTGGGCGATGATGACGGTGTTACCTTGAGTGTAGGTCGGCTGCCTATCATCAGCGATGCCGAAGGCATCGCCTATGTGGACAAGCTGAAACGCTATGAAAGTGCCGCACCGGCCGCCACCCGTCAAGCCGTGCTGGTGGCCGATAACCCCGACGAGGGGGGCAATTTTCATGCCAATTCCGATATGTTGGCCGATTACATGATCAACAGCCTGGGTTTCAGCCCGATTACCAAACTCTACCACCCCGACCAATCCGTGCGTCCGCAATTGATCGCCTCCTCAACCTGGCAGAATGCGGATTACATCAGTTATGACGGTCACGGCAGCGCTTCACAAATCGGTGACAGCCGTGAGAATTTTATCAAGGCCGATGATGCTGCCTTGCTGGCCAACAGTTCTTATCCTTTGTTTACAGCCCTGACCTGCGCCGTTGGTGATTTTAGCCTGCCGGGGACGCGCTCCCTGGCCTCGGCGCTGGTACTGAACCCGCAAGGCGGCGCCATGGCCGCCATGGTGCCCACCGGTTTGTCGCTGGATGCCGATGCCCAGGCGCTGGGCGATGCCTTTATTACTGATTTGTACAACAACGGCGAAACGATCGGCAATGCCTTGCTCCATGCCAAACAGCAAAATCGAGGAAATATTGAATCCTTTCTGCCCCGCATCTATTCGATTATCGGGGTGCCCGATCCGTATACCCCTTGAAATTTAACCTGAATTTAACCTGTTGGTAAAACCATTATGGAAAACATACCCGATTTGAATATAACAGAACCCAAACCACCCGGTAAACGAACCTATACGGCGCCGCGTATTTTAAGCGTAGAAGCGCTGGAAGCAGTGGCGGCCACTTGTGATCCGCCAGCCGGCGGGTTTGGAAAAATCATCCCCACTTTTTGTGGCACATTGGGTTCATGACCGGCCTGCCCTGTTGGGGGCAGCAACATCTGGTTTTGCATTTTCCGTTTGTTCGGGCCGGTTTATTTGGCCTGAGTGACCGGCAGCATCAAATCCTGTCCAGAAATTATACGATGTTTACAAACGGCAATGTTTCATCGTCTGTGGATATGGAAATTTACGCCGGCTGGCAAAGCCTGATGCCGCTTGCTCCAAAACAGCTAAGTTTACGCGGACAATATGCCCCGTTTAAAATCCGTCAAGGCAATAACTTGCGCATTACCGGCGTTAATTTCAACGCTTGCCTGCCTTTGTTTTCTGGGGCGTATGGCCAGATCGGTGTAGCCTGCGAAGACCACCTGACGCACAGCAATGTCATCGAAAACGTATTCCGGTTTCTGGCCGCTTACCGGGCTTTAAGCCAACAAGGCATCGTACTGCACAGCGCCGGCCTGGTTTTTGATAATCAGGCGTTTATATTTGCCGGTCACTCGGGCGCGGGCAAAACCACGTTGACCCGCAAGGCGTACCGGGCGGGCGCCCGGATACTCAGCGACGATATTAATTTATTGTTACCGGATGAGGGTAATGGCTATCTTGCCCATGCCGTCCCTTTTGCCGGAGAATTTGGCCGGACGCTGGATTTGCATTGGGGTGAGCAGCAATCTTTTCCGGTGGCCGCCATTATCCTTCTGGAACAAGGTGAACAATTGGCACTCCAAACCGCAGCGCCCGCCGCTGCGATTGCCCGGCTAGTAGCCAATGCTCCTTTTGTCAATACCGATGCCCATGAATCCGCCGCATTGTTTGATTCATTAACCCATCTGGTCCGACAAACACCGGTATTCAAACTGATTAACCGCCGTGACGACCGCATCGATGCCATCATGCAATGCATACAAGACAGGATAAAACCTCATGACTGAACAATTACTGACTTTGAACAAGCATGTCCGTTACCGCGATGTTGGCGGCGAAGGCGTTTTGGTGCATCTTGCAGAAGGCAAGGTCACCGTCGTCAACCCGGTGGGGCTTTTTATCATTCAACAACTGCAACAGCCGAAAACCCGCAACCAGTTGCTGGCCGCCATTATTGATGAATTTGAGGTCAGTATCGGGCAGGCTGCCTCCGATCTGGATCGGTTTATTGCCGAACTCGATGCCGAGCAATTGCTGAGTCTCGAAGCCGATGCTGCGTCCCATGTATAAAACCGATATCCTGCGCAAGGTTCGCCAGCAGCGTCTGTTGCACGATGTTTCCCTGGAATTGACTTATCGCTGTAATCTGGATTGTTTTTATTGTTACAACGACCGTCATAAACAGGGCCAATTGCTCTCGTTGACGCAATACCAAAACCTGCTTTCCGATCTGGCGGACATGCAAACCCTGCACCTGATGCTGACCGGCGGCGAGCCGACAATACATCCGCATTTTTTTGCTATTGGCCGCATCAGCCGCGAACTCGGTTTTGTGGTACGGGTACGCACCAATGGCCATAATCTGAACCGCTCCATCGCCCGGCGTATCGCCGATGAAATTGAACCGTATGCGGTGGAAATCAGCCTGCACGGCGCCACGGCGGATGTACACGACCGCCAGACCCGCGTTGCGGGCAGTTTTGAACGCCTGCTCAACAATATTGGCCAGGCCAAAAGCGCCGGTTTGCGCATACAGGCAGTTACCACCCCCACCGCCTGGAATGAACACCAGATTGAAGCGATGTTTGCCCTGTGCGACAAACTGGACATTCCCCTGCGTTTTCAAGGCCCGGTCGCTCCGCGCGATAATGGCGATACCGAACCGCTACGGATTCAGCCCCAGCCTGAAACCTGGAAAACCATTGCCGCCTTGATCAAAAAAAGACGCAAAGCGGACGATTTTCTCCCGCCTGATCCAGAAAATCACAAGATTCCAGAACCCCAGGCAACTTGCAGCGTCGGCGTATCGGGCGTCGATATCGACCCGTACGGCAATGTCCAGGCCTGTATGCACTTGCAGGAAAGCGCCGGTAATCTGCATGAACAGTCCATAAAGGAAATCTGGCATCATTCACCATTATTCCAACGCGCCCGCAGCCGCGCCATCGACGCGGCCAAACAATTTGGCGATGCCGCGCCGACCCAGTTGGGCGCCCCCCTGTATTGCCTGGCGGTGGAAGAAAACCTGTGCAAGACATCGCCTTGTTCTTCATCCTGCGGCCATAACAGAAAATAATGTCAGACTGCCGCTACCCCGTATTGGCTGAACTCAATGACAAAACCCTGCGGCTGAATGTACGCGGTGATTGCATGCGCGATGTGATTGCAAACGGCGCCTGCATTCATATCAAAAAATCCTGTTACTGGCCCGGTGATATTATTGTGTTTGTGGCATCGGAACGGATTGTCATGCACCGCCTGATCGGTGCTTATTGGCGCGGCGGCCGCCTGAAATTATTGACCCAGGCCGATCATGGCCGCTTCCCCGATCCAGCGCTGACAGGCGATCGTATCATCGGTAAAGTCATATCGGTCGATGATCAGCCTTTGCCGATCCCACCGGCTCAACGCCTGTACGCCCTGCTGCGTTTTCTGGGTTTTATCCTGCGCAAGCTGACCGGGATCCGGTAATCGCACGCCGTTCCATGCCTTTTGGCTGATCCGCTACGATCCTGTCTGCCACCCGACCGGTGATCGGCCCTGCGCTGTGCGGATAAATCCGCACCTACACCCTATTCAATATTTGTTTTTACGGGATATGGCCTACTCAACCCTGTAGGGCAGGTCAAGCGCAGCGCCGTTCCATAGCTTGGTCGATCCGCTACGCTTGATCGACCCGACGAAATACCTTTGACGAAAAACCATGTGAACCCGACACCAGAAGATATATAATTCGCCAGACTCTCTTATCGGTCTCCCTGTCTTACATGAAAAAAAACGCATTCAGGACACTTATTCCCGCTGGCATTGTAGTGTTGGGCCTGTTTCTGTTTATTTATCTGAAAATAACCCGGCCCGAATCCCCTCCGGTAAAACTTCGGCAACGTGCCTGGCCGGTAAAAACAATGATTGCCGAACCCAAATCCCTGGCGCCTGTTCTAACCCTTTATGGCCAAATTGAAACACCGGATCGGGTCAACGCCACAGCACCCGGCAAAAGCCGGATTTTATCGATCACGGTTTATGAAGGCGACCGGATTCAAAAAGGCCAGGTTCTGCTGGCGCTCGACCCGCGCGACTTCCAGCCCAGGGTTGATCAAGCCCGCGCCAAGGTGGCCGAGTTACAGGCGTTGATAAAAAGCGAACAAATCCGCTACCAGGCCGACAAACAAGCCTGGCTGCATGAACAAAACCTGCTGAATCTGGAAAAAGCCGCCGTCAAACGCGCCCGCAAGCTGAAGGAAAAAAAACTGGGTTCCCTGGCCAGTCTGGAATCTGCCAAGGAAGAAATGGAACGCCAGCAACTGGCTTATACTACCCGTAAAATGAGTCTGGATGAGCATCCGGCAAGGTTGCAACAATTGCAAGCCCGCCTGGATTACGCCCAGGCCGAACTGCAACTGGCGTTATTAGCCCTGGAACGCAGCCGGATCATCGCGCCATTCGATGGTTATATCGAAAAACGGCTGGTCTCGATTGGCGATCAGGTTCAGGATAACCAAACTCTGCTAACTTTTTACCCGGACAAACAACTCGAGGTCCGGGCAACTATTCCGGCAACCTTTCAACAGGAACTGCAAGCGGCCCTGAATCGCGGTGATAAATTAGTTGCCCAGGCAACAATAGCGGCAACCTCGCTGACCTTGCAACTCGACAGGCTGGCCGGAAACGCGGATGTGCGTGGTATCGATGCCCTGTTCAAAATTTCCACCCCTGTAGCTTCCTTGCGGCCTGGCAGCACTCTGACTTTGTATTTACAACGTCCGCCCCAACAACAGGCTGTCATCATCCCTTTTTCAGCAATGTACGATAACCATCGCATTTACAAATACCGGCAAGGCCGTCTGCAAGGACTGCATGTTCAACATCTGGGTGAATACCGCGATAAAAACGGCCAAATAAAATTGCTTGTTGCCAGCCCGGATTTGCATCGGGGCGATCATATTGTCATAACCCAATTACCCAACGCCATCAACGGTCTCCCTGTCCATGAAATAACGCCCCAACCAGAAGCTAAATGATGCGGCATAAAAGCGATTTACTGGGATTTTTCGCCCACCACAAAGTAGCGGCCAATTTGGTCATGCTGATGATGATCATGGGTGGCGGGTTTGCCTTGCACAAATTGAATATCCGTTATTTTCCCAATTTCGATCTGGATTTCATAACAATTCGTGTGATATGGCGCGGAGCCAGTGCCGAAGATGTCGAAGCCACGCTGATCACCCCTTTGGAACAAGCCCTGAAATCAGTGGACAATGTGCGCACGATAACCTCCAAAGCCACGCAAGGATTGGCCAGTATTTCCATCGAACTCAACGAAGGCAGCGATACCGTCATTGCCCTGAACCAGGTTAAGCAAAAAGTGGACGAATTTCGCAATCTGCCCACCGATGCCGAAGAACCCCGGGTCGTCAATGTCGCCCGCTACGAACAAGTCGCCCGGCTACTGCTTTATGGCCCCGACGATTTGGCTGAACTACGAAACCTGGCCCATCTTTTTGAACAACAACTTCTGGATCGCGGTATCGATAAAATTGATCTCAATGGCCTGCCCGACCAGGAACTGAGCATTGAGTTAAGCCATCGACAATTACAACACCTGGGTATCCGTCTGACCGAGCTGGGTCAACGTATCGACAAACTAAGCCGGGACATTCCTGCTGGAACATTTGGTCAAGCCGATAACGCGACCGAATTACGCAGCATCGATAAACGCCGCAGTGAACTGGGCTTTGCCCGTTTACCGATCATCAGCAATGCGCACAGCCGAATTGAACTGGGCCATATCGCAGCCATCAAACGCCAGAATGAACAAGGCGGCGTTACCTTGAGCGTGGCCGGAAAACCGGCTGTAGAGATGGTGTTGCGGCGTACCGCTTCCGGTGATTCATTCCGTGCTGCGGAAATTTTCCAGCAATGGCTCAACGACACCCGGCCCGCATTGCCCGAAGGCGTTATTCTGAGTGTTTATGACGAAACCTGGCAATTGATTGAGGATCGTATCAATCTGCTTATTAAAAACGGCGGTGGCGGACTGGTTCTGGTCGTTGCCATTCTTTATTTGTTCCTGAGTCCCCGGGTTGCCGGTTGGGTTGCCATTGGTATTCCGGTTTCCTTCATGGCAACCTTGTTACTGCTCTATATCGCCGGTGGCAGCATCAACATGATCAGCCTGTTCGCCTTGATCATGGCGCTTGGCATTATTGTTGACGACGCCATCGTGGTCGGCGAAGATGCCCTGGCCCATTATCAGGCCGGTGAACAACCTTTACTGGCCGCTGAAGGTGGCGCCCGGCGCATGTTTGCCCCGGTCATCGCCTCATCACTGACCACCATCGCCGCGTTTTTACCGCTGATGCTCATTGGTGGGCCGACTGGAAAAATTCTTTTCGAAATACCTTTGGTCATTGTTACCGTCATCATGGCTTCGGTCATCGAAAGTTTTTTTGTACTGCCGGGACATTTACGCCATTCTTTTATCCATATGTCCCGCCAGGACAATACCGGTTTGCATCAGCGTTTCAACCAGGTATTTGAAACCTTTAAAAAGGGGCTTTTCAAAAACATGATAGGCTTGTCGCTTCGCTACCGTGCCATTGCCTTGAGTCTGGTGTGTTCGTTGTTGATCATTACCGCCGGTTTGCTGGCTGGAGATCGCCTGAAATTCAATTTCTTCCCCTCGCCTGAATCCACGATAGTCTATGTCAACGTCAGCTTTGTACCGGGTACGCCGCGAACAAAGGTGGAACGGTTTTTACAACATTTGCAACAAACCTTATATCAAACCGAACGGCAGTTTGCGCCACAGCGATTGATCAAACAGGCGATCAGCCGCCACGGCACGGGTGTTTCCAACAAAGGCAGAAACCGGCAACAAGGCGATCATACCGCTTCGATGACCATCGAGCTGACCGAGCCGGATCACCGAAATATACGCAATAACGAATTCATCCAGGCCTGGAAACGGAACATCCAACCCGCCGATGGTCTCGATAGTCTCACGATAACCCCCCGCACCATCGGCCCGCCCGGCCGGGATTTGACGATTCGATTGACAGGCGGAAAAGCCGATCAACTCAAACAGGCCGCATTAAGACTGGCGCAGTCCATGCGTTCCATTGCCGGCGTCAGCGATGTTGAAGACAATATGCCTTACGGACACAATCAGCGGATTTTCCGCCTGACACCTGCCGGCGAGGCGCTGGGTTTGACCGGTGCCGCATTGGGGCAAGCGCTGCGTGCCGCTTTTGATGGCGAACTCGTGCAGTTGTTTCAGGATGGCGCCGATGAAATTGAAGTACGGGTAAAATTGGCCAGGCAGAACAGAGACACTTTAGGCGCATTACAGCAAATGCAAATTCGTTTGCCAGACGGCCATAGCGTACCGCTTGGCACGGTGGCCGAATGGCGCTCCCGGCGCGGTTTTGAAAATCTGCGCCACGCTGATGGCAAATTGGCGGTGGAAATTACTGCGCAAGTGGATGCGCGTGTCAACAATACCCGCTTGATTATCCAATCCTTAAAGCAACAAACCCTGCCCCAACTGGTTCGGGACTTTGGAATTGATTATTCATTTGAAGGCCGCAGCGCCGATCAAAAGGAAACCCTGGCGGATATGAAATACGGTTTAATCATTGGCTTGATGCTTATCTACCTGGTGCTGGCCTGGGTTTTTGCTTCCTACGGTTGGCCTCTGGTGGTCATGTGCGCGATTCCATTTGGATTGATTGGCGCTTTGTTTGGCCATTTATTACTCAATATTGATCTGACGATTTTATCGTTATTCGGCTTTTTTGGGTTGTCCGGCATTGTCGTCAACGATTCGATTATTCTGGTCAGTTTTTATCAAAAATTACGCAACCGGGGTATGCCGGTACACGATGCCCTGATCGAAGCATCCTGCCAAAGATTACGCGCCGTGCTGTTGACTTCATTGACGACGATAGCCGGATTGGCGCCGCTGTTATTTGAGACCTCACTGCAAGCGCAATTTTTAATTCCAATGGCTGTTTCCATCGCCTTTGGCCTGATGTTCGCCACAATATTGGTATTGCTGATTATCCCTGTTCTGCTTTCCTATCATGAAGATATTCATCAGTGGCTGAAATATCAGTATCGGCAAATGCGTTCCGATCAAAAAATGCCGACACCGCCCCAAAAGACATGAAACAACAATACTTGGAGGTGGTTGGAAACAAAAAAGGCTTAACTTTCGTTAAGCCTTTGCGATGAATGGCGTCCCCAGGGGGGTTCGAACCCCCGTTACCGCCGTGAAAGGGCGGTGTCCTAGGCCTCTAGACGATGGGGACTAGAACGGGTCAACTTGATTTCCATGGTGGAGCCAGGCGGGATCGAACCGCCGACCTCAACACTGCCAGTGTTGCGCT
>CAZDXJ010000067.1:0-12874 GCA_964509475.1 uncultured Methylococcaceae bacterium | reverse complement strand
AAATATCTGGATGATCTGGAGCAGGAAAAGGCCATGCAGGCCGAGCTGAAAGGACAGCGTTATGAAGCCATTATTGACGAAGAGCACCGCTGGTCGGCCTGGGCTGCGCCGAAAACACCAGAAGGGAAACTCGACCACAATAACGCCCTGACCGGTGATGACCTGATTGCCTATGTGAATGGCGAGCTGTTTCCCTATCTGCATGACTTTAAGCAACGAGCCAGCGGGCCGGATACCATCGAATACAAGATTGGTGAAATTTTCGGCGAAATCAAAAACAAATTCACCAGCGGCTATTCATTGCGAGAAGCGCTGGAATACATCGATCAACTGCGTTTTCGTTCGCAAAAGGAAAAGCACGAGCTTTCCCATCTTTACGAAGCCAAAATCAGGAATATGGGCAATGCCGGACGCAATGGCGGCGAGTATTACACGCCCCGGCCACTGATTCGCGCCATGATTCAGGTCATCAAGCCCCGGATTGGCGAACGGATTTACGATGGCGCCTGCGGCTCTGCCGGGTTTTTATGTGAAGCCTATGATTACTTAAGGCAGGGCGAACTGACCACCAGTCAGTTGCAAATCCTGCAAAACAAAACCTTTTTCGGTAAGGAAAAGAAAAGTCTGGCCTATGTGATTGCCATCATGAACATGATTCTGCATGGCATCGAAGCACCGAATATTATTCACACCAACACCCTGGCCGAGAACCTCGGCGATATTCAGGAAAAAGACCGCTATGATGTCATCCTGGCCAATCCGCCTTTTGGTGGTAAAGAGCGCAAGGAAGTCCAGCAGAACTTCCCGATAAAAACCGGCGAAACCGCCTTTCTGTTCTTGCAGCACTTTATCAAAAACCTAAAGGCCGGTGGCCGCGCCGCGGTGGTGATTAAAAATACCTTTCTGTCCAATTCCGACAACGCCTCCAAAGCCCTGCGGCAGGAACTGCTGGAAAGCTGCAATCTGCACACTATTTTAGACTGTCCCGGCGGCACCTTCCTCGGCGCCGGTGTCAAAACCGTGGTGCTGTTTTTTGAAAAAGGCGCACCCACCCGAAAAATCTGGTACTACCAGCTTGATCCCGGCCGCAGTCTGGGCAAGACCAATCCATTGAATGACGATGATTTGAAAGAATTTGTCGAACTGCAAGCGAGCTTTGCCGGTTCAGACAAATCCTGGACAATCAATAGTGACGATATTGATCAGCAAAGCTTTGACCTGTCGGTCAAAAACCCCAACAAAGCGGAAGAAGCGCCGCTGCGCGACCCGGAAGTGATTATCAACGAGATTCAAAAGCTGGATGCCGAGAGTGTTGAAATTCTGGAAGGGATTCGGGGGATGTTGTGAGCATGAAATGGCACTCTAAAACGCTCGATGAACTATGTGATTTCAAAAACGGTTTATGGAAAGGAAAAAAAGAGCCATTTATTCATATTGGAGTTATTCGGAATACGAATTTCACAAAAAATGGTCAATTAGATGATTCAGATATTGCATATCTTGATGTAGAAAGTAAGCAGTATTCATCAAGAAAGTTGGAATATGGTGATTTGATTTTAGAAAAATCAGGTGGTGGTCCGAAGCAACCAGTTGGTCGAGTTATTCCTTTTGAGAAAAATGAAGGGGAATTTTCTTTTAGTAACTTCACATCAATAATTCGTGTTCGTAATAAAGAAGAGTTAGATTTTTTATATTTGCATCGTTATCTGCATTTCTTATATCTCTCTGGCAAAACAGAGAGCATGCAAAAACACTCAACAGGTATCAGGAATCTTCAATTAAAAGAATATAAAAAGATCGAAGTACCATTGCCAAGCCTTGAAGAACAAAAACGCATCGTCGCCATTCTCGATGAGGCCTTTGCCGGGATCGATACCGCGATAGCTAATACCGAAAAAAACCTCGCCAATGCCCGTGAGTTGTTTGAAAGTTATTTGAATGAGGTTTTTGCTAAGCCTGGCGAGAAATGGAATGAGGTGGCTCTTGAAGATCATATCAAGTTTATCGATTATCGTGGAAAAACGCCGAAAAAGACTGATTCAGGACTTCGGCTTATAACAGCTAAAAATGTAAGAATGGGATACCTGCAACGTGAACCAGAAGAATTCGTGGATCCTGATACCTATGATAATTGGATGACGCGTGGCATACCAAAAAAAGGTGACGTACTTTTTACTACGGAAGCACCTTTGGGATTGGTTTGCCAGTTAGATACTGATGAGAAGGTTGTATTCGCTCAACGAATCATCACCATGCAGGCTGAACGAGATGTAATAGAACCAGCCTACCTTTCTTTTGTATTAAGATCTGCGTTACTTCAAAATAGAATTCATGAAAAAGGAACTGGTGCAACTGCTAAGGGAATTAAGGCCAGTCTTTTGAAAAAGATTACTATACCGTTGCCATCCTTATATGAACAAAATTTAATTGTGGGAAAGCTGCAATCTATTTTGGAAGAAACAAAAAAACTCGAATTTGTATATCAACAAAAATTGTATTCACTAAAAGAACTCAAACAATCCCTGCTACAAAAAGCCTTCTCTGGCGAATTGACATCTGAGAATCATCAACAACCGGGTGTGTGAACAAATCAGGACGGTTACAGACTTTTATAGCCAAGGTTTATGCGCTATCTTTACATACAGAAATCCATATGTAACGGTTTAGCTGTTTCCCTTACATATGGGGTGATGTGTAACGAAATAGAGCCAGGTTTCTGTTAAGATTATGCTTATGGAAAAGATACACGCGATCAACCCGCAACGAATCCTGTGGTGCTGTAAAGAGCATGAGGTTTCTGTTGAGCAATTGGCTAAAGCGGTCGGCATTTCACGGGCTGCGCTAGAGCGGACGGTGCAGGGAAAAGATGCGCTGACTGTTAACCAATTACAAAAGTTGGCTGATTACTTTAATCGGGGATTGCTTTTTTTTCTTGAGCATAAGCCGGTCAATGAAGTAAAAATTCATTCTGCCCAGTTTCGGACTATCAGTAATCAGAAGCCAGAGCTTTCTGTAAAATTAAAAACGCTGGTGGAAAGGATAGAGCGGCAGCGCCAGGTTTATATTGGTCTGTTGGAAAATCTGGGTGGAGATGTTGCCAAAACGTGGTATCCGGATAATCTTGATCCGGGTATTGATAATATCAAGCAGGTAGCCAGCATTGTCAGAAAATGGCTGGGTCTGGTTGAGGGGGTTGACTTTTTGCAGTTGCGCCGTGCAGTCGAGGATAAAGGAATTATGGTCTTTGTCAGCAATGGCTATACTGGTCGGTGGCAAATAGCCAGGACCAATCCTGTCCGTGGCTTTTCTCTCTATTTTGAGCATTATCCGATTATTGCCATTAAGAAACAAAATACTGACGGCCCACAGGCATTTACGTTAATGCATGAATTGGCTCATTTGCTATTGCATCGGGACAGTTTTATTGATGATGATGAAGATTTAAACCGTTATCAAGGCAAAGAGAAAGTGGCAAATGAACTGGCAGGCCATGTTCTTGTACCAGACAATTTTCTGTATCAGGTTGATCTTGCTGATTTTCCTATGAATGATGTGGCTGCTTACGATAATTATTTGAAGCGTTATAGTCGTCTTTGGTGTGTAAGTCCTGAAGTTATTCTGCGCCGGCTTCTTGATGAGGGAAAAATCGAGAAAGCGTATTATCAAAATTATCGGGAATATAAACAGTCGATTCCTTCTGTTGAACGAGAAGGGCGAGGGACTCGAAAATATCGTTTCAAAGAACCTGTCAGGATGTTTGGTGAGCCCTTTGTTCGTACGGTGTTGGATGCTTTGCATAATCAACAGATTTCGTTAGCAAAAGCCAGCACGTATCTTGACAATCTTAAAATAAAAGACATTCACAAGCTGGAAGAAATACATGCACATTTTTGATGCTTCTTCCATAATTTATGCTTGGGATAATTATCCTATTGAAAATTTCCCCCCAATGTGGACATGGATGTCCAATCAGATAGCCTGTGGAAAATTTTCTATCTCAAAGATTGCGCTACAAGAGGTTGTGCACAAATCTCCTGATTGTGGGGACTGGTTACAAAAACACCCGATTGCCGTCCAATCTTTAACAAATGACGCTTTACAGCAGGCTTTGGCTATTAAACAAATTCTTGGTGTTATTGAAGACAATTACCATGGTGATGGTGTTGGAGAGAATGATATTCTGATTATCGCTATTGCTAAAGTCAATGGCAAAATTTTGGTCTCAGATGAAAGGCGTCAGTTCACTCTCCCAAAAAATATGGCAAGGTATAAAATTCCTGCCGTTTGTGAGCTTGAAGAAGTTCGGGTCGATTGCATCTCGTTTATTGAATTGATTAAAAATAGTGGAGCGGTATTTTGTTGATTTAGCCTTGTTTTTGTATGGATTTTGATTGATGGGCTGAATGTTACATAGAAAACCGGACAATATTGCATGAACGAAGCCGAAACCAGAGCAGAACTGATTGACCCTGCGCTGAAAGCCGCCGGTTGGGGTGTGGTGGCCGGTAGCCGGGTGCGGCGAGAGGTGATTGCGCCGGGGCGGTTGCTGGGCGCAGGTAAGCGGGGAAGGCAGGATATTGCCGATTATGTGTTGTTTTACAAGGGACAGAAGCTGGGCGTTATCGAGGCGAAAAGGAAAGATAAGCCGGATACCGAAGGCGTTGCCCAGGCCAAGCGTTATGCGGCGCGTTTGCAAATACGTTTTGCTTATTCCACCAATGGGGTCGGCATCTATCAAATCGACAGGCGCACCGGCAAGGAAGCCCATATCGAGCATTACCCGACGCCCGATGAGTTATGGGCGCAGACTTTTTCCGAACAAAGTGACTGGCGGGAGCGCTTTGGTGAGGTGCCGTTTGAAGACAAAGGCGGCTTCTGGCAGCCGCGTTATTATCAGCACAATGCCATCAATAAAACGCTGGAGGCGATTGCTGAGGGTAAAAACCGGATTCTGCTGACATTGGCGACCGGTACGGGTAAAACCGCCATTGCTTTTCAAATTGCCTGGAAGCTGTTTCATAGTCGCTGGAATCTGACTGGCGAACCGACACGCCGCCCGCGTATTCTGTTCCTGGCGGACCGTAATATTCTGGCAGATCAGGCTTACAACAGTTTTTCCGCTTTTCCTGAGGATGCGCTGGTGCGTATCGACCCGGAGATTATTCGAAAAAAAGGCCGTGTGCCCAAAAATGGCAGTATCTTCTTTACCATTTTCCAGACCTTTATGTCGGGCCGTGACAAGGAAGGCAACCCGCTTCCCAGCTTTGGTGAGTATCCAGCGGATTTTTTTGATTTTATCGTGATTGATGAGTGTCATCGCGGTGGGGCCAACGATGAGAGTAACTGGCGCGGGATTCTGGACTATTTCTCACCGGCGGTACAGCTCGGCCTGACCGCAACACCCAGGCGCAAACACAATGCGGATACCTATGCTTATTTCGGTGAGCCGGTTTATATCTATTCCCTGAAAGAAGGCATTAACGATGGCTTCCTGACACCGTTTAAGGTGAAACAGATTGCCACCACGCTGGATGACTATGTTTATACGCCGGACGATCAGGTGATCGAGGGCGAAATCGAGACGGATAAACGCTATACCGAAGATGACTTCAATCGTGTTATCGAAATCCGTGAGCGTGAGCAATACCGCGTCAAGCTGTTTATGGAGATGATCAACCAGCAGGAAAAAACGCTGGTCTTCTGTGCTACCCAGGAACATGCCCTGGCGGTGCGGGATTTAATCAATCAGGTCAAGCGTAGCCAGGACCCCAATTACTGTGTTCGGGTGACAGCCAATGATGGTTCAGAAGGCGAACGCTTTTTGCGCATTTTTCAGGATAATGAAAAGACGATTCCCACCATTCTGACCACCTCGCAAAAACTCTCCACCGGCGTGGATGCCCGCAATATCCGAAATATCATTTTGATGCGCCCGGTCAATTCCATGATTGAGTTCAAGCAGATAATCGGTCGTGGCACGCGCTTGTTTGATGGCAAGGATTATTTTACGATCTATGACTTTGTCAAAGCCTATGAGTTATTCAATGACCCGGAATGGGACGGCGAACCATTGGAGCCGGAACCCTGCTCCCGCTGCGGCAAGAGTCCCTGTACTTGTATTATCCATCCGCCGGGGCCGTGTCAGGTTTGCGGTCAGTTGCCCTGTGTCTGTGAAAAAGAGCCGCCTGATGTATGTCCCGTGTGTGGTGAATCTGCCTGTGTTTGTGAAAACAACAGGAAAATCAAAATCAAGCTGGCCGATGGCAAGCTGCGTACGATCCAGAGTATGACGGCCACCAGTTTTTGGGGGGCGGATGGCAAGCCGTTGTCGGCCATGCAGTTTGTTGAGCAGCTGTTTGGCGAGTTGCCCGAACTGTTCCGCAATGAAGACGAATTGCGGCAAATCTGGAGTCAGCCGGATACGCGCCAGAAGCTGCTGGATCAGCTTGAAGAAAAGGGCTATGGCATGGCACAGCTTGAGGAAATGAAAGCCATTGTCGATGCCAAAGACAGCGATGTGTATGACGTTCTGGCATTTGTTGCATTTGCATCATCACCAATTTCCCGGCATGAGCGTGTAGATGTTCATAAGGGGGGAATATTCTCCCATTATGATTACAAGCACCAGGAATTTATTGATTTTGTACTGGCTCACTATATCAAGGAAGGAGTTGCTGAACTCGCAACAGAGAAACTATCCGGTTTACTTGAACTGCGATACCACAATGTGAATGACGCAGTTGCAGAGCTTGGCGATCCTGCAAAAATCAGGGAAGTCTTTGTTGGATTTCAGAAGTATTTGTATGAAGCAAATGTGGATGGAGATGCGTAGCAATGCCTCGCCGCCTGGCGAGAATACCGGTATTTGCTGAATCGTATTCTGCCGGCGTTTGAGAGTCGTCCGTATTGATTTTTCTGGTTCATAGTTGAACGATTGTACAGTAGTCGTTCAACCATGCGTTGAATGTTTTTGGTTATGGGTTTTGCAATTTGCTCAACACCTTGTTACCTAGATAATCAACAAATTCTTCACTGTTTTCATACTGTTGCTGCTTTATGAATTGGACAATGCCTTTGACCAGTTGTTTGGTTTGGGCGATCTCTTCGTGGGATCGGCCGCAGCCCTCGCAGTGGGTTCCTTCATAAGTGCAGTTATCTTGGCAAGGGATAAATTTCATTGTTGATGCTCCGGGTTGGGTTTGCTGTATGACGATCTTGCGCTATATCGTAATTTAGACTTGCTGAAAAAACAAATGCTTTATCGGTCTTTGGCCTTGAGCTGCAAACCGGGTTCTTTCAGTTTCATCAGGCCGTACAAAGTTTGCAGATGCGGGCAGGGGACATTGACCCGTTCGGCAGCGCGGACGGCATTGCCCAGTATGGCTTCGGTTTCCATCGGTCTCTGATTTTCAAAATCCAGTAACATGCTGGTTTTGTATGGTGGCATGGTTTGGGTACTTCGGATATTGCGATCAATGATATCAGCGCCTAATGGATGCCCCAAGGCGGCGGCGATACAGCAGATTTCCTGCATGATAGAACGTACCAGCTCTTCCTGATGGGTCAATATATCCAGGGTAAGCAAACCGCCGGAAAGTACCGATAATGGATTGAAAGCTGCATTCCAGACATTTTTTTGCCAGCGCGCTTTGACGATATCGTCAACGGCGTCACATTTTATGCCACTGCCTTGAAAAAGCTCGGCGAGTTGCCGGGTTTTGCCGGTGCACCCGGCCGGATAGTTGCCCAATGCCAGCCGGCCATAGGCTGTATGTGAGATTTGTCCGGGTTGCAGCCGGTTGCAGCAGATAAATGCCAGAGCGCTGATGATGTCATGTTCGGGAAATGCGTTGGCAAAGGCTTGTTCAATTTCAACACCGTTTTGAATGAATACAACGGCGGTATCGGAGTGGATGGCGGGGCCTATCAGGGATGCCGGCTTTATTGTCGGCAGTCCCTTGCTGCAAAGCAGAACATAATCGGCATGTTGTTTGTATTCGGCTGCCGTTTTGAGCACTTGTTCCGGCATGAAGCGCCATTGCCCAAGTTCTGTGCTGTCAATGATAAAGCCATGCTGTTTGACGGTATCATAGTCACTTCGGCAGACAACGGAGACTTGCGCACCTTGTCTGGCCAACAAGGCGCCATAAAATGCGCCGATGGCGCCGGCGCCAACAATGAGAATTTTAGGGTTCATGTTGTTTTTCCAGAATTTCTTTTAAAAACGGGATGGTCAATTTACGTTTTGCCGCCAATGTTTCATGATCGAGTTTTTCCAGGATTTGCCATAGCGAAGGTAAATCGCGGGAATAGTGGGTGAGCAGAAATTGTCCCACCTTCGGGCTGATTGCAAAACCCATTTGTTCCGCTTTACAGGTGAGGGCGGCGAGACGGTCGGATTCGTTAGGTGTTTTTAATTTAAGCGTCAATCCCCAGGATAAACGGGTTTTCAAATCGGGCAATTGTATCGCTAATTCGGCAGGCGCCTGGCGGGCGGATAAAATCAAGCGTTGCTGGTGTTCACGGATGCGGTTGAAAAAATCGAAAAACCGGTATTCCCAATCGGTTTCTCCGGCAATTGCGCCGATGTTATCAAGACAAATTAATGGGTAGTATTCCAGGCCTTCAAGAATACCGGGTTCCGGTAAATGGTCTTGCTGCAGGCATAGATAAAAAGCGCTGCTGTTTTTTTGCCGGGCCAGATGGCAACAGGCTTGCAGCAGATGCGATTTGCCAACGCCTTGTTCACCCCAAAGATAGATGAACTGAATCTCTTTGATATTGACACAACGTTGCAAATGGGCAAGGGCTTCCTGATTTTCTCCGGCAAAAAAATTGTTGAAGGTCTTGTTGGCGTTAAATTCAAACAATAAAGGGCGCTGTTGTGGCATGGGCGTTCAAGGCGATAAAGTTTTTTGGTAATAACGCACATAAAAGGTTGTGCCAAAAAACAACAACAGGCTGAACAGGATTTCCAGTGCCGCATAGCAGCGTTCAAGCGGTTCCGCATAGGCTTCCACAATGCCGTGAATCAAGTAAAAAAGGCTGATATAAGCCAGCCAGGAGCAGCTGCGGGTCTTGCCATGCAGAAAACCTCGTAACGGCAATAACAAAGGCGTCACGCTAAAAAGTAAAATCAAAGCAACCGGAAACCGGGCCGAAGGCAGCAAAATTGTAGGCCACGACATCAGTAGCAGGAACAAGCCGAAATATCCGCCCAGGGCGCTGTAATACCAGTATAAAGCGGTTCGGGAGGGCAGGCTCATGTTGATTTCAGCCGGGTCGCGATCAAGGCGATACGATGACCCAATATTTGACACAGGGTTTTTTCATGGTGGCTGATATCCTGTGCATTGTCCGATGTGTAATGGCTGGGTCCATAAGGCGTGCCGCCGGTGGTGGTTTCACGCAGGGCGATTTCATTGCAGGGCAGACTGACCAATAACATGCCATGATGAAAGAGTGGCAGCATCATGCTGAGCAGCGTGCTTTCATGGCCGCCGTGCATACTGCTGCTGGACGTGAACACACCGGCCGGTTTGCCACTTAAAGCGCCTGTGAACCACAGCGAGGTGGTCGTATCCAGGAAATATTTCAAGGGCGCGGCCATATTGCCAAAATGGGTTGGACTGCCTAACACCAGGCCGTTACATTGCTTTAAATCGTCCAGGGTTACATAAGGGGCACCGCCTGCTGGAATATCGTCCGCCACTTTTTCACATTCAGGTGACACATCGGGTACGGTGCGGATAATGGCTTCGGCATCATCAACCCTTTCAATGCCACGGGCAACCAGATTGGCCATTGCCCGGGTCGAACCCGTGCGGCTGTAATATAGAACCAGGATTTTTGTCATATTATAGAATAGCCAGGACATTTTCGGGTGGACGGCCCAGTGCGGCTTTGTCACCCGCCAGCACAACAGGCCGCTCGATCAATTTGGGTGTGGCCACCATGCCTTCAATTAACGCCTGATCATCCAATGATTCATCATTCATGCCGGTTGTTTTGTACTCGGCTTCCCTTTTACGTATCAGATCGCGGGGTTTCAGACCAAGTTTTTGCAGGATATTGGCCAGTTCCTCGGCAGTTGGCGGTGTCTTCAGGTATTCGATAATTTCCGGTTCAATACCTTTATCTCGCAATAATTGCAAGGTTTGGCGGGATTTGCTGCAACGCGGGTTGTGATAGATTTTAACGTTCATGGTTTTTCTAAAGTCCGTTCCGGTTTTATGAGTCGCGGCTAAAGCCGCTCCTACAGTTTCAAATCATGACGGATAAGCGATGGTTTTTATAAATCGTTATAATAGCATTTTTCGTGGCTTATCCGTAAAAGAGAGGCATAATGCAATTACCCGATTTTTCTTCGGCGCAGGTATTGGTTGTTGGTGATTTGATGCTGGATCAGTATTGGCATGGTGCCACTTCCCGTATTTCCCCGGAAGCGCCGGTGCCCATCGTGCACATCAAAAACAACGAACACAGAGCCGGAGGAGCGGGTAATGTGGCGCTGAACATGGCCGCTTTGGGGGCTGAGGTTACGTTGATGGGGTATTGCGGACAGGATGAATCCGCCGATACATTACAGAGACTTTTGCACGATGCCGGTGTGCATTGCTTGCTGCAACGTCTGCAAGGTGTTTCGACGATTACCAAACTGCGTGTGATAAGCCGGCATCAACAATTAATCCGCCTGGATTTTGAAGATGGATTTCAGCATGTCGATACAGAACCGTTATTGCAACAATTCGAGCAAGCGATGCAACCGGCTGATGTCGTTGTTTTTTCAGATTATGGCAAAGGTACCTTGCAGGCGGTGGAAAAATTTGTTGCCGCCGCCCGGCGGTCTGATAAATTGGTTTTGATTGATCCAAAAGGTGCCGATTTCAGCGCTTATCGGGGGGCGAGTCTGATTACCCCTAATTTGAGTGAATTTGAAACGATTGTTGGCCGTTGCACCGATGAACGGCACATTGTTGAAAAAGGTTCGAGATTGCTCGATCAACTGGAATTGTCAGCTCTGCTGATTACCCGGGGTGAGCAGGGCATGACCTTGCTGCAACGGCATCGGCAGGCCTTGCATTTGCCGACCCACGCCCGTGAGGTTTATGATGTTACCGGTGCCGGGGATACGGTCATATCGGTACTGGCGGTGGCATTGGCGGCTGGACAGGATTTTTGCACGGCTACCCGTCTGGCCAATGTGGCGGCTGGTATTGTCGTAGGTAAACTCGGTACTGCGGCGATTTCAGTGGCCGAATTTCGTTATGCCTTGAGTGGCCAACGCGCTTTGCAGTGTGGCATACTTGAGCTGGACGAATTATTGCAAAGTTTTGAGCAGGCGCGTTTGCAAGGCGAAAAAATCGTGGCCACCAACGGCTGTTTTGATATCCTGCATCCAGGCCATGTCCGTTATCTGCAACAAGCCCGGGAGCTGGGCGATCGCCTGGTGGTTCTGGTCAACAGCGATGCTTCGGTAAAACGTCTCAAAGGCGAGCAAAGGCCGATTAATCCCTTGTCACACCGTATGGAAATGCTGGCGGCGCTGGCTTGTGTGGATTGGGTGGTGGCGTTTGACAGTGATACGCCAAAAGATATGATTTGCCGTTTGCAGCCGGATATTTTGGTCAAGGGTGGCGATTACCAGGATATCACAGCCATTGCCGGTCATGATTGTGTATTGAAAAATGGCGGGGAAGTCAAAATTCTGCCTTTTGTTGAAGGTCATTCAACAACCTCCATTATCGAGAATATCAAAGGGGATGGGTAATGGATAAAACATTTCTCCAGGAGCGTCTTAAACAATATTGGTTGCTGGCCCGCTTTGATAGGCCTATTGGTATTCTGATTTTGTTGTGGCCGGCTTTATGGGCTTTGTGGATTGCCGGCGAAGGCCGGCCGGACGGGCTGGTTTTGACGGTTATTTGCTGTGGCGTTGTACTCATGCGTGCGGCTGGCTGTGTGATCAACGATTATGCCGATCGGGCATTCGATCCCCATGTTGAGCGCACCCGGCAACGGCCGCTGGCATCGGGCCGGGTACAACCCAAAGAGGCCCTGGTTTTATTTTGCGTGCTGGCGCTTTTGGCTTTCGCTTTGGTATTGCTTCTGAATCCATTGACCATTACCTTGTCGTTTGTCGGTGCCTTTCTGGCGGCGACGTATCCGTTTATGAAGCGTTATACCCATTTGCCACAGGCTTATTTGGGTATTGCCTTTGGCTGGGCGGTACCGATGAGTTTTGCCGCACAAACAAACCATATTCCTCCGGTTGCCTGGGTCATGTATCTAGCAACCCTGATCTGGGCGCTGATTTATGATACCCAATATGCCATGGTGGATCGGGAGGATGATTTGAAAATCGGGGTCAAATCCAGCGCGATTCTGTTTGGTCGATACGATCGGGAGATTATCGGCAGCTTGCAGCTATTTATGCTGATGCTGCTGGTTTTGGTCGGCAAGATGCAGGCTCTGGATGGGTTTTATTACCTGGGTTTGCTGGCCGCAGCGGGATTGTTCATTTACCAGCAAAGACTGATTTTCCATCGTGATAAAGCGGCTTGTTTCCGCGCTTTTTTAAACAACAACTGGGTGGGTATCGTGATATTTATTGGTTTGTTTGTGGCTTATCTTTAAATCAAAACCAACCATACTGACATTGTAACTATACTCCGCACGGTTATGCATGCGGAAAATGATCGGCTATTGGGATCTGTTGTCAGGCGACTTGCCCAGCCCTTCCACGGAAGAGCTGGGCTTGCCGGATGCCCATCCCTGGACCTGGATTCCGGCAATCCCTGCCGGAATGACGCAAACACGCCCGTCATTCCGCGTGCGGCAAGTAAAGCTTGTCATATCTTGCAAGGTGAAAGTC
>CAZDXJ010000066.1:0-13018 GCA_964509475.1 uncultured Methylococcaceae bacterium | reverse complement strand
CATTATCTTTTTGTGTTTTTCGTGGTTAAT
Organism: uncultured Methylococcaceae bacterium; assembly: GCA_964509475.1. Classification (GTDB taxonomy): domain Bacteria; phylum Pseudomonadota; class Gammaproteobacteria; order Methylococcales; family Methylomonadaceae; genus CAZDXJ01. The sequence goes on along the minus strand of CAZDXJ010000066.1, from coordinate 12,988 downwards.
TTATTTGATATTCAAAATCCGCAAACCGGTCTGCCAACAGGCAGGTGTGGCCGCGTGCAGTATAGTATTGAAAGACACGATATAGAAATTAAAGGACTCACCATGCCCTCACTTGCCAATATATCATTTTTCAAAACCGTTTGTTTTGCTCTTCTTTGTATCCTTTACTGTCCTATTGTCTCTGCATTTTCCGAAGATATTTGCTACGCCTATCAGAGCAAAAACCTGATTGACGAAAACACCCGGGTATACCCATTGCCTTTCAACTGTAATGATCTGCAATGCACAGATGGTCTTGATGGTAATGAACAAGGCGCATCCTGCACTCTGACAGGATTTGGCACTTTGGTATTGGCGGATATGCTGTACAAACTGCATGGCCGCAACAGCCTGCATTTTGATGTGGTCTGGCTACTGGCCCGTGCCATGGGCCTGACCATAGAAGACAGCAATAAATTGGCAGCATTTTCCGAAGCCACCGATCTGGGGCAATACTGGCATTATGACTATACGGGAAAGCGGATCGAAACGTTCAATTATGAATCCATTGATGGTGTTGGCCGCATGAATCAGGAAACCAATGGCTTCTGGTTTCATTATGTACCCTGGTTCGCCACCGATAGCACTACTCACCACAGCCTGGATTATAATTTCGCACACGCACCAGAGACTTCGCCCTTCAATAGCTGGGAAACAGCTCTGAACCATTTACGCGCCTGGGCGTTTGCCCAACGGGACACACTTTGCAGTTTTGGTCTGACTGCCAACGACGGTTCTTGTTACACCGATACAAATCCGGCAACACTAACCTTTTCAGTACCTATCGTAAACCCCTATACCCTACAAGATACAGTAAAACTGGGTCGGCAAATGATCAAACCGTGCAGTAATGGTGACCCTTTATGTTATGAAGCCAATTACGATCAATCTATCAAAGGCGCCATCGAGGCATTGGGAATTTATCTGCATGCCATGGATGATCGGCTATCGCATTTTCAATGCTCGGATTATTCGGCAATCCGTAAAACCAGCACAGGAGCTGATCATTATACGTTGAATTATGCATTAACCTGTGGCCAGGTATTGCACTTTGCCATGCACTATCGGGAAACCGGTCACCCACATCCACCCGCCCGTACCCGAAACGCTGTAATCTACACATTGCATGAAATTGACTCCTGGATAAAAACAACCGGTTACAGCCGATCAGCGGATTACGTAAACAATGAAACCGATCAAAATCGATTAACTCAGCGTATCATCAACGAAGCCCTCCCTCAAAGTTGCGCCGCTGATCGATTGCATAACTTATGTAAAATTGCTCACGATTACGGGTTAGGCTGGCATGATAACAACCCAAATTGCCAATATCATGGTTTGAATTGTTCTAAATAATTCATCAATTCCACTTTACAGATAACACGGATTTATTAAACCCGAATCATTCGGGTTTATTCGTGGTTCCTGCAAAACAGGAACGCGATTTTGGAACTACGAAAAGCACGAACCTCACGAAAGTTTTCTGTTCAGCTTTTTCGCCAAAGGAAGTATGATCATTATCTTCTGTGTTTTTCGTGGTTAATTCATTAAAACAGGAACACGGTATTGCGTCGGGTCGATCAAGCGAAGCGGATCGGCCAAAGGCATGAAACGGCGTTTCATTGCCCAAGGCGGAAGCGCATGAATCTATTGATTAACCCCGTGAACGGTGACACATAAAAGGGGGTCATTGAAGATGTAAACAATTATTAATGAACCTTAAATGGCGGAGAGGCAGGGATTCGAACCCTGGGAGGGCTACAAACCCTCAACGGTTTTCAAGACCGCCGCTTTCAACCGCTCAGCCACCTCTCCAAAAAGAGCGGGTATAATACACCAATCATTTATTAAATACCAGCCTTTACCCAAAATATTTTAGCGCAATTTTTGAGTAACCAATTTATAAACGGCTTGTAAAGCCCCCTGGTTTTTTAGCACAAAGGCTTTTCCTTTTGCACCGAGTTGCTGCTGATATTGACGATCTGTAAGCAAGCGACGCATCGCCTTTTCCAGATCATGCTCATCCTGGCACTGAATTGCCGCCTCCTCAGCCAGCAAGCCCTCTGCAATCGCCTTGAAGTTGAACATATGCGGCCCGAAAAGTACCGGAATTCCCAAAATCGCGGCTTCCAGAACATTATGCCCGCCGATTGGCTGCATACTTCCGGCAACAAAAGCAATGTCAGAGGCCGCATACAATAATTTCAGATCGCCCATGGTGTCCCCAATATACACATCCGTTTCAGGCCGGCATGGCCTGGCATCAGTACGCATGACAACATCAAATTGCGCATCGATACACAGCTTTTTGACCTCATCGAAGCGTTCCTGATTTCTGGGAACAATGATTAGCAACAAATCTGGAAATTGTTTTTTCAGCAAACGATAAGTTTTTAAAAACAGTACTTCTTCACCGCGATGAGTACTTGCTACAATCCACACATGGCGTCGTGGAAAGCTGGCCTGCCTTAATTCAAGACCTTGCTGAATCAAACCTCTATCGATTTGCAGGTCAAATTTGATATTGCCCAATGTGCTAACTTGTTGCGGGTGAGCACCGATGGCCAGGTAACGTTGCCGATCCTGTTCAGTCTGGGTGGCAATAAGCTGGACATTGGCCAGGGCTGAAGCCACCAACCCGGAAAACCTCTGATAACCTTTAACCGAACGTTCCGATAAACGTGCATTGATAATATACAGAGGAATCTCATGTTTTTTGCATTGTGCGAACAAATTTGGCCATATTTCGGTTTCTACGATAATTGCGACCTGCGGCTGGAAAAATTCGACAAACCGTTTTGCCGCACCCGGCAGATCATAAGGCAGATAAACATGCTGCACACTGTCGGATAGCACCGAACGAACCCGCTCTGAACCCGTTGGGGTAATCGTCGTGACTAAAACAGAATATTGTGGCAAACGCTGTTGAAGCACTTTTATCAATGGGAAAACCGATTCGACTTCACCAACCGATACGGCATGAAACCAGATAAGCTGTTGGGTTTTGGATGATTTTTTATAGCAGGCAAAACGTTCATGCCAACGTTGCCGGAATTGAGGTACTTTTTTACCACGCCAAAAAAGGCGCAATAAAATAAAAGGAACCAGCAAATAAAACAGCCCCGAGTAAACCGATCGCATTGCGATCAGATTCCGCAGGGAAAATGATAAATGAAAATTATTTTGTGTCCAGCCATTGCATATAAAGCGATACGCCTTCTTCTACCGTTTTAAATGAATGTTTGCAGCCAATTTGTCTGAGCTGAGTCAGATCGGCTTCGGTATAACTTTGATAACAGCCTTTCAGGTGTTCTGGAAAGGCAATATATTCAATTTGACCCTGGCCATGATGAGCGATAACAGCATTGGCAACATCGTTAAAGGTTTGACTGTGCCCGGTGCCCACATTGAATATTCCACAAACCTGGGGATTATCCAAAAACCATAGATTAATATCTACGACGTCGTCAACATAAACAAAATCACGCCGTTGCTCGCCGTCGTCATAACCACCATAACCTTCAAACAACCGAACTTTACCCGTTTCCTTGAATTGCTGGTATAAATGGAAGGCAACGCTGGCCATAGCGCCTTTATGGGTCTCGCGCGGACCATAAACATTAAAATAGCGTAACCCGACCACCTGACTTCTCAACTCGGGTAAATATCGGCGCAAATATTGATCAAACTGAAATTTTGAATATCCGTAAACATTAAGCGGCGCCTCAAAAGCCAAATCTTCCTTAAAAGTCCGGCTTGCCCCGTATACGGCGGCACTGGACGCATAAATCAGAGGAATCTTGTGCTGCTGACAATAATGCAACAATATTTTGCTGTATTGATAATTGTTTTCCATCATATAGCGCCCATCCCACTCGGTGGTTGTGGAACAGGCACCCTGATGGAAAACTGCATCGATATTTTCAGACTGGAAATGACCTTGTTGCAATTTTTGCAAAAAATCAGCTTTATCCAGATAATCGGCAATACGGCAGTCGTTCAAATTAACAAACTTTTCACCTTTTTGCAGATTATCAACAACCACAATATCATCGTAACCACGCTTGTTCAGCGCAATCACCAGATTACTGCCAATAAATCCGGCGCCACCGGTTACGATAATCATTTAACCCAGCCTCGCCATCGGTAATTTATAGTTTGATAAGCCGATCATAAACAACTTTATGGGTACTACAAATATAAAAAACAGCATGATTTTCAATGAATTAATCATATAGCTTGTAGACACAAGCGCGACAATGCAAAGCTGGGTTAAGACTATCAGCTCTCTGCAACAACCTTGACCGGCAAACTGACCACCACATCGGTATGCAGATGAATATCGATATCAAATTCACCAATGTGACGGATAACGCCCTCTGGCAGCCGAACTTCATTCTTTTGCACGGCAACACCGGCGGCAGCAATGGCATCCGCAATATTTTGCGTCCCCACCGAACCAAATAATTTACCTTCTGCGCCGGCTTTTTGTGTGATAACGATTTCCAGCTTGGCCAGCGCTTCAGCTTTGCTCTGGGCGGCCGCCAGTTTTTCCGCCGCGGCTTTTTCAAGTTCTGCCCGGCGTTGTTCAAATTCGGCTATTTTCGCTGCCGTTGCAGCAACCGCCTTACCTTGCGGAACCAGATAATTCCTACCATAACCTGGTTTGACCGTTACCTTGTCACCCAAGTTACCCAAATTTGCAATTTTTTCAAGAAGTATCACTTCCATCGTTTCTTTACCTCATTAATCCGGTTATTCCGGTTTTGTGCGTATTCACACGTTAGTTTTTGAAACTCTGTTCCGTAAATTCAGCCATACATCGGCAAATCCCGTTAATGCTACCGGTAATAAAACATGCGGTATGATAAACATCAACAGATAAAACAGCGGTAATAAAAAACGCTTGGCCTGCATTCTGGAAATCAGTACATGTACCACAGCGGTGCCTATAAAGGCATACAATACGAATAGCAATATTGCAATATTTCCGGCAATCTGCCCCAGTTTACCAGGCCCCAGGCCGGCGAGAGCGACAATAACCACGCTGCCAATCGCCAAAGCGGGACGTGTATTGAGCCGGACAAACTCTTCCCGGAAACCACCGGGGTTGAACAATACCGCCTGCCACCAACGGGCCAGCATCAGGCCCAACAGCAGACTGGAGACGGAACCCGCTGCAATAACACCGGTCATATATCGGGAAATGATCTGCATGGATTGCTTGACATCCTCGACCGGAAAATCCGGCAGGCTGAAAACAGGCGCCATCATTTGCTTAATCAGCTCGTTCCACATTAGCGCAGGATTGTCAAAATAGAGATAAAACCCAATCACAATCAGCGCGCCGAGTAACACCGACATATCCAGTGCCAGATTCAGGTTGCGCCCTTCCCGCAGTATGATTGAAATGACCCAGACAGGGAACCAGAGAACCAGGCTGTATCCAAAGGCAAATTGATAATTTCCCAAAACAAAGCGGCCCAAAACCGCGGCAGCCACAGCCGAAATCAGCAATACCAGCAGACCTTCATTGGAACCTTTTCTCAGGGTCACCAACGCAATCGCTGCCGAACTCACGATACTGACGGGAGGAAGTTTCAATGATAACAGCGCCAGGGTTGAAGCAACCAGCATGGCCTGCATTCTTCCGCGCAAAATATATGCAGCAAAAAAATTCACTGAAACCTCCGCTTGTTATGTTATTTATGCGCGTCGCAATAAGGCAATAAAGCGATATAACGCGCACGTTTTATTGCTGTAGCCAATTGACGCTGATATTTCGCACTGGTCCCGGTAATCCGGCTGGGAACAATTTTTCCGGTTTCAGTAATAAATTCGTTCAATGTATCCAGATCTTTATAATCAATAGGTGTTGCACCATCTGAACTAAAACGGCAGAATTTTTTTCGTCTCATTTGACGGGCCATAATTATCCTCGTGATTTATGTTTTATTCAGTAGATTCGCTTGCTTTTTCCGGCTCAGAAGCTTCAGCGGAAGAAACTGGTCCGGTTTTCGCCGGGCTTTCCGCTTGCGCCGGTTCAGCCGTAGTGGTTTTATTTTCTTCCGCAGTCGCTTTAGCTATCGGCGACGGTTCGGTGATCGCCTCTTTCATCAACAATGTCATGCTGCGCAGTATGGCATCGTTAAACCGAAAACCACTTTCCAGCTCTTCCAGGGTCGCTTGATCACATTCGATATTCATGAGAATGTAATGCGCCTTGTGAATTTTGTTAATCGGGTAAGCCAAAGGCCTTCTTCCCCAATCCTCAAGGCGGTGGATTACACCGGATGCCGCTTCTATCGTTGATTTATAGCGTTCAACCATAGCCGCAACCTGAGAACTTTGATCCGGATGGACTAAAAAGACTATTTCATAATGCCGCACTTATCTCTCCTTTCGGTTATAAAGTCTCCCACCATGATAGTGGTAAAACAAGGAGTCTGATACTCCAAAAAACCTGATATTATACTTCTTTTATCGCAATATGCAAAACCATAAAATGATTTGCTCCAGCATACTATGCTCGACCATCTTAATTTATCGGCGCATCACTTGACAAAATTTTTCCCATATAGAAACTAACCTTATTCAATAAATATTTGGAGCGAAACCTCTTTGAACGACATACCCCTTAGTGTGCTGCTTGGTATACTGATCGGCCTGCTTTTACTTTCTGCGTTTTTTTCCGGATCGGAAACCGCATTGATGAGCATTAACCGTTACCGCTTACAGCATCTGGTTAAACGTGGTCATGCCAGTGCGATCAAAGTAAACCGATTATTACAACGTCCCGACCGTTTACTCGGTTTGATTCTGCTGGGCAATAATTTTGTAAATATTCTCGCATCCTCATTGAGTACGATTATTGCCATTCGCCTGGCCGGAGAGTCCGGTATCGCAATAGCGGCTGGACTATTGACTCTGATCGTTCTGATATTTTCCGAAGTTGCCCCCAAAACACTGGCTGCAACAAAACCCGAAATACTCGCTTATCCAGCCGCCTGGATTTATACACCATTATTAAAATTACTCTATCCGATTGTCTGGATAGTCAACACCATAGCCAATCTTTTTCTCAGACTTTTTGGCATCAAAACCATCAAGGCTGCACAGGAATCACTCAACAACGAGGAGTTAAAAAGTATCGTCAGCACCTCCGGCACATCGTTGCCGCAGCGTTATCAAAACATGCTGATCGGCATTTTGGACCTGGAGTCCGCCACTGTCGAAGACATCATGACGCCACGTAATGAAATTGTCGGCATTGACCTGGAAGACCCTATAGAACAAATCATTACCCAGCTCAAAAACAGCCCCTATACCCGCCTGCCGGTTTATAAAAAAAGCATCGATCGTGTCATTGGTTTCCTGCATCTAAGAAAAATGTTGTTTCTGGTCAATGAAAAGGATTTCAGTAAACAAGTCATCACCAACAATTTGATCAAACCAACATTCATTCCGATAAGCACACCGCTGCACAAACAAGTACATGCTTTCAAAGAAGAAAAAGTACGTATAGGTCTGGTCGTCGACGAATACGGCGATGTAGAAGGCATTATCACTCTGGACGATCTGTTACAAGAAATTGTCGGTGAATTGACCCTTGATGAACCCGATGTGCAGAAGCAAAAAGATGGCAGTTTTCTGGTAGACGGCAGTGTTACGATTCGTGAGTTAAACCGCATTACCCATTGGGATTTGCCAACGGACGGACCCAAAACCCTGAACGGTTTGATCATCGAATTTATGGAAATGATTCCCGAGCCCGGAACCAGCCTGAAATTGTATGGTTATCCGCTGGAAATCATCAAACGGGATGGTAATGCAATAAAACTGGTGAAATTTCACCCACGAAAATAGCAAAACAACTTGCTGGAAACTGAAAACAATTTTACAAAAACAAGACTATAATTAAGAAATAATTAGAAATAAAAGTTTACAAATTTATTGATAATGGCAAAGTTCACCGTTTTATTTAAAGACAAACCGATAAAATCCGAAATATTTCAAACCGGCGTTGTACATATCGGCCGGGATGATATGAACAATATCGTGCTTGACAGCTCTGACGTAGCGCCCGCTCATACAGCGATCGTATTGCGTAAACGGGGCAGCATCATTAAACAGCTCAACGAAAACTTCCCGCTAGTCGTTAACAACAACAAAATCAAAAGCTGCACATTGCAGGATGGCGACATCATCAGCATCGGCAAATATAATATTGTCTTCAATACTGAAGACAAACAACAAAGCAATACAGTCTCCCGAGCTTCCGTCCATTCTTCTCCCGAAACAGACAATATGCCTGTTTCAGCACACCAAACGGCTGAAGCTAAACTGCAAATCATGGAGGGAGAACATATTGGCCGCATTATTCCATTAGCAAAAGCCATGACCCGCCTGGGCCGCAGTGGCGCTGGTGGTGTTGTTATCATCAGCCGGCGCAAGAACGGTTATTATATTTCCGCCCTGGATGGTGAAAACACGTTGGAAGTCAATGGCGAACGGGTCGGAGAGCATACCGTGCCATTGAAAAATAATGATATTGTGCTTATCGATAATACAAGGTTATTGTTCTTTACCTGATCCTATAATTCAGAAACGATTTCCAATACCTCATGCAGATTGCTCACGGCGAAAACCTGTAAGCCGGCAATCGCTTTCTTGGGCGCATTTCCCTTGGGTACAAGCGCTTTTTTAAAGCCATGTTTCGCGGCTTCAAACAAACGCGGCTGGCCATTGGCAACAGGCCGGATTTCACCATTCAAGCCAAGCTCGCCAAAAAACAAAATATCCTGCGCAACAAGCTGATCCCTCAGACTGGAAACAATAGCCATGACAATAGCCAAATCCGAACTGGTTTCGGAAACCTTGATGCCTCCCACTACATTGACATAAATTTCGTCATTGGCCGTGAAAATGCCACCATGCCGGCTCAATACCGCCAACAACATCGCCAAACGGTTTTGTTCCAAACCCACCGCCAAGCGCCGGGGATTACCATACTGGCTTTCGGTCACCAAAGCCTGTATTTCCACCAACAGAGGCCGGGTACCTTCCCATAACACCGTCACGACACTGCCCGGGGCCGCTGTTTCCGAACGGTTCAGGAACATGGCCGAAGGGTTTTTGACTTCCTGCATACCCGCATCTCCCATGGCAAAAAAACCCAGTTCACCAATACTTCCAAAACGGTTTTTATCGGCTCTCAGAACCCGAAAACGTGCATCATCGGTAGCCGACAACACGATCTGTGCATCAACGATATGACTCAAAGTCATCGGCCCTGCCAAAGTCTGATCCTTGGTCACATGGCCTACGATCAACAAAGAGACATTTTCCCGTTTGGCAAACTGGGTCAGACAAGCCGCCGATTCCCGAACCTGGGAAACCGATCCCGGCGCCGAATCGGTATCCTGGCTGTACATGACCTGGATCGAATCGATCACGGCCACCTGTGGTTTTTCACGCAATAAGGTCTCCATGATATTTTGCACCGAAGTTTCCGCCAACATTTTTATCCTGTCGGTCTGCAAGCCCAAACGGTGCGCCCGTTCGGCAATCTGTTGCATGGATTCCTCACCCGATACATACAATACCGGCACATCGCGCGATGCCACATGAGCAATTGCCTGCAACAGCAAGGTACTTTTTCCTGCCCCCGGAGCGCCGCCAATCAAAACCACACTGCCACAGACAATGCCGCCTCCCAAAACCCTGTCAAACTCACCGATTCCCGTTTCGATACGTGCTGCCCGGGCCAAATTGACTTCGGAAAGCCGCTGCACTTCCGAACGCACGCCCGCATACCCTGAAACACGCATTTGGCGGCTGCTTTTGGTACTGTTCAAACGAATTTCCTTGAGGCTGTTCCATTCCCCACAACGACTGCACTGACCGGCCCAGCGCGGATAATCGGCGCCGCAATGTTCACAAACGTAAGCTGTTTTTTGTTGCTTGGCCATTAAAGATGAGTTTTCAAGTTAAATATATCGGGATTACGGCTTCCACTATTGTTCTGAGCATACGATTCCAGGTCATGAAAAACAGCCGGATAATTATTCTTCAACAATATGAACCCTTTGGGTAATACCACACAACAAAGTATAGGGAATGGTATCAGCATATTTGGCAATTTCTTCTACAGGTAAAGCCGGACCCCATAAAGTCACCGGGTCACCCACTCGCGCATCCGGTATACGGCTCAAATCAACCGTCAGCATATCCATCGATACCCGGCCCATCAAAGGTACTTTCACACCATTAACCAAAACCGGAGTTCCTGATGGCGCCTGGCGCGGGTAACCATCGCCATAACCTATGCCGACAACACCCATTAAGGTGTCCGCTGAACAACGCCAAACCCCACCATATCCCACGGTTTCACCCGCAACGACGCGCTTTACGGCAATCAAGCGCGAATGCAGACCCATAACCGGCACCAGTCCCAGTTGTTCACCACGACAGCCACTAAATGGCGCAACACCAAACAGCATGATTCCTGGACGCACCCAATCACAAAGGGCTGTTTTCCAGGCCAGAATAGCCGCAGAATTGGCAATACTGCGTTCCCCGGGATACTGTGCGGTAAGCTGTTCAAACAAACGGATTTGCCGTTCGGTCATGCCACTGTGCCGTTCATCGGCACGGGCCAGATGGGTCATCAAGGGCACCGGTTTGGCCACGGACTCAATCTCTTGCAGGCACTGCCAGATTCCGGCAAATTCTTCGGGTCGAAATCCCAAACGATTCATACCGGTATCCAGCTTCAACCAGATATTGATACATGCCGTCCCACGAACCGTTGCCAGCAAATCCAGTTGCTGCCGGCAATGAATCACCGCTTGCAAACAGTAAGTGATACATATATTCAATTCCTCGGCATCGGCAAACCCCGCCAATACCGTCACCGGACATTGAATGCCTTGTTCACGCAAGGCTATGGCTTCATCAATCCGCGCCACAGCAAAAGCATCAACACCATGCAAACATTGCGCTGTCCGCAACAAACCGTGGCCATAGGCATTCGCTTTGATAACCGCCATCACCCGCGCCTCCGGCGCCAAAGTGCGCACCCGTAATAAATTATGCTGCAACGCCTGCTTGTTCAGCGTCACATAAGCTGCTGGCTGCATCAATCAATAATCCTCAGCGGCATAAGGATCGGCAATAAAATTCTCAAAACGGGTATATTGCCCCAAAAAGGTCAGCCGTACCGTACCAATAGGCCCATTACGCTGTTTGCCAATGATTAATTCAGCAATGCCTTTGTCAGGACTGTCCTCGTTATAAACTTCGTCACGATAAACAAACATGATGACATCCGCATCCTGCTCGATACTGCCGGATTCTCTTAAATCCGACATTACAGGCCGTTTATTGGGGCGTTGTTCCAGATTACGATTCAATTGCGACAAGGCAATGACAGGTACATTCAATTCCTTGGCCAAGGCTTTCAGACTGCGTGAAATATCGGATATTTCTTGTACCCGGTTATCCCCACCGGACGGTGAACGCATCAACTGCAAATAATCAAGAACAATCAGACCCAGTTGTCCATGATCACGCGTCAAACGTCTGGCGCGGGCACGGACTTCAGTGGGTGTCAGTGCCGGTGTATCGTCAATGAACAATTTGGTCTCAGCGAGAATATTAATTGCCGAAGTCAAACGGGGCCATTCATCATCTTCCAGTTTACCGGTACGGACCCTGTGCTGATCGATTCTTCCTAATGAGGACATCATACGCATTGCCAACGAATCCCCGGGCATCTCCATGCTGAATACAGCGACGGGTTTACCTTCCTTAATTGCGACATTTTCCGCCATATTCATCGCAATGGTGGTTTTTCCCATTGACGGCCTGCCGGCGACAATGATCAAATCGGACGCCTGTAACCCCGACGTCATTTCATCCAAATCGGTAAAACCGGTACTGGCACCGGTAATATTACTTTCCTGTTCAAACAGGGTCTCAATTTTTTCCACCGCGTCGGCAAGCAGCGATTTGATGGACTTGAAACCACCTTGTCCGGCCCGCTGGCGTTGTTCGGCGATTTCAAAAACCCGTCGTTCAGCCTCTTCCAACAAATCGGCTGTATCCCTGCCCTCAGTCCTGAACGCGGAATCGGAAATATCCGTACCCACATGAATCAACTGCCGCAATACCGATCGATCGCGCACAATATCTGCATAAGCTGCGATATTCGCGGCTGTGGGAGTATCCTTGGCCAACGTACTCAAATACGCCAACCCACTCGCTTCCTCCAGCTCCCCCGTTGCCTGCAGCGCTTCTGAAATCGTCACCACATCAAAGGGTTTTTGTTTTTCCGCCAAAGCCTGAATAGTACGAAAAATAAGCCGGTGATCCTTGCGATAAAAATCCACCTCACTGACCCGGTCAGCAACGCTATCCCAGGTTTCATTATCCAACAACAGACCACCCAGGACTGACTGTTCGGCTTGTATCGAATGGGGTGGAACTTTCAGGGAATCAACGATGGCATCATCAGGATACGGAATATACTCCGACATAAAACAACCCGGAAATTAAATGATATTACAGAAAAAAACGCAGTGAAAGCCGCCGCGCATACAGCAGCATTGATCAATCAGCAATGATTTTTTCCAAGACGGCACCAATTGGCAATAATCTGTTTAATTTGGTGAAAACGAATTATATCAAAAACCCTTTCATGCAATGCGACAACCTGAACATTACACATTGACAAACGTATTGTTAAAAACCTATTCTTGTAACGACAGACAAGTGTTCGCAGAGTCTGAAAATGTCGTTGGCGAACTGGCTTTGACTGCAATTACCGTCTGCAAACCTGGCACAACTCAAGTCAATATCGGTATTGTAAGAATTGTTTTGCTCACAATGGAAATATACTTCACGCGGTCACGGTTGCGGATTTTGAAAATAGCTGTTGTTGAGGTTC
>CAZDXJ010000065.1:0-13134 GCA_964509475.1 uncultured Methylococcaceae bacterium | reverse complement strand
AGCACCACCTTGACATGGTGGGGGTCGGTGGTTCGAATCCACTCGTGCCTACCAACTCAAGAAAAAGCATCGCAACCGCGATGCTTTTTTATTATTTATAAGAAGAAAGCATGCTATACCCAAAATTGGGTGTTGTGCTTCCGGTTGTGTTTTGATGATTACGATTGATTTGTTAAATGCCTGTTATCACTCTGCCTGATGGTTCCCGGCGTGAATTTGAACACGCTGTCACAGTAATGGATGTCGCTCGTTCGATAGGATCGGGTTTGGCCAAGGCAACCCTGGCCGCCAAGGTCAATGACAAACTGGTTGACGCCGGTACGGTTATCGACCAGGATGCTCAGGTACAAATTGTCACCGCAAAGGATGCCGAAGGGCTGGAAATTATCCGGCACTCCACCGCGCATTTATTGGCGCAGGCGGTAAAAACACTGTTTCCCGATGCGCAAGTGACCATCGGCCCGGTTATCGAAAACGGTTTTTATTATGATTTTGCTTATCAAAGACCGTTTACCCCGGAAGATTTGCAGCGTATCGAAAAAAAGATGCAGGAACTGGCCGGGAAGGATTTCGCGATCCAGCGTTCGGTGATGTCAAGAGATGAAGCGGTACGTTTTTTTCGGGAGCAATCCGAGCAATACAAAGCCGAGATCATCGAGTCGATTCCCCAGGACCAGGAGCTATCGCTTTATAGCCAGGGCGAGTTTACCGATTTATGCAGGGGTCCGCATGTCCCGTCAACGGGTAAATTGAAGGCATTCAAATTGATGAAGATCGCCGGTGCTTATTGGCGCGGTGATTCCAATAATGAGATGTTGCAACGTATTTATGGTACGGCCTGGGCGGATAAAAAAGATTTAAAAGCCTATTTACATCGCCTTCAGGAAGCAGAAAAACGCGATCACCGCAAGCTGGCCAAGGTTCTGGATCTGTTTCATACTCAGGAAGAGGCACCCGGCATGGTGTTTTGGCATGAAAAAGGCTGGATTATCTATCAGCAGGTGGAACAATATATCCGGGATAAATTGCGATCAAATGGCTATGCCGAGGTCAAAACACCTCAGGTCGTAGATCGATCATTGTGGGAAAAATCCGGTCACTGGGACAAGTTTGGAGAAATGATTTTCACCACCCATTCCGAACATCGTGATTATGCCATCAAACCGATGAACTGTCCTTGCCATGTTCAGATTTATAATCAGGGTATCAAAAGTTACCGTGATTTACCCATTCGATTGGCCGAGTTTGGTTCCTGTCATCGTAATGAGCCTTCAGGAACCTTGCATGGTTTGATGCGGGTGCGGAATTTTGTCCAGGATGACGCGCATATTTTTTGTACCGAAGATCAAATTCAGCAGGAAGTTTCCACCTTTATTGATTTATTGTTTGAGGTTTATAAGGATTTCGGTTTTGAAGATATTCTGATTAAATTGTCAACCCGTCCTGAAAATCGTGTCGGTGATGATGCGGTCTGGGACAAAGCGGAAAATGCCCTGGCGTTGGCGTTGAACAATAAAGGCCTGGATTGGCGGTTACAACCCGGGGAAGGCGCATTTTATGGCCCTAAAATCGAATTTTCTTTGAAAGATTGTATTGGCCGGGTTTGGCAGTGCGGAACCATTCAAGTGGATTTTTCGATGCCAAAACGTTTGCAGGCGACTTACATTGCCGAAGACAGTTCCAAACAGACGCCGGTCATGTTACATCGGGCGATTTTGGGTTCACTGGAACGTTTTATCGGCATTTTGATCGAACAACACGCCGGAACCTTTCCATTATGGCTGTCGCCGATACAGGTTGTGCTGCTGAATATCGCCGATCGCCATGCCGACTATAGCTTGCTGCTCAAGAAAAAACTCGAAGCTCACAACATTCGGGTAAAATTAGACTTGAGAAATGAGAAGATCGGATTTAAAATTCGCGAACACTCCATGCAGCGCGTGCCTTATTTGTTGATTATCGGTGATCAGGAGCTGGATAATCAAACGGTTGCGGTGCGCACGCAAAAAGGTGTGGATCTGGGTAGTCTTGCGATTGATGAATTTATTGACAGATTACATAAACAGATCGCGGATAAAAAATAAATCTATGTTTGGAGGAGAAGAGGCATCGCTGCTAAAAAAAATGAAACGCGTCTGAATGACGATATCACGGCCAGAAGGGTAAGGGTGATAGGCGTTGATGGTCAACCAGTAGGTGTTATTGCATTGGATGAAGCCAAACGGCTTGCCTATGATGCCAATCTGGATTTGGTGGAAATTTCACCAAATGCTGATCCCCCTGTTTGCAAGATCATGGATTATGGCAAATATCAGTTTGACCAGAATAAAAAACTTCAGGCTGCAAAGAAAAAACAGAAGCAGATTCAGGTTAAAGAAATAAAATTTCGGCCAGGTACCGAGGAAGGTGACTATCAGGTTAAGTTGCGTAATTTGATTCGCTTTTTGGAAGAAGGCAATAAAACCAAGATTACCGTCCGTTTTCGTGGACGTGAAATGGCGCATCGTGAAATTGGCATGGATTTGTTGAAACGCTTGGAGAAAGATCTCGAAGAACTGGCAAATGTCGAGCAATTCCCAAAAATGGAAGGCCGGCAAATGGTTATGGTTATGGGGCCGAAAAAGAAGAAATAGCGTATTGTTATAATTTGTCCGGGATGGATGAATTTGTGAAACCCGATAGGGCCCCGCATTTTGCCTTATCCGGTTTTTGTCGATCGCAGGGATGTTATTTAATGAGTATATTGGAGAAAACAAATGCCAAAAATCAAAACCAATCGGGGCGCTGCGAAGCGTTTCAAGCGTACCGGTTCCGGCGGTTTCAAATGCAATCAGTCTCACCGTCGTCATATTTTGACCAAAAAAAGTACCAAGAGAAAAAGACAGTTGCGCAAAGCCTCAATGATACATGCTTCTGATGTGCGCATGACTGCGCGTATGCTGCCTTATAGTTAATTTTTGGGACGTAAATCATGCCTAGAGTAAAGCGTGGCGTAACAGCCAGAGCCAGACATAAAAAGATTTTAAAACAAGCCAAAGGTTATTATGGTGCCCGCAGCCGGGTCTATCGTGTTGCCAAACAAGCGGTGATCAAAGCAGGACAATACGCTTATCGTGATCGCAAACAACGTAAACGCCAATTTCGCTCGTTGTGGATCGTGCGTATCAATGCGGCGGCACGCGAATGTGGCTTGTCATACAGCCGTTTTATGAACGGTTTGAAAAAAGCCAATGTTGATATCGATCGCAAGGTATTAGCGGATATCGCGGTACGTGACAAGGAAGGGTTTGCTGAATTGGCTAAAATCGCCCAGGCAAACCTTTAATCTTCCGAAAAGACTGTCAACGAGGTTATTCCGTGTTGTTTTGGGAATAGCCTTAAAAAACCGGATCGGCCAAAGGTGGATCCGGTTTTGGTTTTTCTATCATCCATCACTTCACTTTATTAAGAGGGCAGGGCAGTGTCAACTTCCCTTGATACACTTCTCGCGCAAGCGCTTGAACAACTTGCACAAGCGGACGATTTAATGACGCTTGATCAGGTGCGAGTGCAATATCTGGGTAAAAAAGGTGAATTTACCCGGCAAATGAAACAATTAGGACAATTGGATCCGGAACAACGGCCGATACTCGGACAAGCCATCAATCAGGCAAAAACCGAGTTTCAAAGCCGGCTGGAAAATAAAAAAACGGTGTTGGAAAAGCGTTTATTGGAACAGCGCCTGGCTGATGAAAGTATTGATGTGACCTTGCCGGGCCGGGGGCAGACAATTGCCGGCTTGCATCCGGTTACGATAACCTTGCAGCGCATCAGCCGTATTTTTGCCAGTGCCGGGTTTTCAGTCGTGGAAGGGCCTGAGATTGAAGATGATTATCACAATTTCGAAGCCTTGAATATACCCGCGCACCATCCGGCACGCGCCATGCACGATACGTTTTATTTTGATGCCCACACTTTGTTGCGCACACACACGTCACCGGTACAGATTCGGGTGATGGAATCCGAGCCACCACCGTTAAAGGTGATTGCACCGGGGCGTGTCTATCGTTGTGATTCCGATTTGACGCACACGCCGATGTTCCACCAGGTGGAAGGTTTTTTGGTGGACGAAAATGTAAGCTTTGCCGATTTAAAAGGCGTTGTCTATGAGTTTTTGCGGGCTTTTTTTGAGAAGGACATTCAGGTGCGTTTCCGGCCGTCTTATTTTCCTTTTACCGAACCTTCCGCAGAAGTGGATATTGAGTGTGTGATGTGCGATGGTGCCGGTTGCAGGGTTTGCGGTCATACCGGTTGGCTGGAAGTCATGGGATGCGGCATGATTCATCCGAAAGTGTTTGATGCCGTCAAGATCGATGCCGAACAATTTACCGGTTTTGCCTTTGGGATGGGGGTGGAACGTTTGGCCATGCTGCGTTATGGCATCAATGACTTGAGATTGTTTTTTGAAAATGATCTTAAATTTCTTGAGCAATTCAATTAAGGAAGGGATAACATGCGATTCAGTGAAGCTTGGTTGAGAGAGTTTGTCAATCCCCCTGTCGATACCGAAACCCTGGTTGAACAATTGACGATGGCGGGTTTGGAGGTCGATTCGGTTACGCCGGCAGCGGCCGGTTTTAGCGGTGTGGTCGTGGGTGAGGTGCTGGAGGTAACAGCACATCCGAATGCCGATAAATTACGGGTTTGTAATGTAAGCGTGGGTGATGCCGAGCCCTTGCAGATTGTTTGTGGTGCCGCCAATGTGCGGGCCGGTTTGAAAGCGCCTGTGGCCCGGGTCGGAGCTCTGTTACCGGGTGATTTTAAAATAAAAAAATCCAGATTGCGCGGTGAACTGTCACTGGGCATGTTGTGTTCGGAAAAAGAATTGGGCTTGGCCGATGATGCCGATGGTTTGATGGAACTGCGTTCCGATGCACCGGTTGGTGCGGATATGCGTGCTTATTTAGCCCTGGATGATCAGGTTATCGAAGTGGATTTGACTCCAAACCGCGCCGATTGTTTGAGCGTGCAAGGCATTGCCCGCGAAGTTGCGTTGTTAAACCGGCTGGACTATGCCGCACCGGAGCCGAAAACCCATAACGTTGATCATCAGCAGGTATTGGCCGTCATCAATCAGGCTCCCGAGGCTTGCCCACGCTATTTGGGACGGTTGATAAAAAATGTCGATGTCAAGGCTTTGACACCGTTATGGATGCAGGAAAAACTGCGCCGTTCCGGTTTAAGAAGTCTGGGTCCGGTTGTCGATGTGACCAATTATGTCTTGTTGGAACTGGGCCAGCCCTTGCATGCTTTTGATGCGGCAAAGCTGTCCGGTGATATTATCGTGCGCAAGGCAGAACCCGGGGAACAATTGGCCTTGCTTAATGATCAGACCGTCAGTCTGAATCCCGATACCCTGGTGATAGCCGATCAACATCAGGCCTTGGCCCTGGCGGGCATTATGGGAGGCGCACTGTCGGCCGTTTCTGATGAAACCTGTGATATTTTTCTGGAATGCGCTTTTTTTGCTCCAGAAACGATTATGGGCAAGGCGCGCACCTATGGCTTGCACACCGATTCATCGCATCGTTTTGAGCGCGGTGTTGATCCGTTTCTACAAACCCGGGCCATTGAACGGGCGACACAACTGATTGTTGAAATTACCGGCGGCCAGGCCGGACCGATCAGCGAGGCTCAGGCTCAGGAATATCTGCCTGAACGCAAGCCGATTACATTGCGGGCAAAACGTATCCAGCGCTTGTTAGGTGTCAATTTGCCGGATACCGAGGTTGCCGGTATTTTGCAACGCCTGGGTATGCAGGTTCGGGAATGTTCGGAAGGTTGGCAGGTTACCCCGCCCGGATTTCGTTTTGATATTGCCATAGAAGCGGATCTGATTGAAGAGATTGGCCGGGTTCATGGTTATAATCAGTTGCCGCAAAGCGCTTTGTTGATGCGTTCCACGCTGGCGAAAGTCAGTGAAGCGGTACTGCCATTGGATCGGATAAAAGAGTTACTGGTCGATAGCGGTTATCAGGAAGCGATAACCTATAGTTTTGTTGATCGGGACATTCAGCAAGCGATAACCCCAAGCCTTGAATCGATCGCCTTGCAAAATCCGATTGCTTCGGATATGTCGGTCATGCGCACGACGCTGTGGTGTGGCCTGTTACAGGCGGCATTGAAAAACATCAATCACCAGCAGAGCCGGGTACGCCTGTTTGAATCCGGGCTTACGTTTATTCGTGAACAGGGCGAATTGAAACAACAGCCGAAGCTGGCCGGTCTGGTTTTGGGAACGGTACGGCCTGAACAGTGGGCCGAAAAAAGCAGAGACGTGGATTTTTTTGATGTCAAAGCGGATGTCGAATGCATCTGTGCCTTGACGCGTGCGTCAGTGAATTTTGTCGCGGCGAAACAGCCAGCGTTACATCCAGGCCAGGCAGCAGAATTAATCACACCGGAAGGCACAGCCGTAGGGTGCCTGGGTATGCTGCATCCAACCCTGGAGAAAAAGCTGGGTTTTGAGCAACGTGTTTTCTTGTTTGAGCTGGATTTGACCTGGCTTGAAAAACGTCGGGTTCCGGTATTTTCCAGCTTATCGAAATTCCCTTCGGTAAAACGCGATTTGGCGCTTATTGTCGATGAAAAAATCAATGTCGCCGAGATTGTCCGTTGTATTACGGAGATACAAGATCCGCTGATACAAGATATTGTTATTTTTGATGTTTATCGAGGTAAAGGTGTTGCGGATGGGCAAAAAAGTGTTGCGTTAAGCCTAATCCTCCAAGATAGCTTGCAAACACTTACAGATGTAAAAATTGATGCTATAGTTAACAATGTATTGGATATATTATCTGATAATTTAAATACAAAACTGAGGGATTGAACGAATGGCCGTAACAAAAGCCGATTTTGCTGAAAGGTTGTTTGATGAACTTGGCTTGAACAAACGTGAAGCCAAGGAAATGATCGAGTTTTTTTTCGAAGAAATTAAAATAGCCCTGGAAAGAGGTGAGCAGGTCAAAGTATCCGGGTTTGGTAAATTTGAACTCAGAGATAAAAATTCCCGTCCAGGCAGAAATCCTAAAACCGGCGAAGAAATTCCTGTTACTGCACGTCGTGTTGTTACCTTCAGATCTGGTCAAAAACTAAAAGCCCGAGTAGAAGCTTATGCTGGAACCGAGTGATAACAATGAATTGCCGGTCATACCGGCGAAAAGGTACTTTACGATTGGTGAAGTGAGTGAACTCTGTGCTGTCAAACCGCATGTATTGCGTTATTGGGAGCAAGAGTTCAATCAGCTGAAACCCGTGAAAAGGCGTGGCAACCGCCGTTATTATCAACGCCACGATGTATTGTTGATTCGTCAGATCCGCTCTTTGCTTTATGAGCAGGGTTATACGATTGGCGGCGCACGGGTACATCTGTCCGGTGATAATGCCAAGGAAGACTCTACGCGTACCAAACAACTGATTCATCAAATGTGCGGCGAGTTGGAAGAAATTCTGGAACTGCTTAAATAAGCGAATGCGGCGAATTGTAACGATTTGTTGCATTCATTATATTTCCGGATATTCCAACAGTGCGGTATAATCTGTCTGATCAGTTTGTCGGGGCGTAGCGCAGCCTGGTAGCGCACTACAATGGGGTTGTAGGGGTCGGAGGTTCAAATCCTCTCGCCCCGACCATAACTGAATCCAGCCGCTGTATCCGCAGTTTTTAAACATTCCTCTTTTGCGAAATCGGCAATCATTGCCGTTGTTTCAACGCAACATTTCACGATTCCAACAACTTTCGAGGGTGTTTCTTTTGTGCAAGATTTCAGCATGATTGAATCCGGGCGGCAGTTTGATAAATTGTATTTTTGTGGTAACGGCTCACCCGGTTGTGTTGTAGCCGGCGTAGATCATTGATTTATCAGGACACGTGCATACACCCCTGTCGTTCGGCATAACATCCCAGGTTATGCAAGCCCAGCTCTTCCGTGGAAGGGCTGGGCAAGCCTGATAAATCAATAAGCTACACCTGCTTTTCAGAGGGGGTGAGGAGATACTTTTTGTGAACAATTGAACGAATAAAACAGATGGACATTAAAAAATATATGCAGCGTTTGGGCGAACAGGCCCGGCAGGCCGGGCGTGTTGTGAGTCGTGCTGAAACGGGGCGGAAGAATCAGGCTTTGTTGGCGATTGCCGAGAGTCTGGCAAATAACCGGGAAGCGTTGGCTTGTGAAAACGCTAAGGATTTACGGGCAGGTCAGGAAAATGGTTTGCAAGCCGCATTATTGGATCGCCTGGAGCTGACGCCAAAACGTATCGATGCCATGATCGAAGGTTTGGAGCAGGTTGCGGCTTTACCGGATCCGGTCGGTATTATTTCGGATTTACATTATCGACCCAGTGGTATTCAGGTTGGACAAATGCGTGTGCCGTTGGGCGTCATCGGCATTATCTACGAATCACGCCCCAATGTAACGGTTGATGCAGCGGCGTTGTGTCTGAAATCAGGTAATGCCTGTATTTTGCGCGGTGGTTCCGAGGCGATTTTTTCCAATCAGGCGATTGCCACCTGTGTTCGTCAAGGTTTACAGGATGCAGGTTTGCCGGTCGAGGCTGTGCAGGTTGTGGAGACAACGGATCGGGCGGCTGTGGGTGAGCTGATTACTCTGGATGCTTATGTCGATGTGATTGTACCGCGCGGTGGCAAGGGATTGATCGAGCGCATTAGCCGGGATGCAAGTATTGCCGTGATCAAACACCTGGATGGTATTTGCCATGTTTATATCGATGACAAAGCGGATATTGAAAAAGCCGTGCAGATTGCATTTAATGCAAAAACGCATCGTTATGGTGTCTGTAATGCAATGGAAACCTTGCTGGTGTGCGAGCCGGTTGCGGACAAGGTTTTGCCCATACTGGGTAAAAAATACAAGCAGCAGGGGGTTGAATTGCGGGGCTGTTTGAAAGCCTGCGCTTTTTTACCCGACTGTCAACGTGCCCAGGAGGAAGATTGGCAAACGGAATATCTGGCGCCCATTTTGTCGATTAAAGTAGTCAAGGATATGGACGAAGCGATTGCGCATATCAATCATTATGGTTCTGCCCATACCGATGCCATTGTTACCGAAGACTATAGTCGGGCCAGACGGTTTTTACGCGAGGTGGATTCCAGTTCGGTGATGGTGAATGCCTCGACACGTTTTGCCGATGGTTTTGAATACGGTTTGGGGGCGGAAATCGGTATCAGTACCGACAAATTACATGCGCGTGGACCGGTTGGTTTACAAGGCTTGACGACGTTGAAATATATCGTTTTGGGTGATGGACAAATCCGAAGCTGATAGGGACTGGCATCGGATTGGGGTGTACGGTGGCACTTTTGATCCGATTCATTATGGGCATTTGCGCACCGCGTTGGAGGTTAAAGAAGTGTTGCAACTGGATCAACTGCGTCTGGTTCCAAGTTGCAGGCCGCCGCATCGGGACAGTCCAGCGGCAAATGCCGGACAACGGTTACAAATGTTGCGATTGGCAATCGCTGAAGAACCAGGGTTATTGGCCGATGCCCGGGAACTGGAACGTAGTGGCCCTTCTTATATGGTCGATACCTTGCAATCCTTACACGATGAAATAGAGGGCTGTTCTTTGTTATTGATTATTGGCAGCGATGCCTTTCGGACATTGAACGGATGGTATCAATGGCAACAATTATTTGATTTGGCGCATGTTTTAGTCATGCATCGGCCGGGTGAAGTGATATATGAAGCTGAACTGTCGCCATTTTTCCGGCAGTGCTTTTGTGCCGATCGGGAGGTTTTAAAAAAACGTCGGTTTGGCTGTTTGTCGTTTCAAGCGGTAACCCAGCTTTCAATTTCTGCATCACAAATCCGGCGTATTTTATTGGAAAAGCGTAATCCCCGCTTTTTATTACCGGATGCCGTTTTGCATTACATCAGAACGGAACGGCTTTATTCGGCATGACAATTTGATTTTTAGGAATATCAATGCAAATAGATAAATTATTGAAAATAGTTATTGATACATTGGATGCGCATAAAGGTGTCAATATCAAAACCATTGATGTGCGGGATAAAACCACGGTGACCGATTATATGGTATTGGTCACGGGTACTTCTGATCGCCATTTACAGGCTTTATGTGATTATGTTTTACAGAACGTGAAGGAAAATGGTTTGAAACCGCTTGGTGTTGAAGGTGGTGAGGGATCGGACTGGGTATTGTTGGATCTGGGCGATATTATCCTGCATGTCATGACGGCGCAAACCCGTGAATTCTATCAGTTGGAAAAACTTTGGGAAACAGACTTTGACGCACCGGTGGAACAACTGGGCCAATCGGTATGAGCTTTTATGAAAAATATTGTTTACCGCATTTGATCAACGCGGCTTGCAGTTTGCAGGCTGTTCAAAATGTGCGTCAGGAGATTGTGCCGTTGGCTGAAGGCCGGGTATTGGAGGTGGGTATGGGTTCGGGCCTGAACATGCCTTTTTACAATGCCGATAAAGTGGATTGGGTCTGGGCTTTGGAACCTTCCGAGGCAATGCGTAAGCTGGCCCGGCCAAATATCGAACAGGCCGCTTTTGAAGTGCGCTGTCTGGATGTTCCGGGTGAGTCGATTCCGTTGGACGATAACAGTGTGGATACAGTGCTGTTGACGTTTACGTTATGCAGTATTGCGGACTGGTTTACGGCTCTGCAGCAAATGCGCAGAGTGCTGAAACCGGAAGGTAAGCTGATTTTTTGTGAGCACGGTCTGGCACCGGAAACAACGGTTCAACTATGGCAGCATCGGCTGACGCCGTTCTGGAAAAAAATTGCTGGTGGTTGTCATCTTGATCGGCCAATAGCCGGTTATCTGCAACAGGCCGGTTTTCATATCGAACGGATGCAAACCGGTTATTTACCGGCCGGCCCCAAATTTGCCGGCTTTGTTTATCGCGGTATGGCACAGTAAATAGCGGCGTTATTTGTTACCTTCTTCGTTCAGGTCAGCAAAATAATGGCTCAAAAAATCGGTGAAGGTGGTGAGTTTGGCCGGCATGAACCGGCGTTGCATATAAATAGCGTAAACGCCTAAAGCGTTGGCGCTCAACCGGGTTTCGGGGAGTATCTCCAAAAGTTGTCCGGATTGCAAGTAATGTCTTACCGACAGGTTAGGGGCTTGTACGATGCCCATACCGGCCGCTGCGGCCTGGCACAAAACCAGTCCGTTGTTGGATGCGAAATGCCAGTTGGGTTTGATTTTTATTTGTTCTCCGTTGAGATTGAACAGCCATTTTTCCCGATGCGGTGTATCTTTATAGTGCAGGCATTGGTGGCTGCTCAAATCTTCCAGACATTGTGGATAACCCTTTTCTTTTAAATAGGCGGGTGAAGCGTAAACCCCTAAATGAGTTTTGCTGATTTTGCGGGCAACCAGACCAGGTTTGAGGATATCGGTTATGCGTATGGTCAAATCAATACTGCCATCGCCAAAATTGACGGGGCGGTTTTCCAATGTCATCAGAACTTCGACATCAGGATATTTTTGTTGGTAGGCATTGATTGCCGGAACCATATATAAACTTCCGAAATCAATGGATACGCTGATTTTTAACTGGCCTTTGACGTTTTTTCCCAGTTCGGTTGTACTTTCTTCCAGTTCCGACAAGTCATCGAGCAACTGTCTGCTGCGGTAATAAAAGCTTTTTCCAGCCTCGGTCAGACTCAATTTACGGGTGGTTCGGTTTAACAAACTGACCGCTAATGATTTTTCCAGCTGCGCCATGTATTTGCTGATCATCATTGGGGATAAATTCATTTCCTTCGCCACAGCGGTAAAGGTACCTAATTCAACGATGCGGCAGAAAACATGCATGCGTTTAAATTTATCCATAGAAAGGCTTAAGTCCAGTTTATAAACTTATAGTTTAAATTCTTTAAATATTTTGATCTGTTTAAACAGCTGGCTTGCTTGATTATAATAGGGATCGTAAAGCAGGAGATGGTTTTACGACCGCTCTGTTTGTCACGTTCAAGATAAACTATGTAAGTTTTTTTGTACACGGTTTAAACAACCCCGTGGGGTTTTGTTTATCCTTTGGCTGTATATACAGCATTGACTTTACAGATTTTATCGGGTGATGAACAGGGCGGTTTTTTATGTTTTTTTCAGGATCAGTTCCAATACCAGCTTACTTCCAAAATAAGCCAGCAATAACGATACAAATCCAATCAGAGTCCAGCGTATGGCTGTTTGCCCGCGCCACCCATAACGCATGCGGCCCAGTAACAAGCCGGAAAAAGTCACCCAGGCAAAAATAGACAATGCGGTTTTGTGTACCAGATGTTGGGCGAACACATCCTCAATGAAAATAAATCCGCTGATCAACGAAATGGACAAAAAAATCAGGCCTGTTGTGATCATTTGAAACAATAACGATTCCATGGTTTGCAATGGAGGCAGTGAACGGATCAATCGCAAAGGCTGGTGATTTCGCAATTGCCGATCCTGCAACGCCAATAAAATAGCTTGTAGCGCGGCAATATTGAGCAAACTGAAGGCAATGATCGAGGTGAGAATATGCAGATTCATTTGCCAGTTATGGGTTTCCAGTAACTGCGGTTTGACCGGTACGGTCAGGCTCGTGATTAACATTATCGCGACTAGAGGGAATAAAACCGTTCCGATCTTTGCGACCGGTTTGTTCAGGTTGGCAATCAGCAATAACACAACCACAATCAACAAAATGAGCGACGATGTGTTGAAGAAACTGAAGTCAATGCCTTCAGGCCGCAGGAAAATGGTGGTGTTATAAATGCTATGGCAAAAAGCAGCTAAACAGGCGAAAAAAACCGACCATTTATGTACTGTATTGTTGCGTAATTCCCTGATAATGAAGAAAGTCGCAAGTAAATAGAAAAAAATGCTGATGCTTCCAGTGATAATCGGATTCATGCCGGTGCCTTTGTAAGTGATTGTGCGACAGTATTGGACTATTTTTAATTTAAAATCTAGCTGTGCTTATTGTAACCCGAGTTTTGTTTAACGGAACAGGGAGGCATGAAGAGGAGAAAGTTTGATATACTCTGCGCGGTCACGGATGCGGAAAATGAACCGGCCATCGGAGCCACTACCATTAAATGATTTGG
>CAZDXJ010000064.1:0-13248 GCA_964509475.1 uncultured Methylococcaceae bacterium | reverse complement strand
CTGTTTGGTATTCATTTAATTCCGGGTGCCAATCAAATTATACTCTGCGCGGTCATGGATGCGGAAAATGAACCGGCCATCGGAGCCACTGCCATTAAATGATTTGGGTGCCGGTGCGGCTTGTCGTACTGTGCGGATAAATCCAGCTTTTCTGCGAATGGCTGGATAAATCCATTCAACAAAAGGGCTTAACTTAATGGCAATGGGTAAGGGCAAGCCCAGCTCTTCCGTGGAAGGGCTGGGCAAGCCGCCTGCCAACAGTTCCCAATTGCCCGATCATTTTCCGCCTTCATAGCTGTGCGGCGTGTAAAAACACTCTTGAACCTCAACAACAGCTATTTTCAAAATCCGCAACCGTGACCGCGTGAAGTATATCTCTGCTTTGCAGCGTTACGCTTAATTAAACTCAACCCGGTCGCGAAAGCAGGGTATCTGCTAGGCTTAATGGCAGTGACGCAGGGCGTGGGAATGCGGCTGGCGACGCTTTGCGTCATCAAAAAATTTTCCCCGGACTTCGCCGCATTCAGGTGTTATCACTATATTTTCTTGTCATGAAGACGCAGGTAACCGTTCACAGGCTTTATGAAAGGTATCTGCCTGTATGTAGAATCTGATGGTACTTTCAATATTTTATGAATCAATGAGTTAATCCCGTGAACGGTTACGGGGGAAATTCTGTTTTGATTGGGGTACAATCTGTCATTGGCAAGTTCTTGTTAAATTTAATATAATAGTATGAAATATAAAGAGAACTTCTCGTTTTTGTAAAATATCCGGGTAACAAACGATAACGGCTTAATATTATGACGATCGATACCAATGACTGGCATCAACATGCCCTGGTGAATAAATTGCAGACCCTGTTGTTACTTTTGGTTATGGGTAGTCTGATGTTGCTGTTGGGGTTTTTGCTCTGGGGGCGTGATGGCTTGGTGACGCTGGCCATAACGGTTGTTTTGTTGATGTTGTTCAACCCAAGGTTTGCGCCGGAACTGATTATGCAAATGTATGGTGCGGTTCCATTGTCCAGTCATGAGGCGCCGATGTTGCATGCCGCGATTCAGGAACTGAGCCGCCGGGCTGGGCTGGATGCGGCTCCGGGCTTGTATTATATTCCCAGCCGTATGCTCAATGCGTTTACCGTTGGTGGCATGCAAAATGCCAGTATCGCCTTGACGGATGGTTTGCTGCAAAACCTGGATAGTGAGGAAATCGTCGCTGTTCTTGCTCATGAGGTCAGTCATATTCGCAACAACGATATGGGCGTGATGGGGTTGGCGGATTTGTTCAGCCGCTTGACCAGTCTGTTTTCCTTGTTTGGCCAGTTTTTGTTGATCGTCAACTTGCCTTTGTTTTTTTTGGCCAATGTCAGTATCAACTGGTTTGCGATTGTGCTGCTGATTTTTTCACCGGTTATTTGCGCTTTGGCGCAGCTTGGTTTGTCAAGAACGCGCGAATATCATGCCGATCTGAATGCGGTGCGCTTGACCGGTAATCCACGCGGGCTGGTGCGGGCGTTGCTTAAAATTGAACAGGTGCAAAATAGCTGGCTGGAGCATCTGTTTTTACCGGGACGGAAATTGCCGGAGCCTTCCTTGTTGCGTTCGCATCCACCGACTGACGAGCGAGTGCGGCGCTTGATGGAGTTAGAGGTAATGGAAAATCATTTTTCGCCGCTTATTGATGCCGGCACATTACGTGAATTATTGCAGTCCAGGAAAGTGATGCGCCATCCCAGGTGGCATATTACTGGCCTGTGGCATTGATGAGCCACTGGCCTGGTCTGGGAAACGATATGAATGTTGGAAATTTTTATTTTTGGTGGAAAATATTTGTATATCTATACCGGTTTGATTGAGCATGCGAAAACCGATGATGAATTGGCTTTCGTTTTATCCCATGAAATCGGACATTCCATTCTCAAACACCATTTACGGCAAAGCCTTGATAGCAGCCTTGCCTTGATAAAAACAGTTGCAGGGCTTGTCAGTATCTTCTCAAAATATGACAAACAAGCAATGGCTGTTTCAAAGGTGTTTACTTCATCGTATAGCCGGGCCGATGAGGAAGAGGCTGATGCCTTTGGGGTCATTGCGGCCCACAAGGCCGGTTATAATCCGGTTCATGGTGTGGACTTTCTGACCCGGATGGAAAGAATGGAGCGGGCCACCAAACAAAAAATTACAGCCTTGATGGGGGAACTGAAAGCGGAATATGAACAGGCGCAAAGACAATGTGTGGAATGGAAAAGCAGACCGGAATATTATACATCAGGGTATTCTGGCTCTTGTCAAGAGGCGGATAGAAAATATTCCCAATATTTGCAATTAGAGCGCAAGGTGGAGGCGCAAAGAATTAATCAGATAAGCCGTGATCATCCTTCAAACCGGAATAGAATTTCGGCGATTGTAGCATTATCTGATTTTTTGGATGGAAAACGGGATTTGGATTCGTTGGAGCATTTCCAACAAACGTATCGAGTAATAATGGCCTTGCAAGAAAACAACAGCCAATTTATTGATTTTTACGAGTAAGCAGGCCTGGAATCGCTGGCAGGAATGTAATCAAGCCATACACTCATGACAGCGGTGCTTTGGCGTGGGTATGGAGTCAGGCGCTGCTCTATAGCTGGCGTTTCCAGACAGCTTCCTGATGCGGGAGGGACTCAGGCCAGTGCCTGCGCCTGAATATCCGCGTGGTAGGAAGAACGTACCAAAGGTGCGCTGGCGACTTGCGTAAAGCCCAGGTTTTTGGCGATTTGGGCGTATTCATTGAATTCGTCCGGGTGCAGGTAACGTTTGACCGGTAAATGATCCCGGCTGGGTTGCAGGTATTGTCCTAATGTCAACATTGAACAGCCATGTTCCAGCAAATCGGATAATACTTGTTTGATTTCATGCGATTTTTCGCCCAGCCCTAACATCAGGCCGGATTTGATGGGTATTTCGGGGCTTGCCCGGTGATAGCGCTGCAATAATTCCAGTGAACCCTGGTAATCCGCACCGGGCCGGGCTTTTTTGTATAAAGCCGGTACGGTTTCCAGGTTGTGGTTGAATACATCGCAGGGTGTTTGTGCCAGAATATCGACAGCTTTTTGCATGCGCCCACGAAAGTCGGGAACCAGAATTTCAATTTTGGTGTTGGCCGATTGTGCGCGGATGGCTCGGATGCAGGCGGCGAAATGGCCGGCACCGCCATCGCGCAAATCATCACGGTCAACCGAAGTAATGACGACATAACGTAAGGCCATGTCCTGTATTGTTTTGGCCAGCCGTGCCGGTTCATCGGCATCGAGCGGTAAGGGTTTGCCATGCGCGACATCGCAAAAAGGGCAGCGGCGGGTGCATAAATCACCCATAATCATAAAGGTTGCCGTGCCGTTATGGAAACATTCACCCAGATTGGGACATGCGGCTTCTTCGCAGACGGTATGCAGTTTGTTGCGGCGCAGGGATTTTTTAATCCGGTTTACCGCTTCACCGGCAGGCAGCTTGACCTTGATCCAGTCGGGTTTGCGTAATGTTGTGGTGCCGGTTTCGACCTTGATGGGTATTTTTTTCAGTTTGTCGGCGTTACGTTGGTGGGATTTTGGCGTGGTGCGTGACGGAGCGTTTAAATTCATGCGGGTAAACGGTTTATAATAGCGTTGACGACAGGAACGGCGAGTTCATAATTATGCACGAAAACCCCTTGCTCCGCCAGTTGGGTGACTTCCAGGTCTGGATAGCCGCAGGTGTTAATGCGTTGAAACGGGCTTAGGTCCATTTGATTGTTGATGCTGATGCCATGATAACAACAGCCCCGGCGGATGCGCAGACCGATTGACGCGATCTTTTTTGGCCCGATATAAATGCCGGGGGCTTCAGGGCGGGCATGGGTTTTGAGTCCATATTGGCCGAGCGCATCGATGACGGCTTGTTCCAACAGGCTCACCAAGGGCCGGACACCGAGTTTGAGCCGGTTTATATCCAACAGGGTGTAAACAACCAGTTGGCCGGGGCCATGATAAGTGACCTGGCCGCCGCGGTCACTTTGAATGACCGGAATATCGCCCGCATCCAGTATATGTTCGGCTTTGCCGTTCAAACCCAGTGTGAAAACCTGCGGATGCTCCAAAACCCAGATTTCATCCTTTGTTTGCGGGCTGCGTCCGGCATTGAATGTTTGCATGCTGGACAAGGTTTTCTGGTAATCTTGCATACCGAGTCGGCGGGTAATCAAAGCGGTCATATATGAGGGTGGAGCGAGTGTTGTTTACAGGAATATTATATCGGTTTAACGCTTTTTGGGAGCAGTGTTTTTTCTGTTCATCACTTTTATTATTTAAAACTTGAGATCAATGGGTATTCAGGAAAATTTTGAAAAATTACCTTTAAAGGATTTTACCGAAAAAGCCTATCTGGATTATTCGATGTACGTCATTCTGGACAGGGCTCTGCCACATATTGCCGATGGCCTGAAACCGGTACAGCGGCGTATTGTTTACGCAATGTCGGAGCTGGGTTTGACGGCGTTGGCCAAATACAAGAAATCGGCTCGAACGGTTGGCGATGTATTGGGTAAATATCATCCGCATGGTGATTCGGCCTGCTATGAAGCTATGGTCTTGATGGCGCAGGATTTTTCTTATCGCTATCCCTTGATTGACGGGCAAGGTAACTGGGGTTCACCGGATGATCCAAAATCGTTTGCCGCCATGCGTTATACCGAATCGCGTTTGACCGCATACGCACAAACCCTGCTCAGTGAACTGGGTCAGGGTACCGTGGCGTGGGTGGATAATTTTGATGGTACGATGCGGGAGCCGGAGTTATTACCGGCACGCCTGCCCAATGTGTTGTTGAATGGCACAATGGGAATTGCAGTGGGTATGGCAACGGATATTCCACCCCATAATTTGCGCGAGGTGGCGGATGCTTGCATCGCTCTTTTGGACAACCCGGATTTGGATATATCGGCGATTTGTCAATATATTCAAGGGCCGGATTATCCCACGCAAGCGGAAATCATTACCGCGCCCGAGGATATTCATAAAATGTATCTCAGCGGCATGGGCAGTATCCGGATGCGGGCGCGTTATATTCGGGAGGAAGGTCAAATTGTAATCACGGCCCTGCCCCATCAAGTGTCGGGTGCCAAAATTCTGGAACAGATTGCCGCCCAGATGCAGGCTAAAAAATTGCCAATGATCGATGATTTGCGTGATGAATCCGATCATCGCAGCCCGACCCGTCTGGTCATTATTCCGCGCTCTAACCGCATTGATGTGGAGGCTTTGATGCTGCATTTGTTTGCAACCACGGATTTGGAAAAGAACTATCGGGTCAATCTGAATATGATTGGCCTGAATGGCCGCCCCCAGGTGAAAAATCTCAAAATGATTTTGACCGAATGGTTGAGTTTTCGTACTGAAACCGTGCGTAAACGCTTGCAGTTTCGGCTCGACCAAGTATTGGCGCGACTGCATAAACTGGAAGGTTTGTTGATTGCTTATTTGAATATTGATGAAGTGATTGCCATTATCCGCAGCGAGGATCATCCCAAACCGGTATTGATGGCGCGTTTTGCCATTACCGATATTCAGGCGGAAGCGATTCTGGAATTGAAATTGCGCCATCTGGCGAAACTGGAAGAAATGAAAATCCGGGGTGAGCAGCAGGAATTGGAACAGGAAAAACAGGGCCTGGAAAAAATATTGGCTTCCAAACAGCGCTTGCGTACTCTGGTCAAACAGGAGATTAAACGGGATGCCAAGCAATATGGCGACGTCCGCAAATCACCTATCGTACAAAGACAAACATCCCAGGCTTTAGAGGCAACTTCGTTGATTGCCAATGAGCCGGTGACGATTGTTTTGTCACAAAAAGGCTGGATCAGGGCGGCCAAAGGCCATGATATCGATGCGCACAGTTTGAATTATCGCTCGGGGGATGGGTTGTTGGATGTTGCCAAGGGAAGGACGACCCAGCCGGTTTATGTTTTGGACTCAAGCGGTCGCGTTTATACGACGACAACGCATGATTTGGCTTCGGCGCGCAGTCAGGGCGAGCCTTTGACCGGCCGGCTGAAGCCGCCGGCGGGAGCGCTGTTTACTTATCTTTTGGCCGGTAATCCTGAAGATGAATATGTCGTGGCCAGTGATGCCGGTTATGGTTTCCAGGTACGTCTTGGCGAGATGAGCAGTAAAAATCGCGCCGGCAAGATGCTTGTTTCCTTACCGGCTGGCGCTACTGTGGTCAAGCCGGCGTTTGTCGGCGATGCGCAGGGGCTGTTGGCGGTTGCGACCCGGCAAGGCCGGTTGCTGATTTTTCCGGTTGCGGATTTACCCGCTTTGGCACGGGGAAAAGGCAACAAATTAATACAAATTCTACCTAAGGATTTTAAGGCCGGAAGCGATAAGGTTGTGGCGATGGTTTGTTTATCAGAAGATGAAAGACTGAAAATAATTTCAGGCAAGCGGCATGTGGTTTTAAAAAGTTCTGATATAGAGCGTTATCAAGGCAATCGGGCGGCCCGGGGGGTGGCACTACCGAGGGGGTTCCAGAGAGTTGAGCGATTACTTGTTGAATAGCGCTTAATCAGGCTGTTTATATAATGGACGATAGTGTTGAATGGCTTATTTGGGGGGCGAATGCAGGGAGCGGTTGTCGAGAGCCAGGGCGGCTTCATGCATGGCTTCGGACAGGGTTGGATGGGCGTGTATAGTACGCGCCAGATCTTCAGCACTGGCGGAAAACTCCATCGCTAAAACGGCTTCGGCAATCAATTCCGATGCATGTGTACCGATGATATGGACCCCCAGGATGACATCGGTTTCGGCATGAGTGATGATTTTCACGATACCGTCGGTTTTGCCCGTTGCCTGTGCCCGGCCACTGGCTTTGAGAGGAAAGACACCGGTTTTGCAGTTTTCACCGATTGCCTTTAAGGCCTGTTCGGTTTGGCCTACCCAGGCGATTTCCGGTTCGGTATAGATGACGTTGGGGATTAATTGATAATTGATCGGGCTGTGTTGTCCGGCAATATGTTCGGCAACGAATACGCCCTCTTCGAGTCCTTTGTGCGCCAACATCGGGCCGAGCAGGGTTAGATCGCCAATTGCATAAACACCAGGCAGGCTGGTGCCGCAGCATTCATCAACGTGGACGAAACCGTTTTCGTCCAGTAATAAATCGGCTTCCGGAGCGGCCAGGTTTTCGGTATTGGGTGTGCGCCCGGTGGCAACGATTAATTTATCCAGGCGCAAACAATGGCTACCTTCATTGTCCTGATATTCCAGGGATACTTTTTTGTTACCTTTATGGGCTGAAATGACCCGTGCGCCCAGGCGTATGTCCAAACCCTGCCTGCTATAAAGCCGGTAGGCTTCCTGAGCGATTTGGTGGTCGGCGGCGCCCAGGAAAGTATCCTGTGCCTCCAGCAAGATCACTTCAGAGCCAAGCCGGTTCCAGATGCCGCCCAGGCCGAAGCCGATAATGCCGGCGCCGATAATACCCAGGCGTTTGGGGACTTCGGCAAGATTCAGTGCAGTTGTTGTGTCGGTGATGAATTGGTTATCAATTGGTGCGCAAGGCAGTTCGGCAGGTTTGGAACCTGTGGCCAGAATGATGTTTTCAGCCTTGATGATAATAGGTTCACCGCCTTTGATCGGGATGATTTCAACGTTATTGGGGGCAAGTAACCGGCCTTTGGCATGAATGAAGTCGATATGGTTGTTTTTAAACAAGTTTTCAATTTGTTTATTGAGCGTATTGATAATATCATTCTTTCGGCGCATGAGTTTCTCAAGGCTCAGACGGACTTCACCTAATTGGATGCCATGATGTTCAAGATCGTGACTTAACAGGTGGTAGAGTTTGGAAGATTCCAGTAAGGAAATGCAGGGAATACAGCCGGCATTGATATAGGTTCCACCGGGTCGGGGATGACCTTTTCCATCGATCCAGTTATCGACACATGCGGTTTTCAGGCCGAGCTGGGAGCAGCGGATGGCGGCAATATAACCGGCGGGGCCGGCTCCGATGACGATGACATCATATTCTGTTTTTGACATAGTGGCTGTTGATGTTAAATATTTAATAACAGATGTGCCGGCGATTCCAGGCATTCTTTTATGGTAACCAGGAATTGCACGGCATCGCGGCCATCGACCAGGCGATGATCATAGGATAAAGCCAGGTACATAATGGGGCGGATGACAATCTGACCGTTTTCGACGACAGCTCTTTCCTTGATTGCATGCATACCAAGGATTGCGCTTTGCGGCGGATTCAAAAGCGGTGTAGACAGCATCGATCCAAAAACACCACCATTGGTAATCGTGAAGGTACCGCCGGTCAGGTCTTCGAAGCTTATATGGCCTTCTTTGGCTTTTTTGCCAAAGTCGGCAATATTTTTTTCGATACCGGCAAAATCCAGTTTATCGGCATCACGTAGTACCGGTACGATCAAGCCGCGCGGTGTGGAAACGGCGATGCCAATATCATAATAACCATGATAAATGATATCATCATCGTCAATAGAGGCGTTGACAACAGGAAAACGTTTCAAGGCTTCTATCGAAGCCTTGACGAAAAACGACATGAAACCCAATTTGATATCATGTTGTTTTTCAAAACGTTCTTTGTATTTTTGGCGCAATTCGATGACGCTTTGCATGCTGACTTCATTAAAGGTGGTCAACATCGCCGAGTTTTGTTGCGCTTGCAGCAGACGTTCGGCAATCTTGGCCCGCAAGCGGGTCATTGGTACCCGCTGTTGCGGGCGCATTTCCGATGTTTGCCTTAATGTGGCGTCCGTATCCTCGATAAAGGTTTTGGCCTGAACGGGTTGCAACTCATTTTCATCTTTGTTTGGATGGGTGTTGATATACTGCAAAACATCGGCTTTGGTGATGCGGCCTTGTTTGCCCGTGCCTTCAATTTTATTGGGGTCAAGATTGTTTGCCAGTATCAAGCGCCGCACCGCCGGGCTGAGCGGGATATTGCTTGCCTCGGTGACGGCAGCAGTAGCAGGAGGGCTGGGCGGCGTTGGGCTTGTGCTTGTATCGGTATCAGCCGGTGCTTGTTGAGGTTGGGCGGATTCGGTTTCCAATAGGGCCAAAAGCTCACCGGCAATGACGGTAGTTCCATCCTGCTTGACAATTTTGCTGAGTATACCGTCTGTTGGCGCCGGTACTTCAAGTACCACTTTGTCCGTTTCCAGGTCTACAAGGTTTTCGCCTTCGCGGATAAAATCACCGGGTTTTTTATGCCAGTTGACAAGTGTGGCATCGCTCACAGATTCGGGTAAGTTGGGGACGCGTACTTCAATGCTCATTGGTTGATTCCCATGGTTGTGTTTCCGTATAAAGCCGCTTTGACAAGTTTTTTCTGTTGTTCAACATGGGTGCTGAACGTACCCACTGCCGGAGCCGCTGATTGCATACGTCCGGCATAGGTCAATTGGGTTTTCGCCTGCAGGCAATCGGCAAGACGATGCCGTATCTGATACCAGGCTCCCTGGTTTCTGGGTTCTTCCTGGCACCATATCAATTCTGACATTTTATAATATATGTTGAGTTCGCGCTTCAGCTGTTCGACCGGGAACGGATAGAGTTGTTCAAGCCGGAGCAAGGCAATATGCTCCAGGTTATCATGCCGCCGAGCTTCCAATAAATCGTAATAGACCTTGCCGCAACTCAGTATCACGCGGGTGACATTTTTTGCTTTGATATCATCGACTTCGCTTAATACGGGCGAAAAGGCGCCACCGGTTAAATCTTCCAGTGTAGAGGTTGCCAATTTATGCCGCAACAGGCTTTTCGGACTCATGATAATCAATGGCTTGCGATAGGTTCGGAGCAATTGCCGGCGCAGCAGGTGAAATTGCTGGGCCGGCGTGGTCGGGTTGCAAACCTGAATGTTTTCCTCAGCGCACAATTGCAAATAGCGTTCCAGGCGTGCGGAAGAATGTTCCGGACCCTGGCCTTCGTAACCGTGCGGCAATAACATGACCAGACCATTAAGCCGGCCCCATTTGCTTTCGCCGGAACTGATGAATTGATCGATGACCACTTGCGCGCCATTGGCAAAATCACCAAACTGGGCTTCCCAGATAACCAGGGTGCCTGGGTCGGTGGAGCTGTAGCCGTATTCAAAACCCAGTACGCCCGCTTCGGATAACAAGGAATTGTATATTTGTGGCTGGCCCTGGTTTTTGTCCAGATGCGCCAGTGGGATATAGGTTTTGCCGTCCAGTTGGTTATGCAAAATGGCATGGCGATGGAAAAATGTGCCCCGGCCAACGTCCTGTCCGGTCAAGCGGATATTATGGCCGTCCAGAAGCAAACTGGCATAAGCGATATTTTCGGCAAATCCCCAGTCCAGGGGTAATGCGCCCGCCGCCATCTTGTTGCGGTTTTCCATTATCTTGGCGACGCGTGGATGCAGTTCGAAGCCGGTTGGCAGGCATTGCAGGCGGTCATTGCAATAACGCAGGCGTTCCAGGCTGATGGCGGTATTGCAGGGTGTTTGCCATTGCCTGGAAAAATATTTTTTCCATTGCGAGGTAAAGAAATAGATACTGTCGCCCAAAACCGGCCTGGACACGACCTTGCCGGTTTCCAGCATGTGTTGATAGTCCTGTTCCATGCCCTGTGATTGTTCCTCGCTGAGGGTTTCGTTGGCAATCAGTTTGTTGGCGTAAATTTTCCGGGTTGTGTCGTGGTTGCGAATGCGCTGATACATAAGCGGTTGGGTGGTGGCGGGTTCATCGGCCTCATTGTGTCCCTGACGGCGGTAACACAGCAGGTCAATGACCACATCACGGTTGAATTTGATACGGTAATCCAGAGCCATTTGTACGGTAAACAGAACCGCTTCCGGATCATCGCCGTTGACATGGAAAACCGGCGCCTGAATCATATGCGCAATATCGGTGCAATAATTTGTCGAGCGGCTGTCTCTGGGGTCGTCGGTGGTAAAGCCAATTTGGTTGTTAATGACAATATGTACCGTGCCACCGACCGAAAAAGCACGGGTTTGTGACATGTTCAGGGTTTCCATGACAATGCCTTGCCCGGAAAAGGCCGCATCGCCATGGATTAAAACCGGAATCACAGTGTTTTTATTGTCTTTTTGATAGCGGTCCTGACGGGCTTTGACCGAACCTTCGACAACCGGGTTGATAATTTCCAGATGGGATGGGTTGAAGGCCAGGGTAAGGTGAACCGGACCTCCGGGAGTCGCGACATTGGAAGAAAATCCCATATGATATTTTACATCGCCTGAATTTACGCCAAGAATCTGTGCGTGTGAGCCCTCGAATTCGCCAAACAGCGTGGCCGGGCTTTTGCCAAGGATATTGATTAATACATTCAAACGGCCACGGTGAGCCATGCCAATGACAATCTCCTTGGCGCCGTTGGCACCCGAGCGCTGAATCAATTCATCCAATAAGGGTATCAGGGATTCACCGCCTTCCAAAGAGAAACGTTTTTGGCCGACATATTTTCGATGCAGAAATTTTTCAATGCCTTCGGCGGCGGTCAACAGTTTTAATATCCAGATTTTTTTGTCTGCCGCGACCTCCAGATTGGTGCGTGAACTTTCCAGACGGTTTTTAATCCAGCGTTTGATTTTGGCATCGGTAATGTACATATACTCGGAACCGATGTTACCGCAGTAAATTTCCTTGAGCGTGGAGATAATATCCCTTAACGGTAACCGGTCTGCGCCATAAAGCGTGCCGGTATCGAAAACGATGTTCATATCCGGCTCGGTCAAGCCGTAATAAGCCGGGTCAAGATCCGGGACATAACGTTGTGCTTGGTCCAGTGGGTTGTTTTGGGCAATGAGGTGGCCGCTGAACCGGTATTGATCGATTAATCGTGATACCGCGGCCTGTTTGCGGATGCTTTCTTCGGTGATACCTTGTAAAGCCTCGATACGGCCCGGCGAAGTTTTGGCGAGTTGGGCAAAACGTTCGATAACCGGGCCATGGGGGATGTCATGGATGGCACCGCTATGTATTTTATTAAATCGTTTACGCCAACTTTCCTCAACGGATTCAGGATCTTCCAGGTAGTCTTCGTAAAGTTCTTCGATGAAAACTGCGTTACTGCCGTAGAGTGCAGAGGTATCTTGAAACAGTTTTAACAGGTTTTTCATTTTGAAATCATGTGTAATTTGTTTTGCGCAAACGCAAGGGAAAGGCCATGTGGATATGTTAGCAAATGCAGAACGCTGTGTTTAGAAATTATAGGTGTTTTCCTGCGAAATTTTAGTGCCGGTCAAATTTTGATGATAAATGTAAATGTCGATAATTTTTTTAAAAAATAAATAGATGAGATGGGTAATTAATATTTGTCGTATTATGTTTCGGAGTAATGTTTTGTCAGTATCGTTTTTCAGATATAAGGTTCCTGGTTATATTTATATTATTACCGGGAATGCTTGAATAAATTATATTTTCTTGTGATATAATTTAAGCGTCTAATTTTTATTTGATATAGGAGGGATTATGACGAATTATCATGAGCTTTCTGAACATGAATTACAGTTATTGATAAAGGATGCCGAGAAAGCCTTAAAATTGAAAAAAGAAAAAAAGCGCAAAGAGGTTCTTGCCCGGATTCAGGAACTGGCTGAATCTATTGATGTAAGGGTCGAAATAAAAGAAAGTGACAAAAAAAACACGCGCAAGGGTATAAAAATACCGATCAAATACAGGAATCCCAATAACCCGGATGAAAAGTGGACCGGCCGTGGATTAATGCCGAAGTGGTTGCGTGAATTGATAGAGCAAGGCCATGATAAATCGGAGTTTGAAGTTGGTTGAGTGATAACTTTTTAAATTCCAATAAATCTGTATCTGTTATGAGAGGTTGAGGTCCGGGCAGATTCTGTGCCTTGATAAATATCTTTTCAATGGTTGGTTTAAAATAAGAGAGGGTTGGCTCACGGTTAAGGTTTCACTGTCATCAAGTATACTCTGCGCGGTCACGAATGCGGAAAATGAACCGGCCATCGGGGCGCGAAACGCCTGTCACCTGGAATATTTAGATTGCGGGGGCAGCAGCACAGCCATTAAGTCAAGCTGTTTTGTTGAATTCAGCGATGGGGCGGGTAGGTGCGGATTTATCCGCACGGTGCGAATTCGTTGCTCCG
The DNA here is from genome assembly GCA_964509475.1 of uncultured Methylococcaceae bacterium. Taxonomy (GTDB): domain Bacteria; phylum Pseudomonadota; class Gammaproteobacteria; order Methylococcales; family Methylomonadaceae; genus CAZDXJ01. Next base: position 100 of record CAZDXJ010000064.1, on the reverse strand, counting down.
GCATTCAACTCACATTTTCTTAATTTAATGGTAGTGGGGTGGCAGCAGGCAGGCGTGGCCGCGTGCAATAAACCTTGCCGGTATTTCAAGCGGTCAATGA
>CAZDXJ010000063.1:0-13409 GCA_964509475.1 uncultured Methylococcaceae bacterium | reverse complement strand
AGGTGAATGGAATAATTTTTTTTAAAATTGTGTCTTGTGTTTTGGGGTGGAATATTTTTGACGGTCACCAAAACGGCAATTACCAGTACAACCAACAATCCGATATATAGCCAAAAAGTATCTACTTACCCTCTCTGAAAAACAGGTGCAGGTTGTTGATTTATCAGGCAAGCCCAGCCCTTCCACGGAAGAGCTGGGCTTGCATAACTTGGGATGTTATGCAAAACGACAGGGATGTATGCACGTATCCTGATAAATCAATGACCTACGCCGGCTACAACACAACAGGTGAGCAGTTACGCCAAAAATTATCTTTTTCTTGTTCAGACATTTTAAACCTCCAATTTAATTAAAAAGCGAGGCAAACTATAACTATTTTTCTAATAAGGTTATTTGATTTGAATCAAATAGAAGTAAATCCGTGGTAACCGTTCACAAGTTTGCTATCCAACAGGCTATATATTTTGGTATGGATGCGGATAAAATCAATCAATTATAAACCCGGCGTGTCCAAACAGCGATTTTATATGGGTTAAGGCCTTGATTTTCAATAAAAGAATCCAGCTCTTCATTCATATTCCAGGTATCAAGTTATGGAAGCCTTTACTGTAAACAGAGTGCCGGGCAGGCCTCCTGCCATGCTCAAAACCCGCAAATGCAGCCGCTGCGTGCCAAATAAAGTACAAAAGTATTCTGAAACTGTATTACGAAAATTCAATACCTTATGAATCTATTGCCATTTTCGTGAACGGTTACAATCCGTGACAACAGGATTACCTGAATATCAAAACCGTTTTCAAATGCGCCAACATGTCCTTGATGGAATGTTCCTGGATGGTTTGTATCAATTCATCCAGACGAAAGGGGTGATGCCGTTCATGGACAACGCCGACCTGGGGCATATCGGCCAAGCCGGTTTCCCGGGCATGATCGACAAACCCCGGATTTTTCCAGAAAAAAGCGCCCGGCATCGTCGTCGGTATAACCACCGCATAAAACAAGGAACGGCCTATGATTGCAGCGCCGAGCGTACTGACCAGCAAAGTCCCGGCTAACAGCCAGCCCGACAGACCGTTCATGCCAGCCAGAGCAATGATGATGCTCAACACCAGGCTCAAAACCAGAAGGCTGTTGCGTATAACATACGGATAACCGTATTGCGTCGTTTGCAGATAAAACGAAGCCCTGCCTTCGTGCCCGTTTTTGTTCATATCGCGGGCATGGGCCAACAAACCCGTCGCTTCCATGAGCAAGCCGGTGAACAGGATCAAGACCAACCCAGGCAACAATAGCTGTACCTGTGAAGGTTCAAACAGAGCTACACACAAACCGATCAAAACAGCCCCCAAACTCAGTACCGAACCGGCAAAACTGCTGCCGGTCTGCCAATGATCCCAAAAGGGACGCGCCTTGATGCGATACAGGCGATACATATAATACAAACCCACCGCTCCACTCAACAGCGCAAACACAGCTGTAAAACCAGCCAGAAAAACCATCAACGTGTTATTGAAAAAAGAACAGAGCACATAGGCCCACAAGCCCCCATAAAACAACGACACACCGGCAATTTCCCGGCTCACCGGCGACCATTGCAGATTATTGAAGCCCCGGTAAAACCGGTGCGGCTTGCCCAAATGCATATTCAGTTTAAACAGACCGTAGCTGCAAATCACCAGCAGCGCAAGACGCAATGGCAAAAAAGCACTACCGGTCTGAATCACAGCCAGTTGCTCAAAACCAAGCCAGGGCAAAACAACCAATATCAGCAAAGCACCAAATACCGCCTGCACCGACAAGGTAAAAATGACATGGGAGCTTTCATGGCTGGTTAGCAATTTCTTCCAGTTGCCTTGTTTGTCCCGGCCCAATTTCTCATCGACGGTTGGCCGGTAAACACCCGTTTGTTTGTCCTGATGATATTTCACCGGCACCGAATCGGTGCGGGTCATTTCCGGCGGTGTCGTGCGTTGTTGCTGAAAGCGTATATTCGGATGGGTAATATCCGGTGTTGGAAAACCCGGAAGGGTCACTTCGGCCTGCTGGCGTTTTTCCGGTATGTTTTCAATGACCCCAAAATCCAGGGCATTGCCCAGACAGGCGGCGACACAGGCGGGTTTCAAGCCCACTTCCAGACGATCCACGCACATATTGCATTTACTGACCTGGCCCTTTACCGGGTCCAGTTGCGGTGCGTTATAGGGACAAACCCAGGTGCAATAACCACAACCAAAACAGATATCCGGGTCTTGCAGCACCGCACCGTATTCGGCAAACTTGGTGTAAGCCCGTGTCGGACACCCCTTCAGACAAACCGGGTCATCACAGTGATTACAAGCCATCGAAATATTGATACGCTGATAATTGGGATAATTGCCGCCTTCGACAAAACCTACGGAACGAAACGCCAGATGCGCCGGCACATCGTTTTTTTCGCTACAGGCGGATTCGCAGGCATGACAGCCGATACAATGATCGGCATTGAAATAAAAACCGTGTTGTTTATAGCGGTTGGGGTTGTCGCCAATATCCGGATCACCGTTGATGCGAAGGCTCTGTCCGCGCAGCGGACTATCTTCCTGGGTCAGTTCGATATCCTGACCATAACGGTTTTTACAGCGGCTTTCCTTATCCGACAAAAAGGCATAATCGGGTTCGTCACGACGTACTTTAAACATAATTGTGTTAACCTGGGTTACAAAAAGATTACTGCGGGGCACATGAAGAGCGTGCAGTGATCGAGGGGATATAAGCAACTTAATTGTTTGGAGTCATAAACAATTATCGTTACAGGATTCACTGCACGCTCTTCATGCGCCCCGCACCGGCCTGATGCCTGAAAGATGATCAATTAAAACGCGCGGTTTTCCTTGTTCAACAAGGCCGCTTCCTGCTGATCGATGGGCTCTACACGCACCGCTGCCTGTTTGAAGGCCGGTTGCCGTGAATACGGATCCAGCAAGCCCAGGGTCAGGCGATTGACGCATTCAAAAAAATGGAATGGAATAAACACCATATTCCTGGGCACGCGTTGGGTCAGCATAACCATGACCACGGCATCATTACGCCTGGACACCACCCGCGCATAGGATTGATGGCGGATACCCAGTTCGGCGGCGGCATCCGGATTCATCTCCATAAACGGTGTCGGCGAAAATTTGTTGTTATTGGCAATCTTGCCGGTGCGGGTGCGGCTGTGAAAATGCTCCACCAGCCGCCCGGAATTCAACCAGAACGGATAGCTCGCATCCGGTCTTTCGTTGTTATCGACAAAAGGTAACGGAATCAAACGCGCCTTGCCATCGGCAAAACGGAAGGAGCGCGATTCGGTATATAAACGCTTGCCCCCTTTCGGCGGTGCTTCGCCATTTTTCGCCTGCTGCTCGGTATAGGGCCATTGGATACCCCGGTGTTTTTCGATTAAATCGTGGCTCATACCGGAAATATCCAGCAAGCGGCCTTTGGAAAGTTCACGCATTTCATCGAAAACCGCATCGAAATCATCCGGGAAGTTCATTTTCCGGCCCTGTTCAAAACGTTTTGCCAGCGCGTTGAAAATATGCAAATCCGTTTTCGATTGGGCATAAGGCTCCTTGATTTTACGAATGATATTAACCCGCCGTTCGGTATTGGTGAACACACCTTCTTTTTCCGCCCAAATCGCGGCGGGCAGATAAATATGCGCGTATTGCGTGGTTTCGACATCCACATGAGAATCCTGCACAATACAGCATTCCAGTTTTTCCAGCGTCTTGCGAATACGGGCGGTATTCGGCATTGAAGTCATTGGATTGGTGCCGACCAGCCACAAGCCCTTAATCTGTCCGGTTTCTATTGCCGGGAAAATATCGGTTTCGGTCAAGCCGCGTTTTTTCGGAAAGAACTCCGGATCGACCCCCCAGAACCGGGCCACTTCCTCACGATCTTTTTCATTCTCCAACAGCCGGTATCCCGGCAGACCGGAACAGGATGACCATTCCCGGGTGCCCATCGCATTGCACTGGCCGGTAATCGACAGACTGGTGCCGCCGGGTTTGCCAATATTTCCGGTCAGCAGGCTCAGGTTGTTAATGCCCACGACGCCATCGGAACCGTGCGTACTTTGATTGATACCCATGGTCCAGATATTCATCGCTGCATCCGCGTTGGCGTAAAGCCGCGCCACCGTGCGTAGGGTATCCTCGTCAATACCGCAGATAGGCGCCGCCGTCGCCGGATCATAATGCGCCACTTCTTTTTTCAATTCGTCAAAACCCACGGTATTGGCCTGAATATACGCCTCGTCCTGCAAACCTTCGTCAAGGATGACATACATCAACGCATTCATCAAAACCACATCGGTACCCGGAGTAATCGGCAAATGCATATCGGCGGCCTGCGCGAACATGGTCACGCGCGGGTCGATGACAATCAGCGGGAAGCCGCGCTTTTCCTGTGCTTCCTTGAAACGCCAATAAATGATCGGATGCTGTTCCGGCAAATTGGAACCCCAGGCGATCAGACAATCGGTTTTTTCAAAATCCTCATAACAACCGGGTGGCCCATCCGAACCGAACGAACGTTTATAACCGGAAACCGCCGAAGCCATGCACAAGGTGGTATTGCCATCGTAATTATTGGTGCCAATCACCCCCCGCGCCAGTTTGCCCAGAGTATAAAATCCTTCGGTCAGAATCTGTCCGGTGGACACAATGGCAAACGCATCACGCCCATAAGCCGCCTGAATACGTTTGATTTCCGCCGCCATTTTATCCAAAGCGGTATCCCAGTCCGTTTCCCGGTACGGCGTATGAATATTCTCCCGAATCAGCGGCACGGTGCCACGCCCCGCCGAAGTAAACAGCTCGTATTCAAAAATTCCCTTGACACATAATTTACCCCGATTCACATCGGCGCTGCCAACACCCCGTCCAGTCACCGGTACGCCATCAGCATTCAGGCCGATTTCAATCGCGCAACCGGTCGAGCAATAATTGCAGGTCGAATAAGACCATTTTTTGACGCCTTTATCCGCGATTTTAACCGGATTTTTTACATGCCTGCCAAATAACATAATACTAATCAACAGAATTTATTTCGATAAAAAACCGGCCTTCGGCAACCCGCACCGCCGTACCGCCCACGCGAATCGTCAGCAAAGCCTCACCCTTGTTGTCCATTTCCAGATTCAACAGACTGCGGCGGCCTTCGCTGCCCCCCCGATCCACAGCAAAGGTATAAGTGCCTTTGCGTACATGTTCATGCGAACACAGATAAGCCGCAAAGGCCGGCAAGGTACTGCCTACAGGCGGATCATCCTTGCTGCCGATGTTCGGTCCCAACAGGCGCAGGTGAAAATCCGAATCCGGACATGGGCTTTTCGGTGCAAACAGCAAAATCTCCTGCGCTGCGGTCTGCGGCGCAATCGACTGGCTCCAGGCCTCGAAGTTAAACCGCGCCTTGCGCACCGTTTCATAATTGAAAACCGGTACGATCAAATACGGAAAACCACAGGAAACCAGACGCGGCATGTATTTTTTGGAATCAATATCGGTTGCCTTGATACCCAGGAACCGAGCCAATTCCTGATCGGTCGGGGTAAACCGATCAATGGTCGGCGCCACCTTTTGAGTAAATTGTACAAACCCTGAATGCACATCCTCACCGCTGATATGTGTCGCGATCAGACCGGTATTTTGTTCCAGCACCAAAGACGTATAAGGGTCCTGCAATTTGACTTTGCCGCACACGGCCAAAATGAACGCGGTGGCAATAATCGGATGACCGGCAAAATCCACCTCACCTTGCGGGGTAAAAATACGCATACGGTGGGTCGCTTTCTGCTGACTTGGCGGCAAAACAAAAACCGTTTCCGATAAATTCAATTCCCCGGCCAGTTGTGCCATTTGTTTGTCACCGAGACCCTGAGCATCGGGAAACACGGCGATTTGAGCGCCACTGAACATCTCTTGGGTAAAAACATCAGCGATGTAATAATTCAATGCCATAATAAATTCCTCTCGTTTACACGCCGACTTCAACCCGGCCCGCTGTCCTGCGAACGCCAAATGTTTCGACCTGGATGGATACATCCTCAAGGCATTGTCCGGTCTTGAGGCTGAAATGTTGTTTATACAAAGGCGAGGCAACCACCGGTTCACCTTTAATATCGCCGATTAATCCCCGTGACAACACATTGGCCTTGCCAATCGGATCATAATTGTCCAACGCATAAACCGCATCATCCTTGACGACATAAAATATCGCCACCTGGCGGCCATCAACCAGCGCGCACACGCCGCCATCCGGCCGTAAATCATCGCTGCTGCACACATCGACCCATTGCATCATCAGACCTCCTCCAGTAACGGCATTTTTTCTCTTTCCTGTTCGTTGGCAGGACGAATCTGGCCCCGCTCCAGGGCAAACACGACATTATTGTCCACAGCATCACTGTTGACGAAATAGCGGAAACGTTTCAGCTTGTCCTCATCGGCAATCGTGGTCTTCCATTCGCATTGATAGGTGTCGATAATATATTGCATCTGCCGCTCCAGACTGGCGCAAATATTCAAGCGGTCATCGATAATCACCGATTTCAGATAATCCAGCCCCCCTTCCATGTTTTCCATCCATACCGAAGTCCGTTGCAAATGTCCGGCAGTGCGGACATAAAAAATAAAAAACCGGTCAATGTAACGAATCAGCGTTTCCTTATCCAAATCCGTGGCCAGCAAGTCCGCATGCCGGGGTTTCATGCCGCCGTTACCGCAAACATACAGATTCCAGCCCTTTTCAGTGGCAATGACGCCGACATCCTTGCCTTGTGCCTCGGCGCATTCGCGGGTACAGCCGGAAACCGCCAGTTTTAATTTATGCGGCGCCCGCAGGCCCTTGTAACGGTTTTCCAGTTCCACCGCCAAACCGACGCTGTCATCGATACCATAACGGCACCAAGTACTGCCCACGCAGGATTTCACGGTACGCAGCGATTTACCGTAAGCGTGGCCACTTTCAAAACCGGCATCGATCAAATCTTTCCAGATCGCGGGCAACTGATGGACATGGGCGCCAAACAAATCCACCCGTTGTCCACCGGTGATCTTGGTGTACAGATTGTATTTTTTGGCCACCTGCCCCAAGGCGATTAACTTGTCCGGCGTGATTTCGCCCCCGGTTACCCGGGGCACGACTGAATAAGTACCATCTTTCTGCATATTGGCCAAAAACGCATCATTGGTATCCAGTAACGGGGCATGTTCTTTTTTCAGGATATACTCGTTCCAGATCGAGGCCAGAATCGAGGCCACCGCCGGCCGGCAAATATCGCAGCCCCGGCCCCGGCCGTGTTTAGCCAGCAATTCATCAAAGGTTTTGATTTCCAGGGTCATGATCAGGTTATACAAATCCTGGCGGGTATAGGGAAAATGTTCACAAATATCGGTGCTGACCTCAATGCCGGCTTTTTTCAGTTCACAGTCCAGAACCGATTTCAACAATGCGGCACAGCCGCCGCAACCGGTCGCGGCTTTGGTTTCAGCTTTCAATGCCGCCAAATCGGTACAACCGGCTGCAATCGCCTGGCCTATCCGGCCCTTGCTGACATCATGACAAGAACAGATTTGGGCCGAATCCGGCAACGCATCCGGACCCAGGCCGACGGATTCATCCGATCGGGCGGGCAATATCAGGCTATCGGGATGTTCGGGCAGATCGATGCCGTTTTGACAATATTGCAACAAGGTGCCATAACCGGCCGCATCACCAACCAGTACCGCGCCCAGCAGACGTTTTTTATCTTCACTGACCACCAGGCGTTTATAAATTTCATTATCGCCATCCTGGTAGCTGTACACGACCGCGCCCTGGCTCTGCGCATGGGCATCACCGATACTGGCTACATCGACCCCCATCAATTTCAGCTTGGTACTCATGTCGGCACCGGTGAAGCGGGCTTCTTTTCCCGACAACACATCGACGACGATTCGTGCCATCGTATAACCCGGCGCCACCAAACCGAAGATACGGTTATGCCACAAGGCACATTCACCAATGGCGTAAATATCGGGATCGGAGGTTGTGCAATAATCATCGATAATAATGCCGCCGCGTGTTCCAACCGCCAGGCCACAATCGCGGGCGATATCATCACGTGGCCGGATACCGGCGGAAAACAGCACGATATCGGTTTCTAACTCATCGCCATCGGCAAAGGTCATTTTATGGAAGTACGTCTCACCATCACCGATATTGGTGGTGTTTTTACGGGTATGCACTTCGACCCCCAGGTTCTCGATTTTTTTACGCAGCATGGCACCGCCGCCGTCATCGAGCTGCACCGCCATCAACCGCGGCGCAAATTCGACCACATGCGTTTCCAGACCCAAATCCTTGAGTGCCTTGGCCGCCTCCAGACCCAACAAACCACCACCGACAACAGCGCCGATTTTGGCGGTCGCCGCCGCAGCCTTGATCCGTTCCAGGTCTTCAATGGTTCGGTAAACCAGGCAATTGGCCCGATCATGTCCAGGCACGGGGGGTACAAAGGGATAAGAGCCGGTCGCCAAAACCAGTTTGTCATAATGGATGTCCTGGCCTTTGGCGGATATGACCCGCTTTTGCTGGCGATCAATGTTGACGGCCCGATCGCCGATATGGATGGTGATATTGTTTTTGGCAAAAAAACCCTCTTCGACCAGAGACAGATCATCGGCTGTCTTGCCAGAAAAATATTCGGTCAAATGCACGCGATCATAGGCGGCGCGTGGCTCCTCACAAAACGTGATAACGTCATAGTTTTCATTGGCGCCACTGGCAACCAGGCTTTGCAGAAAGCTCTGCCCAACCATGCCATTGCCAATGACAACCAAGGTCTGTTTAATGCTCATACGTAACCCCTCGATAGGCTTGAATGCGTTGTTCACAATATATTCAAGCATACATCATGCCATGCTTGATACAAGCTGGGAGGCATTGAAAATAAACAGAATATAAACACCTGCATAACCGTTTTTGGACAAGTATGCACCAACGCAAAGCGGTTACGAACGAATTTGGTGCATTCGAAAACTTCGGCTCTGATTGTCCGAACCCGATCCGCTTGATCGGCTCTGCGCAATGCCATATTCCTGTTTTGTAGAAACCACAGATAAACACGGATGCACGCGGATAATTCGGGTTTAATCAATCTGTGTTCATCTGTGTGCATCCGTAGTTCAGCCCTGTAGGGCGAACCCGCCCTGGGCACAGCCTTGGACGATCCGGTGCGCTGCTCCTGTCGGCCACCTGGCCGGTGATCGGCTCTGCGCTGTGCCGTATTCAGGGTTCTGCGCTGTGCGGATAAATCCAGCTTTTCTGCGAATGGCTGGATTTATCCGCACCTGCCTCATGCAATATTTGTTTTTACAGGAACCGTGTTTCTACCCTGCCTGGGAATATTGGCATTATTTATGCTTAAATTTTGTTACCACAAAAACTTAATCTGGAATTCAAATGACGGCACAAAAACTTAACTTGCTCTCCTTTTCAGGAAAAATCCGCATTTTACACTGTACCTGGATGGCTTTTTTTATCAGTTTTATGGTGTGGTTCAACCATGCGCCCTTGATGGTGCTGATTTCCGAAAGCCTTAAACTGAGCAAATCCGAAGTTAAAACCATTCTGATCCTCAATGTCGCGCTCACCATTCCGGCACGCATTATCATCGGTATACTGGTTGATAAATTCGGCCCGAAACGAACCTATTCCAGCCTGTTGCTTCTGGGTTCTGTGCCTTGTTTTTTGTTTGCCCTGGCCGACAGTTTTGAACAACTGGCTCTGGCGCGTTTTCTGATGGGATTCGTCGGCGCCGGTTTTGTCATCGGCATCCGCATGGTCGGTGAGTGGTTTCCGGCTAAACAGGTGGGTATCGCCGAGGGTATTTATGGCGGTTGGGGCAATTTTGGTTCCGCCGCCGCTGCCATGAGCCTGCCCATGATTGCCTTGCTGTTTGGCGGTGAAGACGGCTGGCGTTACGCGATTGGCATCACCGGTGTCATTGCGATCCTGTATGCAATTATCTATTTTTTCAGCGTCAGTGACACTCCCAAAGGCTCCACTTACTTCAAACCGAAAAAAACCGGCGCCATGGAAGTCACCAGTATCTGGGATTTGTTTTTCTATATTCTGATGACGATTCCCTTGTATGCGACCCTGACCCTTCTGACCTGGAAGTTATCACCCGTTGGTGTGAGTCTGTTATCCACTCCGACCGCCATCGGCATTTACTTCGGTATCTGGAGCCTGTTTTTTTACAATGTTTACAAAATCGTACACATCAATGAAGAACATTTGCAACAGCCCATCAATGCTATTCATAAATATAAATTCAAACAGGTCGCGATTCTGGATTTGGCCTATCTGGTTACGTTTGGCTCCGAACTGGCGGTGGTTTCCATGCTGCCGCTGTTTTTTTACGAAACCTTCCATCAATCCCAAGGCATCACGATGGTGCAAGCCGGTCTGCTGGCCTCGGGATTCGCATTCATGAATCTGGTCGCCCGTCCTAGTGGCGGCTGGTTCAGCGACAAGTTTGGTCGCAAACGTTCCCTGAGCCTGTTTATTCTGGGACTGTCTGCCGGTTATTTCATCTTATCGCAAATCACCTCGCAATGGCCGGTTCTACTGGCCGTTATCGCAACGATGATGTGTTCATTTTTTGTACAAGCAGGAGAAGGCGCGGTGTTTGCCATGGTGCCTTTAATCAAACGCCGCATGACCGGACAAATTGCCGGCATGGTGGGCGCCTATGGCAATGTCGGCGGCGTGCTGTTCCTGACGGTCTTGTCTTTTGTCTCGCCTTCGGTATTCTTTATGGTCATTGCCAGCGCCGCTCTGGTGGTCTTGATCGCAGTACAATTTATCGAAGAACCGAAAGGTCATATGGCCGAAATACAAGAAGACGGCTCGGTTGAAATGATTGAGTTGAATTAATGGAATTTATGAACAGGCATATCAATCAAAATGAACCCATCCCAACTGAAAACCGATATCGGCTATTGCAGCGACAAAGGCATCAAGGAAGAAAATGAAGATTTTTACGGCTCTTCGCTACCGGACGAGCCGCAGCTCACCCATAAAGGCATTACCGCCGCAATTGCCGATGGCATGAGCGGCAGCGATGCCGGCAAAGAAGCCAGCCGTTGCTGTATTATCGGTTTCATCAGCGATTATTACAGCACCCCCGAATCCTGGTCGGTCAAACACGCCGGTCAGAAAATTCTCTCGGCAACCAATTCCTGGTTATACAGTCAGGGCCAGGCGCGTTATCAATCGACCAAAGGCATGGTCAGTACCTTAAGTATCTTGATCATAAAATCCACAACCGCGCATTTGTTCCATATTGGCGATTCACGAATTTACCGCTTCCGGCGTGGCGATCTGGAATTGATGACCCGCGATCACCGTTTCTGGATCAGTGACGAAAAGAACTATCTGAGCCGCGCCATGGGCATCGAACCGTGTCTGGAAGTCGATTACAAGGCTTTCCCGGTCGAAAAAGGCGATCTGTACCTGATGACCACCGATGGCGTACATGATTTTGTCGGTGACAAATTTCTGAAAGAAACGCTGCGTGATGCCAGCGCCGGTCTCAACCAAATGGCACGCAGCATCGTCGATAAAGCCAAAGCCAATCAAAGCGATGACAACCTGACCTGCCAGATTGTACGTATCATCGATCTGCCTCTGGCCAAAGACGATGAAATACTGCGCCGGCATGTCAACCTGCCTTTTCCACCGCCGCTGGAGCCGGGTATGATCCTCGATGGTTACCGCATCGAAAAGGAGCTACACGCCAGCAAACGCACGCAAATCTATCGGGCCTACGATACCTTGACGCAGACCCGGGTTATTTTAAAAACCCCGTCGGTGCTTTACGAAGACGATACTCACTATATTGAGCATTTTCTGCATGAAGAATGGGCTGGAAAACGCATCCGCCATGCCAATGTGTTAAAAATTCTTGAATCCGACCGCAAAAAAACCTGTATTTATTATGTAACCGAATACATCAACGGGCCGACATTACGCGAATGGATGGGTGCCAATCCAAGACCCGATATCAAGGATATCCGAAAAATCGCCGAACAGATTTGTAAAGGTTTACGGGCTTTTCACCGCATGGAAATGCTGCATCAGGATATCAAACCGGAAAACCTGATGTTCGATGAACACGGCAACCTGAAAATCATCGACTTCGGCTCGGTCAAGATTTCAGGAATCGCCGAAATCACCCCACTTGATCACGAGGAACCGGAAAATATCCTCGGTACATTGAATTATACCGCCCCCGAATATCACCTCGGCCAGCGAGGCAGTGTTTGCTCCGATCTGTTTTCAGTCGGTGTTATCGTTTACGAACTGCTTAACGGTTCTTTGCCCTTTGGCCGTGATATGCCGGAGAAACCCAATAAAATGAATCTGAGCAAGCTGGAGTATGTCCCCAGTTTTCATAACAACCCAATGGTGCCGGTCTGGATTGACGGTGCCTTGAAAAAAGCCACGGCGATGAACCCACAGGCACGCTATGAAGATTTGTTTGAATTTCTGCACGACCTGAACACACCCAACAAGGAATTTCTCAAAGGCCATTGCGCCCTGCCGGTCGCGCAAAAAAATCCGGTGTTTTTCTGGAAAACAATCGCCGGATTGTTATTGTTAAGCAATCTGGTGAGCCTTTATTATTTATCCATAATCTGGTAATCCAGGGTTTTAGCGGGGTTGTTGGTACTTTTTTTCGGATCGGTTCAGCATAAAAAACAATAACCAGAATCCGCTCAGAATCAAACCGCCGAAAACGATCATGTCGCGTCGCGGCGCTTCCTGATAAAGACCTGGGTATAAAACCCCTTCTTGAATCCGCTCTGCATTATAATATACACGCACCAAAGAACCCGGGGTATATTGTGCAATAACTTGTTCAGCCTGATTTTTAGGCATACCTGTATCATAAAGCCAGATTTTTTCGCTTTCATAATATTTACCGTTGATCTGGTATTGAAACCGGACAACGGGTACAAAATCATCGCCAAATACAGTGCTGTCATAACGAACCTGGGTTGCAAGCACGCGTGCATCAGTCATTGGCCAGTCCGCAACCTTTTGGGACAAAACCGTTTGTCGTATGGCGTTGATCATTCCAGCCAAGAAAAACAAACTAATGCAAAGTATTAATCCGATGCCCCGTTGATTCTTTATGCCATAAAAACCGTTCATTCTATAACACCCCTTGTTTGTCTGTTAAAATATTCTTTAACCTGCAAATCATTCATGGAAAAAACACTTGTTTTAAAATCCGCCCCCAGGCGGATACTGGTCATCGCCATGCGTTATCTTGGCGATTTGTTGCTCACCACGCCGCTGCTGCATTCATTGCGCGAGGCCTGGCCCGA
>CAZDXJ010000062.1:0-13410 GCA_964509475.1 uncultured Methylococcaceae bacterium | reverse complement strand
AGAGGGCTAGATATTCCGATACCAGAAATATGAGAAATCCTAAATTGAGAATTGCCGGGTTAGTATATTGCAAATACATCGTTTTGGATATTCGGTTATAATTATCCGTTTTTTGTTTTATTCGAAGCATGTCGGAAACATTATCTGAAATTCAGCGGCGCAGGACGTTTGCTATCATTTCCCATCCGGACGCGGGGAAAACCACACTCACAGAAAAATTATTGCTTTTTGGCGGTGCCATCCAGCTTGCCGGTTCGGTCAAGGGGCGTAAAGCGGCGAGGCACGCGACCTCGGATTGGATGGAAATGGAAAAACAGCGTGGTATTTCGGTAACCACATCGGTTATGCAGTTTGAACACAAGGGCCGTGTTGTCAATTTGCTTGACACGCCCGGTCATGAAGATTTTTCCGAGGATACTTATCGTACATTGACCGCAGTCGATTCAGCGTTGATGGTGATTGATGTGGCCAAGGGTGTGGAAGAGCGGACCATCAAACTGATGGATGTTTGCCGGCTTCGTGATACGCCGATTCTCAGTTTTATCAACAAACTCGATCGGGAAGGCAAAGAGCCCATCGAGTTGCTGGATGAAATTGAAGATATTCTGAAAATAGAATGTGCGCCAATGACCTGGCCAATTGGTATGGGGAAACGCTTCAAAGGGGTTTATCATCTTTATCAGGATGCCATCCATTTGTTTTCGGCTCAGCACGGTGGCAAAATTGCCAAGGGTGAAGTGATCGAAGGCTTGGATAACCCTAAGCTGGACGATTTGATCGGCGATCAGGCCGGGGAATTGCGTGAAGAAATCGAATTGGTCAAGGGGGCCAGTCATGCATTCGATTTGCAAAGATACCTTGCCGGCAAGTTGACGCCGGTGTTTTTTGGTTCAGCGATCAATAATTTTGGTATTTCCGAATTATTGGATGCATTTGCCGAATACGCGCCAACTCCGAAATCAAGGAACGCAACAGAGCGCACCGTCGAACCCGGAGAAGAGAAATTTAGCGGATTTGTATTCAAGGTTCAGGCCAATATGGACCCGGCGCATCGGGATCGGATCGCTTTTGTGCGGGTTTGTTCCGGAAAATTCAGCCAGGGTATGAAAATCCATCATGTCCGCATTGGCAAGAACATACAGGTCGGAAACGCCATTACCTTTCAGGCGGATAGCCGTAAAAGTGTTGAGGACGCCTATGCCGGCGATATTATTGGCCTGCATAATCATGGTACGATTCAGGTCGGCGATACCTTTACCGTTGGTGAAAAATTGAAATATGGTGGTATTCCTTATTTTGCGCCGGAATTATTCAGACGGGTTGTATTGAAAGATCCGTTGCGCAGCAAGGCTTTGCAAAAAGGTTTGCTGCAATTGACCGAGGAAGGTGCGACCCAGCTGTTCCGGCCGTTAAAAAACAATGATCTGATTCTTGGCGCTGTCGGTATCTTGCAATTTGATGTGACCGCATTTCGGCTGAAAACAGAATATAATGTGGAATGTGTCTATGATGCAGTATCCATTACCACAGCACGTTGGGTCAGTGCCGATGATCCGTTAAAGCTGGAAGCATTCAAAAAGAAAGCCTTTGACAACCTGGCTGAGGATGGAGGAGGCTATTTGGTTTATTTGGCAAGCAGCCGGGTCAATTTACAGCTAACCGAGGAACGTTGGCCTGAAATTCGTTTCAGTACCACGCGCGAACTGTAACATCAAAGCGGACAGGAAAAAACGCGCTACTGTTTTTTCCTGTCTCTTCGGATCGATTCAATAACCGTAATCGAGCTGATTGATTTTTTTCAAGCGGCCATTTTCAAAAACAAGCTCCTGCATGAATTTCCTTCTGCCATAATTATAAGTCCAGACTTCAATATGGATCGGATGATAGGGATAACCCAAGTCGCGTTCATAATGGTCGATAAAGTCCGGTTCCCCACAGGCATCCAAAACCTGGTGAGTGCGTTCCCCGATTTTAATGATATGGGTGCCACATTTCAGCGCATAAGCATGGCCTGAAAAGACCAGTAGCAAAAGCGACAGGGCAATGAGTCTAAGTCTGTATTTCATGATTTGTTTCCCCTTTCTTTATACCCAAATGGTAGAAGTCTGGGTACTGGCTGTCAATGTTCTTGCACAAATAATTTCAAAGCGTTTTTTCGTTCAATGCAGCGCAGCGTTAACAATTCGGCGGGAATATGATATAGTACATGCTAATGAGAATTATTATTAATAAGGTGTTCTGTTGATAGGGATAAAAAACCTCAAAATAGGTGATAGCGGAAAAGTGGTTGGTTTTGAAAAATCCGGCAAAGCGTACCGCAAACGCCTGCTGGCTATGGGATTGACGCCGGGTACCGAGTTTCGTGTAACCCGTTTTGCGCCAATGGGTGATCCGGTGGAAATCAAGTTGCGGGGGTTTTCGCTGACCTTGCGTAAAGCCGAAGCCGATGTGCTGTTAATCGAGAAACTCAATGAAAACTGATTTTATAGTTGGTGTCGTAGGTAATCCGAACTGTGGCAAGACAACGCTTTTTAACGCCTTGACCGGGGCCCGGCAACATGTCGGTAATTGGCCGGGTGTGACGGTCGAGCGTAAAACCGGTGAGTATCTTTATGCCGGTCAGGTTGTTGAATTGGTGGATTTACCGGGGACTTATTCTCTGGAAGCGAGTGAGGATCAGGTTTCCCTTGATGAAAAAGTGGCCAGGGATTATGTTGCCTCCCGCAGAGCCAGCCTCATCATCAATATTGTTGATGCGTCCAATATTGAACGTAATCTGTATTTGACCTCGCAATTGATTGAAATGAAAGTGCCGATGATTCTGGTATTGAACATGATGGACAGCGCGCAGCGGCGCGGTTTGCAGATCGATGTCCGCTTATTGGCAAAACGGTTGGGTTGTCCGGTTGTACCGATTATCGCTTCCAGTTTGCAGGGCATTGACGCATTAAAGGAACAAATCAAACAAAGCCTGGTTGATAAACCCGTTCCAGTACCGACAATCACTTACCACCCGCTATTGGAAAAGGCGATTGCTTCATTATCTTCCCGCTTGACCCGGCAAGCACAGCAGCATCATTGCGATTTACGCTGGCTGGCTATCCGGTTGCTGGAAGAAGATACCCTGGCACAGCAATTTGCGGGGCCGGAAAATATTGCGTTTGCCAGAAATGTACAGCAAACCGTCGAACGGGAAATCGATGATGAAATCGACATTGTTGCAGCCGATGCACGTTATGAGTTTGTCAATCAATTGACCCAGGCCTGTGTCCGTAAGGTAACCGAGGTATCACGGAATGTCTCCGACAAGATTGATCGGGTGGTATTAAACCGCTTTTTAGGTATCCCGATATTTTTATTGGTGATGTATTTGATGTTCATGTTCACGATTAATATTGGCAGTGCCTTTGTTGATTTCTTTGATCAGCTGGTCGCGGCTTTATTGGTCGATGGTTTGTCGGCAGGATTGACCGCCATGCACTGGCCGGAATGGTTGATTGTATTGATTACGGACGGTCTTGGTGGTGGCATTCAGGTGGTTGCGACCTTTATTCCGATTGTCGGTTTTCTGTTTTTGTTTCTTTCCATGCTCGAAGATTCGGGTTATATGGCCAGGGCCGCTTTTGTCATGGATCGGTTTATGCGCTTGATTGGCTTGCCGGGAAAATCCTTTGTGCCGATGCTGGTTGGATTTGGCTGCAATGTTCCGGCGATCATGGCAACCCGTACGCTTGAAAGCCAGCGGGATCGGGTTTTGACCAATATTATGAATCCGTTTATGTCTTGCGGCGCACGCCTGCCGGTTTATGCCTTGTTCGCGGCCGCCTTTTTTCCACAAGGCGGGCAAAACATGGTGTTTGGTTTATATCTGCTGGGTATTGCGGTTGCGGTTTGCACGGGTTTGATTATGAAGCATACCTTGTTTCAGGGCCAGTCGGCGCCTTTTATTATGGAACTGCCGACTTATCATCTGCCGACCTTGCGCGGTATTTTGATTCGTACCTGGGAACGGCTGAAAACGTTTTTATTCAATGCCGGTAAAGTGATCATACCGATGGTATTGGTGTTGAATGTTTTGAATGCGATGGGTACGGATGGCCGTTTTGGCCGGGAAAATACCGAACAATCGGTATTGAGCGAAATCGGCCGGACCCTGGTTCCGGTTTTCAGACCCATGGGTATTGAAGAGAAAAACTGGCCGGCTACAGTGGGTATTTTTACCGGGATATTGGCCAAAGAGGCGGTTGTGGGCACTTTGAATGCGTTGTACAGTCAATTAGGACAGGATGTCCCGCAAGAAAAACCGGCTTTTGATTTACCAGCCGCGTTGTTCAATGCGGTTTTGACGATTCCGGAAAATCTGCAGGCGGTGCTGGATAATTTGCTCGATCCGCTGGGCCTGGATATTGGCGATGTATCCGATATCGAGGCTGCGTCAGCACAACAGGAAGTTGAGCGTGGAACGTTTGGGCAAATGCAGGCACGTTTTGATGGCAAGGCCGGCGCATTCGCTTATTTGCTATTTATTCTGCTGTATGCGCCGTGCGTGGCGGCGACAGCAGCCTTATACCGGGAAATGCAGCTTGCCTGGACTGTGTTTGTGGTTTGCTGGACCACCGGTATCGCTTATATAAGTGCGACAATTTTTTATCAACTGGCGACATTTGCCCGGCATCCGCTTTATTCCGTTTATTGGGTTATTGGCCTTGCAGGTTTGTTTGCCTTTGTTATCTTGCTGTTCAAATTATGGGGCATAAAGCGCAGCAGCCGAAAAACAATGGAGGTGCATAATGATTTTATCTGATCTCAGAACTTATCTCAGACAACAACATCGGGTCGTATTGATTGATTTGGTCAATCATTTCAATATGGATGCCGATGCGATACGCGGTATGCTGAGTCAATGGATCCGAAAAGGCAAGGTGCGCCGCTTATCCGCCGAATCGGCTTGCGGCACCCGTTGTTGCAAATGCGATCCAACATTGACTGAAATCTATGAATGGGTGGAACCGGACTCAGGTCTTGGCCATTGACCGATAGTTATGAAAAAGCTAATGATTTGTCCGGTCATTGTGTTGTGCGGGGCAGGATTTTGATTTTTCAGGATATACAGCCGGATTAATCCGGCCTGCGTGACAGGGTTTGCTTGCCCGAAAGTTTACTCACATAATATTTTGGCGTATAGTGGAACCGGCTTTTGGCGGATTGCGAAACGGAGTTTTTTATGATTCAGCATATGGTCAGGCATCATAATATCCTTTCCATTATCGGTAACATCATGACCGTACGGCTTGCTGAAAACCAGGCTAACCAGGAAGCCATAGTGCGCTTTAATGATTTGGCCATGGTCGAGGATATCAATGGCGCCAAATCGCTGGCGCAAGTCATCAAAATTGATCGCGATCAGGTTTCATTGCAGGTCTTTTCCGGCACGCAGGGTGTTTCGACATCCGCCAATGTTCGTTTTCTCGGGCACAGCATGCGGGTCACTTATTCGGAAAATATATTGGGCCGTATTTTCAGCGGCACCGGTGAGCCGATGGATGGTGGCTCAAGTCTTGAGCCTGATCCCAAAATAAACATTACCGGCCCTTCGGTCAATCCGATGCGGCGCGTGTTGGCTTCCAAAATGATCCGGACCGATGTGCCGATGATCGATCTGTTTAACTGTTTGGTTGAAAGCCAGAAAATTCCTGTTTTTTCCATTTCCGGTGAACCGTATAACGCTTTTTTGGCGCGTATCGGCATACAGGCGGATGCGGATATTGTCGTGTTTGCCGGATTGGGATTGATATTTGATGATTTCCATTTTTTTCGCAGCCAGTTTGAGGATGCCGGCGTCTTCGCCCGCACCGTGATGTTTTGCAATATGGCTTCGGATCCCATAGTCGAGCGTTTGCTGGTGCCGGATATGGCGCTGGCGGTTGCCGAGCGTTTTGCCGTTGAAGAAGGCAAGCGGGTACTCGTGTTAATGACTGATATGACCGCTTTTGCCGATGCGATGAAAGAGGTGGGTATCTCGATGGAGCATGTGCCATCGAATCGGGGTTATATGGGCGATCTGTATTCGCAATTGGCGCGGCGTTATGAAAAAGCCTGTGATTATAAAGGTGCGGGATCGGTAACCATTCTGACCGTGACGACAATGCCGGGCAATGATGTCACGCATCCGGTGCCGGATAATACCGGCTATATCACCGAAGGTCAGTTTTATCTGCATGGTGGTATGCTGGATCCGTTTGGTTCATTATCACGTTTGAAACAGCATGTTATCGGTAAGGTAACACGTGAAGATCATGCCCAGATCATGAATACGATGATCCGTTTTTATGCCGGTGCCCGCGATGCCGAACAAAAACAGGCGATGGCGTTCGAATTATCCGCTTTCGACAAAAAATTGCTGAAATTTGGCCGTTTGTTCCGTGAACGGTTCATGGATATACAGGTTTCCATGCCGTTGGAAGAAGCTCTGGAGTTAAGCTGGCAAACTCTGGCCGAATGTTTCAAGGCCGATGAATTGTTGATGAAACAATTTTTGATCGACAAGTATTTTCCGGAGCAGGAGCATGGCCAGGCTGTCGTATAGCAAAACCTCATTGAGCCGGCAAGGGGCACAACTAAAACGTTATAAACAGTTTTTGCCATCGCTGGATTTAAAACGTCAGCAATTGACCGCCGAACGCAGCAAGGCGCAGCGGCAATTGCAACAGACGGACAAAGCCTTGCAACAAATGCAGCAGCGTGTCGGTCATGCGCTGCCCATGCTCGCGGATACAACCATCGATCTGGCGGGGTTGGTGAGCGTCAGCCGTGTCGATATCGGCCAGGAAAATATTGTCGGCGTTTATTTACCGGTACTGATAAATTTACAAACCCGGGTTACGCCTTATTCTTTTTTAAGCAAACCGCATTGGGTGGATCAGCTTGTTGATGAATTGTTGCAGGCGGTGCAATTGCGCATTCGCCGGCAGATTGAATGGCAACGCCTGCAAATCCTGGAACGGGCGGTCAAAAAAATCACCCAGCGGGTCAATTTGTTTGACAAGGTCTTGATCCCGAGAACCGAGGAAAACATTCGTAAAATTCGTATTTATTTGTCCGATGCTGAAAAAGCCGGTGTGGTCAATGCCAAACTGACCAAGCGAAAACGCAACCGGCAAAACGTTCGTTGATCATGGCTATCGTAAAGTTAAAAAAAATCAGTTTTTGTGGCCTGAGCCAGAATAAGAAATCGACCCTGCAGGCTTTGCAAACTATCGGTGGATTGCATCTCATTCCGACTCAGGAAGGCGTGACCGGCGAAAGTAACGAAACTTCCGGGCCGATTGAAAATGCCTATAGCGCCCTCAAATATCTCAAGCAATGCAGCAAAATCCGGCATCAGGTCGAGCAAGGTGATAACTTTGATATTGAACGGATAGTAGCACGGGTGAGCGAGATCAAAACGGAACGGCGTGCATTACGCGATAAAAGAGATTTTCTGGCGAAGCGCATTCAGGAAATAAGCCCGTGGGGTGATTTTCTGTTGCCGGAAGAAGGCTTGCCGGGTGGCTTGAAACTGTGGTTTTATATCGTGCCGGTCCGGTTGATGAAAAGGGTTCGTTCGGCAGAACTGGTTTGGAAAATCGTCCACAGGGATAATTTATATTGTTATGTGGTTGTGGTGTCCAGAACCGAGCCGGCTGCCGAGGCCATGCCGGTACCACGCACCCACACCGGACAAACATCGTTGTCGGAGCTGCATAAACAACTCAATGACATCGAGTTGCGACGGGAAGATTTACAAGCGGAAAGAGAATCACTGACCCGCTGGATCGGTTTGCTTGAGCGGCACCTGGCAGAGTTTGAGGATCGGGAACAATTGAAACGGGCATTAGCCGCTACATTGGCAAATGATGATGTTTTTATTGTACAGGCGTGGGTGCCGGTGGAACGTTTGAACATTTACCGGAAATTTGCCAGTATGCAAAATCTGGCCATCTGGATCGAAGACCCAAACGAACGGGATAACCCGCCGACCTTGTTAAAAAACGAGAAACCGATCTCGAGTGGCGAAGATGTGGTTTTGTTTTATCAAACCCCCGGTTATTATGCCTGGGATCCTTCCGGCGTGGTTTTTTTTTCATTTGCACTGTTTTTTGCGATGATTCTTTCCGATGCCGGTTATGCGGCTTTGTTGGCTGTTTTTCTGTTGCTCAAATGGCGTTCCCTGGGGTTGAGCGAACGCGGACAACGTTTGCGCCGGTTAGGTCTGACGATTGTTTTAATGTCGATGGTTTGGGGTGTTTTGATCGGCAGTTATTGGGGTTATAGCCCGCCGGAAAATACCCTGGCCGGTTTTTTCAAGATTCTCGATATCAATGACTTTGACAGCATGATGGGTTTGTCGATTGCGATTGGTGTGCTGCATCTGGTTTTGGCCAATTTGATCACGGCCTGGCAAAATCGCGCCCGTTCGATTGCTCTGGCTGCACTGGGCTGGGCCGCGATGACGGTAGCGGGCTATGTGCTGTGGCTGGGTGTACAAAGCGGCAATGGTTTGATACGGCAAAGCGGTTTTTTCATGTTGGCTGCGGCTTTGTTGGCGGTGCTGTTTTTTTCCAGTGATCGGGTTGTGCATAAACCCCTGGATTGGCTATGGCGGATGCTGGATGGATTCATGCAACTGGCGCGGGTAACCAAGATATTTGGCGATGTCCTGAGTTATATGCGCTTGTTTGCCCTGGGTCTGGCCAGCGCTTCATTGGCTTTGACCTTTAATCAACTGGCCGGGCAGGCCGCGCAAACCCAATCCGGTTTGGGCTTGTTATCGGCGATATTGATATTGTTGCTGGGTCATGGTTTGAATCTTTTGCTGTGTCTGATGAGTGGCGTGGTACATGGTTTGCGTTTGAATTTTATCGAGTTTTATAACTGGAGCCTGTCGGATGAAGGTTACCCGTTCAAAGCGTTTGCAAAAAAAGGGGATAGGCATGAATGACTTTATCATTGTTTTGGGCTGGATCGGTTTGTATGCACCGATGGCGTTGGGCGCTATCGGCAGTATCATGGGTTGTTCGGTTGCCGGACAAGCTGCCATTGGCGCCATGCTGGATACCGAAAGCGGGCATGGGCGTTATGTTGGTGTTTCGGCGATGCCTTCTTCCCAGGTCATTTATGGCATTGTCATTATGTTTACCCTGAATCGGGAAGTGAATGCCGATAATGCGGCCGGTATTTTTGCTATCGGCACCCTGGCCGGTCTGGCACTGATGAGCAGTGCCCTGTATCAAGGGCAATGCTGCGCTTCGGCGATTCATGCGGCCAAGGCCAAACCGGAAATATTCGGACTTTCGGTTGCGCCGGCGGCAATCGTTGAGGGGTTTGCGGTGTTTGCGTTTATTTTTGCCTTGGTGATGAGCGGTGGTATTCCCTGAGCCTTGGTGTGCCGGGTTGAATCGCTGTCAACATGACGATATTGTAATCGAGAGAAATCATGACAGGACAAGAAGCAAAAATTGCCTCATCCGGGGTGGAAGAATTAATCGAACAATTACGCCAGCAAGGCGTTCTGGCCGGACAGGAAAAAGCTCGGGATATTGTTTCGGATGCCGAAAAACGCGCGGCCTGGATCGTCGAGGAAGCGGAACAGCAAGCACGCCTGATCCGCGAGCAGGCGCAAGCGGATGCCGAAGCCTTGTTGGCCAGTGGCAAAGATGCATTGAAACTGGCGACCCGGGATGCCTTGCTGAAATTGCGTGATACCCTGCTGGGCAGTTTTAGTGATGAAGTCATGCGTGTGGTTGGCGAACAAATGGCCGATGAAAAATTTTTGCGCCGGGTTATTCTGGCATTGGCAGCCCGGGTACGTCAGGAATGTGCACTGGATGAGGAAGAGGCCGTGATTTTTCAACTGCCTGCCCATGTTGTGGGTATCGATGAATTAAAGAAAAACCCTGAAGCCTTGAAACAAGGATCGTTAACCCATTTTACTGCAGCAATCGCCGCCGATTTATTACGCAAAGGTGTTGTTTTTAAGGTTTCCGACAGTATCGATTCCGGTATTCGTATACAATTGCAGGATAAAAAGATGTTGATCGATTTTACCGATGAAGCTGTTGCCACCTTGTTGTTGGAACATTTGCAACCGCGCTTTCGTGCTTTGCTGCAAGGCATTGTCAAATGAATGGCGCCGCCTACCGCTATACGATGCTGATCAGCGCTCTGCCCAGGCATCCGAAATCCTTGTTCAGCGCCCGACAGACACCTTTGTCACGCATTCAGCTGGATGAACGCTTGCGTTTGCTGGAGCCTCAGGATGCCAGCGATCTGGGTCAAATTGAAGCGATGTTGTTTTGGTCACAATTGGATACAGCCAGTGATGCTGAAATTATAGACAAATATCATTTGACCCTTGCATCGATCCACAGTGTATTCGTAAAACAACAGGTATTACGGCGTTTGGAAATTCGCACCCTGGTCGCTGCATTGCGTAGGCGTAACCGGGGCGAGGCCGCACCGGAAGAACGGGAATTATGGGGTGTTGGCCCGTGGTTGCGGTTTATTCGCAACCATTGGCAACAACCGGATTTTGGTCTGGCACACCGGTTTTCCTGGCTGCCTGAAGCCAATACCCTGCTTTTGCAAAACAAAGCCCTGGCATTGGAAAAATTATTGCTTGCCAGCGTTTGGCAGCAATATAGCCGTGAAGCCGAACGGCATGCCTTTGATTTTGCGGCCGTGGTACTTTATGTACTGCGTTGGGATATCATTCAACGCTGGATCCAATATGATGAGAAAAAAGCCTGGCTCCGTTTTGAACAACTGCTTGAACAGGTATTGGCCGATGTGACGCTTGTGGAGGAACCCCGAACATGACCGATGAAACAGTTTGTACGGCCCGGGTAATTGCCGTACAGGACGATATCGTTTCCATTGAATCCTTGCCGGACAGTGAACGGCCGTTGACCAAAAATGAAATGATCTATATACAACCTCGGCGCAATGATGCGGCTTATAGCGAACGGCTCAAGGCGGAAATATTGCGCATCCACGGCAATAGCGCGGATGCGCAGGTTTTTGAAAGTACCGGTGGGGTCGGTATTGGTGATCCGGTTTTGCAAAGTGGTGAAATGTTGTCGGTGGAATTGGGGCCTGGATTGTTGGGACAGGTTTATGACGGTTTGCAGAATCCATTGGATTTGCTGGCTTCGGAATTTGGTTTTTTTTTGCCGCGCGGGGTTGAGTTACCGGCGCTAAACCCAAATATGAAATGGGCGTTTACGCCCTGTGTACAAACCGGCACCCGGTTGCCGGCCGGAGCCGTTTTGGGTACGGTTATGGAGCGGGGCTTCGAACACAAGATCATGGTGCCGTTTGCTATTCAGGGCGAGGTCGAAGTCACCTGGATACAGGAAGGCAATGTAACGGTCAACGAGGCGGTTGCCAAGATAAAACTTCGCCACGGCAAAGAACGGCGTGTAACACTTAAACAGCGTTGGCCGGTGCGTAAAGCACTGCCACAAACGTTGCTCAAACAAAATGTTGCCGAAAGGCTTTATCCGGTTGAGCCATTGATTACCCATTTGCGCCTGATTGACACCTTTTTTCCCATTGCCCGGGGCGGTACGGCATGTATTCCGGGGCCTTTCGGTGCCGGTAAAACCGTTTTGCAGAACCTGATTTCGAGAAATTCCGATGTCGATATCGTGCTGGTGGTCGCCTGTGGTGAACGCGCCGGGGAAGTTGTCGAAACCATCACCGAGTTTCCCAATTTAACCGATCCGAAAAGCGGCGGTTCATTGATGGATCGCACCATCATTATTTGCAATACCTCCTCCATGCCGGTTGCGGCCCGGGAAGCCTCCATTTATACGGGGATTACCCTGGGTGAATATTACCGGCAAATGGGTTTGCAGGTTTTGTTGATTGCCGATTCGACCTCTCGCTGGGCACAGGCAATGCGTGAAACTTCGGGACGTCTGGAAGAAATTCCCGGCGAAGAGGCCTTTCCGGCTTATCTGGATTCCTCAATAAAAAGTATTTACGAAAGAGCCGGTGTGATTCGCAGCCCGGACGGACGCACCGGCAGTTTGACCCTGATCGGTACGGTATCGCCGGCGGGTGGCAATTTTGAAGAACCGGTTACCCAGTCCACATTGGGCACGGTCAAAACCTTTTTGGGTTTGAGTGCGGAGCGGGCTTATAAACGCTTTTATCCGGCTGTTGATCCCTTGTTGTCCTGGTCCCGTTATGTTGCCCAACTCAAACCCTGGTATGAAAAAAATCTCTCGTCCGGTTGGACAGAGAATGTGGATTCGATGCTGGAACTGTTAAAAAAAGGGGATGATGTCGCGCAAATGATTCAGGTTACCGGTGAGGAAGGTATCAGCCTGGAAGATTTTGTGATCTATCAATCGGCTTTGTTTCTGGATATGGTGTATTTGCAACAGGACGCGTTCGATACGGTTGATGTTTCGGTGCCACTGGGCCGGCAGAAGGAAAGTTTCGAGTTGATTGTCGAATTGGTGACGCAGAAATATCAATTTGCTGGTCAGGAACAAGCCCGCGACTATTTCACCCGCTTGACCGGCTTGTTCAAAAATCTCAACTATGCCCGGCATGATTCGAATGAATATAAAACATTGTTGAAACAAATCCGGCAGTTGTCGGGATCGGTTCAACGGACATAATGGAGCGGGCTGTATGATTGATTTTCTGAATCAGAATATAAGTAGCCAGGGTTTTATTGATGGATAGAATTCATGTACCGGTAAAAGCCTATATTCTTACATTGTTGCCGCAATCTGTTGGGGGAAACGCCGCGGCTTCCCGCGGTTCGAGGCGGGGCCAACGTATACGGGCGCTGGCAAACGGCCTGGCGGTCCCATCGTTTTGGAGCCGTGGTGAAATAATACAGGCGTTTGACGAGGCAAACCGTATCTGGATACGGGAAGCGGATATCGATTTTTCTCCTGTTGATATTTCCGAACGTGCAGAGCTTGTGCCGGCTGATGAGCAGGCGATGTGGATTTATTTTCTTAATCATCTGAGCCCACAAGGACGCGCTATCGGTGTCGGTTTTGTATATGATCTGCCTTCCCAGGAAGGTGGTTGGGGAGGAGGACATATTGCGGTTATTTCAGGGCGAAAGGCCAGGGCAGGGTTGCCAGGATTTGCCGGCAATCTCCTCGCCCATACTTCCTTCGCGCACCGCGTTGTCCCGGCTTCCTTGCTGCCGGTAGATCATACAACACGTTATTGCATCGCAACCGGGACAGAATATGAAAAAATCCCCCTAATGACTGGCGCACAGGGTTCCACAAACTATGGATAGTTGCTTTGATTGGATTTAGCCGCATGATCAAAGATCGTCCCGCAATCAAAGATGTTTCTTCCCACTTTGGGATGAATCGAATCATCCAGAGCCAC
>CAZDXJ010000061.1:0-13605 GCA_964509475.1 uncultured Methylococcaceae bacterium | reverse complement strand
GACGCACACGCATTTTTTGCTGCATTTCTGTACGCCGCAGATCAATATAGCGATATCGCAGACGCGTTTCTTCATTTACCTCAATATCGCTTTCCAGCGGAAAAGGCGGTGTTTCCGATTCGTTTAAAATATCAATATGATTAACCAGTATCTCAATCTCGCCGGTTCCCATATTTTTATTGACGGTGCCTTCAGGCCGGGCCCTTACTGTACCTGTTACGCGTAATACATATTCGCTACGTACACTTTCCGCAATACTGAATGTATCGGCTGAATCCGGGTCAAATACGACCTGAACCAGACCGGCGCGATCTCTCAGATCAATAAATATAACGCCGCCGTGATCCCTGCGACGATGTACCCAGCCGCATAATGAAACTTCTTCGCCTAAATGTTGTTTATTTAATTCTCCGCACTTGTGGGTACGCATACTTTAATTACTCTTTAAATCCAAATTATTGTTGAAATCGCCTTAGGTAACTCACAGAAACAATTTCCCTGTTCTATTCCCATGCAAAAATGCAGGTGCGGATAGATCCGCACCTGCACCATAACTTAATATCAATGGCAAAGCCTGAAAATAATATCTCGCTATTTTAAATTGCCTCAATGACGTTAATGGCTGGAACAACCGCCGCCTCCGCAACAGCTACCTCCAGTTTTGGCCGACGCTGCTTTGTCGCTGGCTGTATTTTTTTTACTTCCGTTTTTAAAGTCTGTTTCATACCAGCCGCTGCCTTTCAGCCTGAATCCAGCAGCCGATATTTTCTTTTTTAATTCCGGTTCATTACAGGCTGGACATGCCACTAAAGGCTTATCACTCATTTTCTGCAACGCTTCATGCTCATGTCCACACGCACTACATTGGTATTCATAAATTGGCATAACTTCTCCAGAATAAAATAAGACAGTTTATATGGGCATAATTTCTTTTTTCAAGCCCCTTCTATAGAATAGAAAGGTATTTTAATAGAAAATTGAAAAGAATGGATAAATTAACGATCACACAACCGGATGATTGGCATTTGCATGTCAGAAATGGTGATATTTTAGCTCTCGTTATCGCCCACACTGCCCACCAATTTAGTCGCGCCATTATTATGCCCAATCTCCGCCCACCGGTTAGCACAGTGGCCAGGGCACTGACTTACAGGGATGAAATTTTAAGCGCTTTGCCGCAAGACTCCGGCTTTAATCCTTTAATGACCTTGTATCTGACCGATAACACGGCAATTGCAGAAGTCAAGAAAGCATCGGAATCAGAACACGTCTATGCATTTAAATTATATCCGGCCGGCGTCACTACCAACTCCGATTCTGGCGTATCAGATCTGGAAGGCATCTTCCCTGTTCTGGCGGCGCTGGAAAAATACAACCTGCCCTTGTTGATTCATGGCGAAGTTACTGCCGAACAATACGATATATTTGATCGGGAAAAAATTTTTCTTGAGCAAAACCTCACTCGAATTGTGAATCAATTTCCTGAATTACGTATTGTGCTTGAACATTTAACCACTCAGGAAGCTGTACAATTTGTTGAAGCCGCATCAAGCAAGGTCGCGGCAACAATTACCCCTCAGCACCTGATGTTTAATCGCAATGACCTTCTGGCCGGTGGTATACGTCCGCATTATTATTGTCTGCCGATTATCAAACGTGAACATCACAGACAGGCACTGATCAAAGCCGCCACCAGCGGTAATCCCAAATTTTTCTTAGGTACTGACAGTGCGCCGCATTTAACCCACTTAAAGGAAAATGCTTGTGGTTGCGCTGGTTGTTACAGCGCTCATGCGGCCATGGAATTTTATGCCGAAGTTTTTGAACAAGAGAAGGCGCTGGATAAACTGGAAGGTTTTACCAGTTTTTATGGCGCTGATTTTTATCAATTACCCAGAAATCACAACACCATTACCTTGCAAAAACAAAGCTGGAAAATACCCGACCGCTACACCCTGAATAATGTGGTCATTACGCCGTTAAAAGCCGGCGAACAAATAGCATGGAAAATAATGACTCAAAGGTGAAGTCAAATGATCACTGAATTTTTCGGGCATAAGCCCGCCATTCCGATGCCGGTTGATAATTTTTTATCCAGGATAAAAATTCATCTTCCGGCATCGGCCGGGCAATGACATATCCCTGGGCATTCATACATCCCATCTGCATCAGTTTCAAACCGTGTTCTATAGTTTCCACGCCTTCGGCAACAACATCCCGCTTGAACACTTTGGCCAGACCAACAACGCCTTCTATAATTGCGTAATCATTTTCATCATCCAACATATCTCTGACAAACGACTGGTCTATTTTAATGACATTGACGGGCAGTCTGCGTAAATGGGTCAACGATGAGTATCCGGTGCCAAAATCGTCCAGAGCCACGCTGACCCCCAGATCATCACGACATTTTTTTATCACCTCGCGAATCAGTTGCACATCACCGAGAGCGCTGCTTTCCAATATTTCCAGCTGTAAATACTGTGATTGGGTTTGAGGCTGGGCGGCCAGAACATTATCAACATGTATACAAAACCCAGGCCATTGCAGATGTCGGGATGATATGTTAACGCTGACTTCTAAAAACAGTCCATGCTCCTGCCACTGTACCAATTGCCGCCATGCCTGTTCTATCACCCAATTACCCAATTCGATTTCCAGCTCTGTACCATCAAGATACGGCAAAAATTCCAGTGGTGAAATCACGCCTTGTTGTGGATGAATCCAGCGAATCAAGGCTTCCACTCCAAAAACCTGTCCACTTTGCATATTGATTTTAGGCTGGTAATAAAGACAAAATTGTTTGTCTTGAAATGCTTCGGCAATCTTATTCAGGCGTTCGTGATGCAAACGGATTTGTTGATCTCTATCGGCATCATAAAAATAATAACAGTTACGACCTTTTAATTTGGACTGATACATGGCGCTATCGGCATGGCGCAACAAAGTATCTGGATCAGAGCTGTCCTGCGGATACAAAGTCACGCCGCTACTGGCGCTTAAGGTGATGGTCAAATCATCAATATGATAGGTTTCTGCGAGTAAATCATGCAGTCGCCGCATAATATTGTGACATTGATCAATTGACTCAAGGTCGCCCAATAACAAGGCAAATTCATCCCCACTTAACCGGGAAGCAGTGTCTTCTTCCCGAATCGCCGAAGTAATACGCCGGGCAACTTCTATCAGCACTTGGTCGCCAATCTGATGTCCGTAAGTATCGTTAACCGGTTTAAAATGATCAAGATCAAGAAAACAAACGGCAAGTAAACTTTTGTCCCGTTTACTATGCGCCATAGCCTGAACAATCCGGTCAGCAAACA
Organism: uncultured Methylococcaceae bacterium; assembly: GCA_964509475.1. Lineage (GTDB taxonomy): Bacteria > Pseudomonadota > Gammaproteobacteria > Methylococcales > Methylomonadaceae > CAZDXJ01. Next base: position 10,282 of record CAZDXJ010000061.1, on the reverse strand, counting down.
GCACCCGGTTGGGTAATTTGGTCAAAACATCATAATAAGCCATTTGTTCAAGCACAGACTCCTGCTGTTTATGCTTGGTAATATCGGAACCCAAACCCACATAAATGACCCCCAGTCCATCATCATCCATTAACCGAGTAATGGTTTTATGTTCAGCATATAGCTCACCATTTTTTTTCCGGTTCCAGAACTCTCCTTGCCAAAATCCGTTCTGCTCCAATGCCCCCCACATATCCTTATAAAATTCAGCTGATTGTAATCCTGATTTTAATATTCGCGGGTTTTTTCCAAGTAACTCCTGGCGGCAATAGCCTGTCATTTTACAAAAAGCCGGGTTGACATCAATAATAAGACCTTGCTTGTTGACAATACTAATTCCCTCATGGGACTCGGTAAAAATCCGCGATGCCAATTGCAGTTGTTTTTCAGCCTGATAGCGTTCCAGCTCGGAAGCGGCGCGATTGATCAAAGTATCCATTAGTTGTTGCCGGTCATTGTCCACATTCATGGCCTTGTTATTCAATAACAACAAAGCTCCGATCATTTTACCATCCATAGCGTATAAATCCTGACAATGACAATAATTCACCTGTAGACTTCTCAAAAAGTCATCATCCGGCAGCAAGGAATAAGATGGCTCGTTATGACAATGGCATTCTATATTTTCGATTAGTGGGCAACTGTTATCTGCTCTGGCCAGATAGCTAAAATTATCAATAAAATCACCATCACTCCAAACGGCCAGAGTCGTCAATTGTCGCTGATTATCAGGACTGACGGTAATTAGCAGGCACTGCCGGGCTTCATAAATAAGCGCTAATTTCTGAGTAATAAGCTTAAAAATTGTATTGTCAGTCCCTTCAGATCTGGCTGCCAATGTTCGCAACACCTCGTCAATGCGCTGTTGTTCGGTAACATCCCGTACCAGTGAAATAGCCCCGATAATCTCTCCAGAGTGGTTTCGCAGTGGAGCGTTATGCCATTCACAGGTGATAATACGACCGTCTTTGGTTATATTCTGATTAATGCTGACTTCCCCACCCTCACCCGCAACCAGGGTTTTCCATAAGTGAGTAATATCGGCTGTAATATCATCAGGCACCGCCAAATCAATAAAGTTATGTTTTTGAACTTCCGCCAAGGTATACCCAAATATCTTCTGTGCTTGTTTATTCCAGGATACTACCTCACAATTTCTGTTCCATTCAATGCTGGCAATCGGACTTTGTTCGTGGAACAAGCGTAAATGCTGTTCCGATAAACGGATACGGGCCGCCAATTCACGTTCTCTTTGTCGAGCCTGATATTTCTCGGTAACATCTTTAAAAACCAGCACCATCCCAAGAATATCTCCCTGTTTGTTACGGATAGGTGAAGCGGCATCAGCAATATTATATTCCTGACCCTCTCTGGATGTCAGCACCGTATTATTACCCAGATGAATGATCCGGCCTTTTTCAATGACCGTTCGCACAAGATCTGACGTTGTCTGCGGCTGATCGTTATTGGACATGTTAAATACTTGGGTAATATTTTGCTGTCGCGCTTCATTTCCTGTCCAGCCGGTAAGTTGCTGAGCGATCGGATTTATTCTTTCTATACAAGCTGAGGAATCTGTAATAATAACGCCGTCACCAATACTATCCAGGGTCAGTGACAAATATTGTTCTTTTTCCCTGAGTTCAGTCGTACGCAGTTGAATTCGCTGTTCCAATGTCGCTTGATGCTGATTAAGCTGTTCAAGCATGTGATTAAAGGCCATGCCCATTTGCCGGGTTTCCTGTGGACCTTCAATAGTCAAAGGTTCTAGCTGATGGCCCTGGGTAATCAGTTGCGCAAAACGGCTCAAGCGCATAATAGGCCGGGTAATGAAATCACTTAATCGAAAAATTGTCCAAATGACCAGACAGAACAATATCAGCGAAATAAAAATACTGCCCAGCCAAAAAGTATGCACAACCTGAAAGGCCTCATCAGCTGAAAACTGCACCACCATACCGGCATGCAAAGCCGGAATATATCGAGTCACAAACAACCAGTCACCCTGTCCCGGCAACGTAAGCAGAGTTTGCCCGTTTTCACCCAGAACAGCTTGCTGTATTATCGGTTTCAATTCGGCATCGGCTGGTTCATCAGCAAAAAAAGTGCTGCCTGAAGGCGCTCTGAATAATTGTGTTGCCCCTGACACCCCCAACCCAACAGCATCATCTATTACTGCAAATAATTTTTTACTGTCAACCTGAAAAGCAACAACCCCCAGCAACTTATTATCTTGTAAAACGGGTAATGCCATAAATGCCGCCGATTCCAGACTGGGAGGATAATAGGCAAATTCAGAAAGACTGGCTTCCTGCATAGTCAGCGCTTTTTTAAACATGACAGCCAACGGACTGTCAGCATAGGGCCCGGTGAAAAGATTACTGTATAAATCCGCTTCATGCTTCAAGGTTAAAATAATATCGCCTGCCGGGGAAATCAGAAAAAAATCATAAAACCCGTGCTCCAGAAAACTATGGAAATCGTTACCCAGTTCCTGCATTAGCGCGATGTAACCTTCCTGATTCCTCCTGAAATCGGCAAATTTCGGAAGCAATATATTGAATGTCCGCCGGGTGACTGACATCCGAGCCAGTGTTGCAGTGTCTTTTAAGCGGTCATTCAGATATTCTTCAATCTGTTGGATTTTTTTGTCCGCATTTTGGTTCAGATTGTCAAATGCCTGTTGTTCAAAAAAATGATTGAATGTTATCAAATGGTAGCCGCCCAGAAGCAACAAAGGGGATATTGACAACAGCATCCAGATCAATAATTGTTGTCTGATTTTCCGCTTGTTGTTCATTTTTTAATCTCTGCAGTCAGCAACATTTGCAGATATAACCAATCCCGCGGATTACGCCAGAATGGAAAAGGCTCGGGTCGCAGTGGTTTTTCCGACTGCCAGACAATATCAAATTGGCCATCATCTCGAACCTGGGCAATCTGTATTGTTTTCCATAAATGATGTGTCTGTGCATCCACACTGACAATACCTTCCGGGGCATTCAATGTCACATAGCCAATGACTGTTTTAATACGTTGCGGATCCAGTGAATGGGCATGTTCAACCGCTTTTGCCCATAACTTCACGCCAATATAACTAGCTTCCATTGGGTCATTAAGCAAAACATCCTGACCGTAATACTGTTTAAATTTTTTGATAAACGTATGATTTTCAGGTCGTGGACTCGATTGAAAATAACTCCAGACCGCATAATGACCTTGAACGTATTGTGAACCAATCTGAGCCAGTTCCGGTTCGGCAATACTGTAAGAAATAACCGGAATCTTCTTAATCTGCTGCAAAGCCTTAAAAAAAGCAATATTACTATCCCCATTAATGGAGTTAATAATCACATCCGGCCGTTTGACAGCAATATCGGCAATAACTTCCTCCATATTGTCCTCACCTAAAGGCAGATAGCGTTCAGCCACTACTTCACCTTGTTGCGCCAACACCAAATCCTTAATGATCAAATTAGCTGTTCTCGGAAAAATATAATCAGACCCCAGTAAATAAAACTTTTTTCCCAAATGCTCAAATGCCCAGTGAATACTCGGTGTGATTTGTTGATTTGCGACTGCCCCGGTATAAACAATATCCGGGGAAGCTTCCATACCTTCATACTGAAGCGGATAGAACAGTAATTGTTGATACTTTTCAACCACCGGTTTAATTGCCTTGCGACAAGCCGAGGTCCAGCAACCGAAAATAACCGCTACTTTTTCTTCTACAATCAATCGTTCCGCCTGCCTGGCAAATTCTTCCCAGTCAGATTGACCATCAACAATCACCGCCTCAATTTTTTTACCTAACACTCCTCCCTGCTGATTGACTTCATCAATTGCCAGTAACAAGGCATCAACCAGAGGCTTTTCACTAAACGCCATAGTGCCGGTTAATGAATGCAGTATGCCAACCCTTACCGTTGCCGGTTCTCTATTTCCAACTGACAATAGCAAGCCTGCCAATAAAAAAACTATCAGCAATAAAAATGTAAAAAAAACAGGCTTACCCGGTAACTTGAGAAAATTCACCACTCTCTTCTCCTATCCCCCTTTCCTATTTGATCTGGAAAAATCAGTTACTCACGAGCTCTGCCACAAGCTTTGATTCCACAACACTTCCAAAAAATATCCACTTAAACCTACAAGGGTGAAGCAAAGATTTTTTTGCCCCACACGGAGGTAGGAAATACAGGTTTTGCAGAAGCAAAAACCTGTAGGCGCAGTGAAACCACTATCTTTCCAGGTTTAACGGGTAATACATAAATTACCCGACCCCACAATGTTAAAATTCCAAAGTAACCACTTTCAGACAAAACGGAGAGCGAGCGCCGTTTTAATAATAATACGACGAATATCCGAGAAAGCAAATCCAGCCGTTATCATACTTTGAAGACATTCACATATATGACGACCGAGTAAAATACAATGACAGAATTTAATTTGAAAATAATTCTCAATTAGTCTATATTTGCACTCATAAATAACTCAAGCATATTGCAATGTCGCGACAACGTATTTCAATTTTACTCATACTTATGATGGCAATAGCTCCTGTTGCCTCGGCGTTCAGTCAATGCGCCGGTATGATGTTGTCCGTTCAGCACGTTACTGATAAATTGGTCTCGTCTGCTACTGATATTCATTCGCAGACTGATCAAAATCTCCCTGAGCATGAGTTCAGTGACATGCACTGCCATGTTAGCGGCAGTTGTTCTTTTCATGCCTGCGGTGGCGATGGCATAGTTGCCTCCATAGTATCAATGGAGGCGGCAGAAGCAAGCGACTATTCCAGCTTTGAATACCAATCATTCGACAATACCATTCTTACACCTGATCTAAGACCCCCTATACTGATCCTCTGACAGAGGAGAAGTGCGTCCGATACCAAGAGCCCTGCCCTTTAGCTGTTATTGATATCCGCTTTGTAAGGACTGGTTTTTAACATTTCAAACAGGAACGAAACGCCCGTACAGTTGTTTCTGTAACCACTCCTGGCAGACTGAAAACTATTAGCTTATAGTCTTGGTTATACGGATCATTCTCTAAATCACATTCCGGTTTTTTCCGGTATTTTATTTCGTATGTTATGAGGACATCATGCATTTACCCAACAAAACAGCGCTGATTTTGGTGCTGCAATTTTTATCCGCCCTGGCGCAGGCTGATGATCATGAATTAACGCTGCAAGCGGCGCTCACTATCGCTGTCAAAGACAACCCCAGTCTGGCGGCGATTCAGGCCCGCTCTGAAGCGCTGGCGGCAATACCTTCACAGGTCGGCACTTTGCCTGATCCTGTAATCAGTTTTAATTCTTTGAACCTACCGGTCGATACCTTTGATACCCGTCAGGAAAATATGACCCAGTTACAGGGCGGTATTTCCCAGGCTATTCCGTTCCCCGGAAAACTAGCCCTGCGTGAACAGGCAGCCGATTATGAAGCACAAGCCGCCTCACACGATGTCACTGAGATTCGCTGGCTGTTACTACGCGATGTCAAAAAAATCTGGTGGGTGCTTTATTATCTGGATCGCGCCATTGAAATCATCCATGTCAATCAGGATTTGCTACGTCAATTTGTCGAAATCGCGCAAACCAAATATGAAGTCGGCGAAGGTTTGCAACAGGATGTTTTATTGGCTCAACTGGAATTATCCAAACTGTTTGATACCGAATTAGTGCTTATCGGCGCCCGGGAAAATGCCGAGGCGCAATTAAATGCATTACTCGATATCCCGGCAGATAACAAAATCCGTATTCCGGTAAAGGTCACCGAACAATTGCCCGATTTACTGGCTGATTCCCTATTATTTGAACAGGCTGACCAATATCGGGCATTACTGGCTGCAAAGCGTGAAAAAATCAACGCCGCAAAATCACGACTTGATCTGGCGAAAAAAGATTATTATCCAGACTTTGAAGTCGGCGCTTATTACGGCGGCCGAGATAATACCCTGGCCAACCAGGATAGAGCGGATTTTCTTACCATGAAACTCAGTATGACCGTACCCCTCTATTTTTCCACCAAACAAAGCAAAGCTGTCGATCAGCGCAGCCGTGAATTGATACAACGAAAATATGACTTACAGGATGAGTGGGATAAGGTGCGTGCTGACATTTCAAAAGCCACCAGTGATTTTCGGCAATCTAAAAACCAGACGGTGTTATATAAAAGCGGCATCATTCCACAGGCAAGACAGACCGTGGCATCCATGCTCGCAGGCTATCAGGTGGACAAGGTCGATTTCCTCAACCTGGTGCGCAGCCAAATCACTTTATACAACTATGAAATCCAATACTGGAAAGTTTTAACTGAAGCTAACCAGGCGTTGGCACAACTGACTGCCATGATCGGCAAGGAAGACATTTATGAATAAGAGCTTATTGATGATGACCCCGCTGGCGCTTGCTATAGGATTGGCCGGCGGCTATTGGTTAGCCAATTCTAAACAAGCCGACGAACAACACGCCACAAGTGCTTCCGAAAGAAAAATATTGTTTTATCGCAACCCCATGAACCCATCGGTTACCTCACCGGTGCCGGCCAAGGATTCCATGGGTATGGATTATGTGCCAGTTTATGCCGAAGCGGACAAACCCAAAGAACGGAAAATTCTGTTTTATCGCAGTCCGATGAATCCCTCAGTTACCTCACCAGTACCAGCCAAGGATTCTATGGGTATGGATTATGTGCCGGTTTATGCGGATAACAGCGACGATGATGAACCCAGCGGCACTGTCAAAATCGACGGTACAGTAGTACAGCAAATAGCCGTGCGCACCACCAAGGCGGTTAGAAGCACACTCTCCCATACTATCCGGGCAGTCGGCCGGGTTGACTATAATGAAGAAGTACTGGTGCGTTTACATCCAAAAATAGAAGGCTGGATTGATCGACTGCATGTTGATAAAACCGGCCAATGGGTAAAAAAAGATACTGACTTGTTAAGTATTTATTCGCCACAATTAGTGACTACCCAAGAAGAATATCTGCTGGCGTTAAATAACCTGAAAGCGCTGGAAAAAAGTCCCATTGAAGATATCCGCCGCGGCGCCAAAGAATTGGTGGCCAGCTCCCGTGAACGCCTGCAATTACTGGATGTTCCGACACATCAAATCCGTGAACTGGAACGCACCCATAAAATCAAAAAGAATCTGCACATTCATTCACCGGCAGCCGGCATTGTTATGAATATCGGCGCACGCGAAGGGCAATATGTAACGCCTGAGACGGAAATCTACATGATTGCTGATTTGAGTACAGTCTGGGTTTATGCCGATATTTATGAATATGAATTACCCTGGGTGAGAGAAGGCGATACCGTGGATATGCAGTTGATCGGCGTGCCCGGTAAAACCTTCAAGGGTCATGTGGCTTATATCTATCCTTATGCCGAAGCCAAAACCCGTACTATCAAAGTACGGCTGGTTTTTGAAAACCCGGAATTACTGTTAAAACCCGATATGTTTGCCGAAATATCCATTTATGCCAGCAAACAGGTGAATGCAATCGTTATCCCGCCCGAAGCCGTTATCCGCTCCGGTACCCGCACCCAAGTCTTTATTGTGCGCGGTCACGGTAAATTTGAGCCGCGTATTGTCAAATTAGGTTTGTCTTCCAACGGCAAAATTGCCGTACTGGAAGGTATTAAAGAAGGCGAAGAAGTCGTTACGTCAGCACAGTTCCTGATTGATTCTGAATCAAAACTGCGTGAAGCTACCGCTAAAATGCTGGATGCAGCAGGAAGCATGAAACAACAAAGCGCCAAACCCGCTGTGACCAAACCAGTCAATGACAAAGGAAAAAGTAGCGGCTCTTCCGGTAAACATACCGAAATGATGATGAAAATGCATGACCAGCCTGAAGTATCGAATCATTACAAAAACCACTCCATGGAACAACCCGCGGATATGTCGAAGCATTCTTCGATGGATCATATGAAGCATATGAACCATCAAATGGAGGCGCATAATGATTAATTCCATTATCGTTGGCGTCATCAGAAATCGGATTATCGTGCTGATTATTGCCATGCTTCTGGGAGCAGGCGGCTATTGGTCTTATAAAAATATGCCATTGGATGCCATTCCCGATTTGTCCGATGTCCAGGTCATTGTGTTTACAGAATTTCCTGGGCAGGCGCCACAAGTGATTGAAGATCAGGTCACCTATCCATTAACTACTGCAATGCTGGCAGTGCCTAAATCCAAAGTGGTGCGCGGATATTCTTTTTTTGGGTATTCTTTTGTCTATATTATTTTTGAAGATGATACCGATATGTACTGGGCTCGAACCCGGGTACTGGAATATCTCAATTATATTAGCGACCGTTTACCAGAGGGCGTCAGTCCGGTTTTGGGGCCGGATGCAACCGGGGTGGGCTGGGTTTATGAATATGCCCTGGTCGATAGAACCGGACAACATGATTTAGCTCAATTACGCTCTTTACAGGACTGGTATTTACGTTACCCGCTGCAAACTGTTCACGGAGTATCTGAAGTGGCTTCTGTCGGCGGCTTTGTCAAGCAATATCAGATTGAGGTAGATCCGAATGTATTAGAGGCCTATAACATTCCCTTGTCCAAAGTAAAACAGGCGATTAAACGTTCCAATAATGATGTTGGCGGTCGTCTGGTGGAAATGGCCGAGACTGAATATATGGTCAGAGGCCTGGGTTATATCAAATCCATTGCTGATTTGAAAACGATTCCGGTTGGCGTAGATGCTAACGGCACACCAATACGCTTGCAGGATGTAGCTCATATTCATTTAGGACCGGAATTACGACGCGGTCTGGTTGAATTGAATGGTGAAGGCGAAGTCGCCGGCGGCATTATCGTCATGCGTTTTGGTGAAAACGCCCGGGCTACTATTGATGGCGTTAAGGCAAAACTGGAAGAACTCAAGAAGGGGCTGCCGCCGGGTGTTGAAATTGTCCCGGTCTATGATCGCGGCGATCTGATTGGCCGGGCGGTTGAAACCTTGAACAGTGCGCTGATACAAGAGCTGATCATTGTCAGTGTTCTGGTTGGACTGTTCTTGTTGCATCTGCGTTCGTCACTGGTGATTGTGATCAGCCTGCCGCTAGGTATTTTGATCGCGTTTATTGTCATGCGTTATCAAGGCCTGAATGCCAACATTATGTCATTAGGCGGTATTGCCATTGCCATTGGCGATATGGTTGATGGCGCCATCGTTATGGTTGAAAACGCCCATAAGCATCTAGCCGAAATGCGGGAACAGAAAAACCGGGACTTAACGTCAGAGGAACGCTGGGAAGCCATTCGCGCTGCATCAAGCGAGGTTGGACCGGCTTTGTTTTTCTCGTTGTTAATCATTACGGTATCCTTCATTCCTATTTTTACCATGCAGGCGCAAGAAGGACGACTGTTCAGTCCATTGGCCTTCACCAAGTCTTATGCCATGGGGGCGGCGGCGATTTTAACCGTGACCGTCGTGCCGGTACTCATGGGTTATTTTATCCGCGGCAAAGTGATTCCCGAAAATAAAAACCCGATTAACCGGGGTTTACACGTTGTACATACGCCAGTTTTAAAACTGGCGATGCGTTTTCGGGGAATGACCTTACTGCTTGCTCTTTTGTTATTGGCCTCAACCTATTATCCGCTTTCAAAAACCGGTAGTGAATTTATGCCACCACTGGATGAAGGCGATATTTTATATATGCCGACTTCATTTCCGGGTATATCCATCACTAAAGCCAAGGAGTTATTGCAACAAACGGATAAAATTCTAAAAACATTTCCTGAGGTTCATCATGTCTTTGGCAAAGTAGGCCGCGCTGAAACAGCAACCGATGCAAGTCCTTTATCAATGATGGAAACGACAGTTCGTTTAAAACCTCGGGAAAAATGGCCCGATCCGAAAAAAACCACGCAAGAACTGATGCAGGAAATGGATAAGGCTATCCGTTTTCCCGGATTAGCCAACGCCTGGACAATGCCAATCAAAACACGGATTGATATGTTATCAACCGGAATTAAAACCGCCATAGGGATTAAAGTATCCGGTCCTGACTTGACTGTTTTACAACGGGTTTCAAAACAAATTGAAATGGCGATGAAAACTCTGCCGGAAACAACCTCGGCTTTTGGCGATCGTACTGTCGGCGGTTATTATCTGGATTTTGACATCAACCGCGAGGCTGCTGCTCGTTATGGCCTGACAGTCGGTGATGTGCAGGATGTGATACAAAGCGCCATAGGTGGTATGAATAT
>CAZDXJ010000060.1:0-13790 GCA_964509475.1 uncultured Methylococcaceae bacterium | reverse complement strand
CCTGTGCGGTAAATTGAAATTCAATTACCCACTCTATTCTTCATAGACCCAAAACTGGAAGATTGGCCAAACCAATAAGTTTGTCCCTTTGGCGGTGAAAAAAGGCCTGTACATTAATTAACATTTGCTCATTGGGCCTGGCATTGACAATATTCAACAATTGCATCCGGTCGCGCTCTTCCAGTCCAGCCATCGCGGCTTGGGTATCGAAGCTGTACAGTGCGTTATGTTCATCATCAATAACATAATTTCCCGGTTCATAACTTTCGTCGGCACCAATATGAATTGGCGAAAGTGGCGTATATGTCAGTGTGTAATGTTTGATAAATTCCATGTTTTCCCCGTAATGATTTCAAATAACCGGATTTTCGGGTAGGTAAATGGCAACGACCGGTGCAAAACCTTGTTGTACGGTTTGTGCAATACTTTTTGACAATTCACCGTGACCGCCAATACCTTGCCCAAGCCAGATACGACCGGGTGTTTTCACTGTGAAGACTGCACCCGCCTGAGCCAGTAATACCGGGTTTTTGAATGGTTTTCCCTCTTTATGCACGACCCAATCCCCATGCCGGCCAAAACGGGTGAAAACCGAATAATAACTCAGGTCAGAGATGACATGACACAATGCTGTTTCTGACTGATTTTAGTCGTTATTTTCATATTGATACTCTTCATCCTCTGTATTGGTACAGATAACTGAACAGGGCAATCCGGTAATCCGTACCGTATTTTTCTATACCCTGATGGGCGATCTCCCTGGCCAGTTCCTCTTGCCATCGTTTTCGTTGCTCTGGCTTCAATTTCAACTTTTCCAGCATCCGCGCCGTGCGGTAGGCAAAATAAGCATGCCAAAGAGCCTTTTCCGGTTGTTTATCAACTTTCTCGGCCATATCGATCAGGCTCAACAGGCCATAAACATATCCTGTACTCAGATTCATCTCATCCGCCAGACGCTGTAAGCCCGGCAATCGTTCATTAAGCAGAATTTTGAATTTATCCCATGAGACCGTTTGATTAAAACAAGTCACCGCATTTTTGGGTGTAACCTCCGTTTTTTCAGGATTATATTTTTTGGATCGCTCCAGAGCTTTCTCCGCCATTTCACCAATAGGTAAACCAGGCTTGTGGCTGCTGAGTCCGGCCGAGAAGTGTATCTCAGGATTATGAGCGACGTAGTCCTGGAACGCTTGACGCAATTTATCTGCTAACCTGATTTGCGTTAACCAGGGGCCAATCATGAAAAAATCATCGCCACCGGCAAAAACAGTATATGTATTTCTAAATGCCGGCTCCGATTGACAAAGCCACGGCAGATAAACGGTGAAAAAGGCGTTGATTTGCCGTGACAAGGCTGCGGTCTTGGAAAAGCTGATGTCATCCAAACCCATTTCAAACAAAATACCGAGGTTGTCAACATCGCCTTTTAGCGTTGTCAAAGCGGTAATACCCAACCAGGTATTATCAACCTGCAAAACCCGATCCTCACAGGCGATATGGTTAAGTGTCTTGACATCGCCGGGTTCCAGTTTCTCTTCGATACCTTGATATTTATGCCACTCCAGTTCTCGTATGGTTTGCTCATCAGTAACGGGAATATAGGCATTGATCGAACGCCGGGCATAACCATTCCACAAAATATCGGTTTTTGATTGTGGCAATGAGTAATCCCATGCACGGCGTAAATTACCGTTTTGGGCTTGCTGCCCGAACTTGCCTTGTGCCTCTTCATTTTTGACAAAACTGATGTGATAACCAAAAACCGGAATTGCCAGCGAACCGGGCATGGCCAACGATGTTTCGGTTATTAAAATACGCTGCCTGCGCGTTAGCCAGTGACCGGTTTCCATTTGATCATAAGCCAAATCGCTAATGGCAATTTCATTATCCAGGTATTTACTGGCCGGAGATTTTCCATCTATCTGACATACACCCAATTCGTTGTTGAACTGATCCAGAAATTTACTGAATACAATGGGCACCTGCCCGTTCCCGCAAAGTTGATAGCGTTGCAGTTTGATTGCTTCCATTTGCATGAACAATCGCTTGATCAGTTTCCGGTAAGGGCTGTCCGCGCCTTTTTTTCCCCGTCTGAAGTCATTACAACTGGCTTCCTGCCAAGCTAGACCAATACCGGCCTGGCCATAGCTATATTGCAAAAACCAGTCATTCAATCGTTGTTGAACCTGATGCAGAGCTTGCCGTGTTGTTTCAGTATTCGGTGCTACAATCATAAATTTGCCAGCGGCATTGATAACCTGACTGGTGCTGGGCAGAGCCAGAGTATCCAATACTTTCAAAGCGGCGCATTCGGTCAGCAGCGAAACATAAAAAGACCGTCCACGTAATAATTTGGCCGCTCGTTTGTTGGTCTCCCCGCCACTGGCAAAGATAAAATCCTGGATACCAAAAAAATCTCCCTGAATCAGAAGAAACTTGTTGAGCTGCCAGGATTGATTCTGTTCTTTCAGGGTTTTTAGCGTAATTTCATCGCTTTCCTGGCGGTCATGATGATAACGCCATAAGGCGGTTGCCAGGGCTGCGGTCACCCTGGAGTGGTCATAAAGTGAAACATCCGGTTTGGTATTGAATGCCGTTGCGGATGGAATCGCCTGGGTAAAAACAGCCCACAGAGTGTCAAAATGATCCAGCCACAACTCCCAGTTGCTCCGGTGCGAATGTGGTATTTTTTCCAATGCCGCCGTAAATTGTTGCCATAATTGCCGATATTCCTGTTGTGCCTGTTCTTTATTGTCCGTTTCATAGCCTTGGGCTGTAATATGTCAGACAGCGGGATAATTTCACCCGTTTTTTCATCCACACGCCCGGCGATGATTTCGCCGTTTCTGCGTAATACATCAACCGCCTCGGTCAGCGAGGTATTTTTTTTGTTGTTTTTGCGGTAGCCATGCACGCAGTACGCTGACAATGTCTGCGCCTCTTTCAGCGTAAGGCCCGATTGCCCGGCATCAGCGCGGCGTTTGCGTTTTTTTATCAGCCCCGCTTTTTTTAAATGTTTTTTCAATGTTGACACGGAAACCCCCAGTTGTATGCTGCCCTCACGATACACCGCTTCTTTTTTGCCGTGGCCGGCCGCATCCACGCGGTCGGCGATGGCGATGAGTTGTTGCAGGTATGCCGGGCTAAACATTTACGCCTCCCCGTCGGCATCCTCGCCCAGCCAGTCGTCCACCATATTGGCCGCCTGGCGGGCCGGTGAATCGGCGCTGAATGCAAACCGGGTATTCAGATTTAATTCATCGGTGAGCTGGTCGCAGGCGGCCATAATCCGGGCGACTACCTGGGCGGCTGCCAGCTGTCTGTCGGGCAGGTTTTCGTCGGTACTGGTATCCAATACCTCCAGAATGGTTTTGCGCAATTGCGCGGCAATGGTGGCCTGAATATCTGTTGACAGCCTGGCCAGATCCTCCAGTGCCTCCCAGCCCGCCGGTTTGTCCTGGTTATCCAGCATTTTGCGGGTCAGTTTTTGGTCCAGTTCATTGATTTTTTCGTCCTTTTTGGCCAAGAGTTCATCTTTGACTTTTCCGGATTCTTTGGCTTCTTTCAGCGCCTTTCTGAGTTCTGATACGCTCATGGTTTCTATTTTGTCCAGCGTCAGGCCGTTCACAGTTTCGCCATTTTTCAATTGATCAATATCCGCATCATCCAGCACCAAAAGCTCTAACATCTTGGATTGGTTTTTTGCCGCCTTCAAAAGCGTCGACGTCGACGCTTTTGAAAATTTAATCGCGGCAGACATAAAGCGCTGCCCGGTTCTTTTTTGAATACCTAGCATTTTCAAACGCTCTTCAAATTCCCCGTGCGGCGTTATTTCTTTCAATAAAATCAATCTTTTACCTAGCTCAAGACAAGCCTCTATTGTGCGATTCTGATAAAACCGGATGCCGTCCTCCAACGCGCCAATACTCAACTCGCCATCGTAGTGAATCTCACGTGCCACCGCGCGGGCATTGTCGTATTGCGTCTGCTCCATCACCGCCAGTTCATTACTGGCTGCCACCGCCCGGTCAAACGCCTCGGTAGGCTCGGGCATCGGGTTGTCAGGGTGCTGGGTTTTAACCGGGGTTCTAGCCATAAATTTCTCCTATTTAAACAGTCGGGTTTTGGATTCGGTCAGTTTTTGTTCGGCCTGTTCGATGCTGCGCATTACCCGCACCGCCATTTGCGCGGCGCGATGGCTGACGCGGATGCGGCCGGTTTCCGGGATGCGTTCGGCAAAGCCGGCCTGCTCCAGGGTGTTGACGTAGCGGGTAATGTCCGAGCTGCTGTAGCCGGTTTCTTTGGCCAGTTCAGCGTTGCTGAAGCCGTGGGCAAAATTACGGAACAACACGTCCAGCACGGCCAATACTTTGCCGGCGGCGGCTGTCGGTTTGGTTTTTTGCCGGCTCATATCGCCACCACCTCGCCATCCAGTTCCATGGTGGGGCCTGTGGCGCCTTCAGGAATCACGCGGATTTCCAGGTCTCTGGCGGCCCGTTCAGCTCTGGCGCGGGTTTTGTAGCGGCGTTTTGAATACCCGATTTTCTGGTTCAGCACGGCGCCGTCCGGCCGGTAGCGGGTTTCTGTGATTTTAATCTTATACATATAAACCTCTTCTTCACTCGTTCCCATGCTCTGCGTGGGAACGCATCAGCTGACGCTCTGCGTCACGATTCATCAAACGGTATCTCCGGTTGCTGGCATTTTTCGACGTTGTGTTTATGCCAGCTTGTTTCCGTCAGTGCCTGCTGGATCGCCGCCAGAGTCTGATCGATGTCGGTCAAATCGTTATAAAAGCGCATCAGCTCGCCGACGGCGGTGTGATAGACCTGCTGTAGCGATTGAATATCGCTGATCTGTCCGCGTTTGCCGCGCGGAATGTCTATCACCATTTTGCCCCGGCTCTCCACAAGAAAGCGGCTGACAAAATCAATGCCGCAGGCGTGCTCGAAACTGCGCACATGACGCACCGGCAAATTGCCGGATTCCATCCATTTATAAAGTGTCCACTTGCTGTTCAGTGCCATAAGTTCTGCAACGGTATCGATAGATCGGTTGTGTTTTTCCCGCGCGTATTCCACGCATAACTCCATCGCGCCGCGAAGATCTACGGGCCGGGTGCGCTTCCAATTACGCCTGGCCATTGGCAGCCTCCTGTTTTTGCCCGTCCAAACAAAAAGTCGTTTTGCATATTGAGCAGCGGTGTTTTATCCTGTGAAATAGAGCCCGGTTTTTAACAACAGGGGAAAACATGATGAAAAACATTAACGATGGCATGGTTTACGTTTGTCCACATTGCGATTACAAAATGCAGACGGATCGCCCACAGCCTGACAAACAATGGCATCGCCGCGACCCTCGCCGGCGTTATGTGTGTGAACACTGCGGCCGATTTGCCATCCCGGAAGCAGCACTAGAACAATACCGGCAAGATATAATGCAAGGGTTTGAGATTTACTCAAACTGCCCCAACGCCGCGTTTTGCCAGCAACATGAGTGGTACGATGCCGATTGCGAGCAGGGGGTTGTGATGCAGCGCTGTTTTCAGGTATTAAATCAAAGCCATAACGATCTCGGGGTACTGGCACGGCAGATTCTGAGGCGGGTTGACCGGATTGAAAAACAACTCGATCAGTTGGCCGGGCATCCGGAAAAAACCAGGTAACACCATTGCACACGGCGGTTAAATCAGATTTTATGGCGCGGGTTTGCGGGTATTTCATAAAGCCTCCTTAGGCAGCGGTTTGTTGGGCGGCGATAAAGGCTTTTAGTGCCTCGGCAATTTCACGGCCTTTGCCGTAGTTGCCGTGACGGATACCGCGGACGACATCGGAGACGTCGCGGAATTTAAAGCCGTTTACAGCCGCCCACGAGGTCATGGTGTAGCCTTGTTGGCGCAGGGCGTGTTTGACATCATTGGGATTGAACTGTGGGGTGTTCATTTAAACCCTCCTGAGGTTTAACAGTTAAAGAATGTTTGTTGGTGGTAATTATGTGCTCATTTGTGCACTTTGTCAAAATAAAAATGTGTTTTTATGGATACTATTGCTGAACGTTTAAGAGAAGAGCGTCTAAGACTTAAGCTAAATCAAGAAGATATGGCTACTGTTGGTGGAGTAAAACGACGTGCGCAAATAAACTATGAATCTGGCATTAGGTGCCCAGACGGCCACTATTTCTCAGCCATTGCCGCCGCAGGCGCAGACGTGCAGTACATTCTGACCGGGGTCAGGTCAACCGCCGTTCAGCCGCAACCTTCGACCGAATCCCTCAACCGGCGCGAGCAGGCCTTGCTGGACAACTATCGGCATACGCCCGATGAGGAGGGAAAAAAGGCAATCGAGCAGGTGGCCTTGATAGCCGCCCGGGCGGACAGGGACGGCAGAAAAAAACGTAATCAGGGATGAAAAAAAACTTGACTTTGCATGGGCGTTTTTTTGGCTTTTAAATAGGGATATGCGGGTCAACCGGGCCATACGCCACTGCCGCCATCGGCATCAGGATTGTCGCGATCACCGCGATAAGTAGTTATTCCACAGTTTTTTCATCACTGCTCCTGTTGTTTTTGTCATTTCAATGGCAGGGGCTATTTCACCATACCGGGTAAAAGTGCGTATGATGAAGCCCTTCACCTGCTGCCGGTTTCCGGTTGCGTTTACACTGAGTGAAAGTTTTTTTACGGAGTGTGTATGTCGTTTTCGGTGTCTGATGCCGGTTTAGCGTTGATCCGCCGGCATGAGGGTTTGAGGCTGTCGGCCTATTTGTGCCCGGCTAATAAGCTGACCATTGGTTATGGCCATGTGTTGTTGCCGGCCTGGGATTTTGTGTTGTTCGGGGCGATGAGCTGGCAGACCTTGCAGCGTATTGTCGACGATTGCCAGTCGCGGCGCGGACTGACAGAAGAGGCCCGGCTGCGGCTGCGTATTACGCGGGATGAGGCTGAGACGTTATTGTCCCAGGATGTGGCGAAAGACTCGACGTTTCTGAACTCTGTTATGCAGGGATTTGGGTTGAATCAGCATCAGTTCGATGCGCTGGCGTCGTTTGTGTTTAACGTCGGGCATGCGTCGTTTGCCCGGTCAACGTTAAGGCGCAAGCTGAAGGCGGGAAATTTTGCCGCGGCCGCACGTCAGTTTGACCGCTGGGTGTATACCACGCAACACGGTAAAAAGATTAAATTGCCGGGGTTGGTGAAACGCCGGCGTGAAGAGCGGATGTTATTTGAACGTGAAGGGTGATTTTATGAGTGGCTGGAAATCGAAATTAGCAGCGGCATTGAGCATTGTCTATGGTGTCGCCGGGGTTTTGTTGGGAATGCACGATTTGAGCGGCATGATGGATTACATCATCACCGGCGTTGGTTTGCTGGGCGTGGCCCATAAAATCGAGAAAACCGGCGAGGTTTGGCGAAGGGCGTATGACGATGATTTACAGACGATTGTTAATCGTAATAGCGATAACAACCCTTGAGGCGTGCGCAAACGGTAATATGTGTTCGTCTGTCCCGACACCGCCTGCGTTGAGCCGCAATATTCATATCGATATTCGAAACGGTGCGGTGTTGTCGGTGAATGCCGGCGGCGAACGGCTGTTGCGTGATTATGCTGCGACTCGCCAAGCGTTGTCTGCTGTACGCTAATCTGTTGACGGCAGGCTGTTCGTGCCGCCCCGGGGTTGTGCCGACATTCAATCTGGACGACCCGGATGGACGCTGGTATGCAGTGGATGGGTTTGTCATGACGTTGAGTTGTGACGAAATAAGGTGGTATCGGGTGACGCAGGATTTCGGCGTCGCCGTGAAACAAAAATTATACTGAGAGGTTTGTAACAGTGAAAAAAGCGGCAGTGTGGTGCGAGGATTGCAATATAAAAATACCGATAGCGCGGCGCAACGCGTTGCCAGGTGTCCGGTTGTGTGTCGATTGCGCCCGTGCGCGGGAGATTAAGGGTAGACAGGGTTTATGACGATTGCATTATTTGGCGACTGGCTGGATGTGATTTACAAGATCGGCGTGGTGGTGTTTGCGGCATGGCTGTATATGGATCGCCGTAATGACAAAACTCATGTCCGTATCTCAGCGCTGGAAAAATCTGTTGATGATCGACTGGATGGGCATGCAGACCGCATTACCAAGCTGGAGGTACATGTCAAATCGGCGCCTGGGCATCACGATCTCGCGGAAATTTATAAAGAGATTCGTAATTTGAGCGGCGAGTTGTCCACGATGAATTCAAATCTTTCGGCGCAGGCGGCGACGATGGTGTCTGTCAAAGAGCTGGTGGGGCGCATGGATGGGTTCTGGCGGCGGCATAATGATCCATGAGCGACGGCGCTAAACAAACAGGTGAAAGACTGATGAATTACAACGAAAACATGACGGCGTTTCGCCGTCTGGTGATTTTGCGTTTGCTGGACAACGCGCCAGCGTATACGTTGCACGAGGTTACTCTGAAACAGGCACTGGCGGAACGCGGCCAGGCGGTGGGCACCGATGCATTACGCGGCGATTTGCAATGGTTGCACGAGCAGGGCCTGGCGTTTGTGGAGCATCCTGACGGTGTTTGGTTTGCGCAGTTGACGGCCAAAGGCGCGGATGTGAAAAACGGGCTGACCGAGGTTCCCGGCGTGGCCCGGCCTGAGCCTGGTGCGTTGTAATGCCGCCGCGATCGTCGATTACGCAGTTGCCGGATGCGGTGCAGACCGAGTTGAACGAGCGGCTGATTGCCGGCGGGTTTAGCGATTATGCCGGGCTGGCCGAGTGGTTGCAGTCGCAGGGGTTTGAGATTAGTAAAACCGCAGTTTTCAGGCATGGCAGCCGATTGCAGGCGAGCATGGAAAAGTCGGTGCAGCGTGCCCGTGAGCGGCTGGAGATTGCCAAGGCGCTGGGCGGTATGGATGATGCTGACAAGGCGGCCTTACTGGAGGCCAGCGAGATGGTGGCGATTGATCAGCTGATGGAGGTGCTGGAGGGTCTGCGTGACTGGGAACTGGAGGACAAGGCAGCGGTGGTTCCAAAGTTGATTCGGGCGTTGTCAGATGTGGGCCGCAGTGCAATTGGAAGCGCTAAATGGCGCAAGGATTTTGAAGCGGAAGCTGAGAAAAAGGCAATGCAGAAAGCGGCTAGCGAAGCATCGAAGGCGGCTGAGGGCGTCTCTGAAAAAGGTCTGCAACGGATTAGAGAAGCGCTGGGGATTGTGTGATGGGTAATGCAAAACTCAAACCCAATAATCCAGATGATATTTTCCTGCCCTTTCAGAAACGCTGGATTAAAGATGATGCCCGGCTGAAATTAATGGAAAAATCCAGGCAAATCGGTATCAGCTGGAGCACGGCATACAAGGCCGCCGAGCGCACGGCGATGGCCGGTCAAAAATGGGACCAGTGGGTGTCGAGCCGGGATGATTTGCAGGCCCGGCTGTTCATCGAAGATTGCAAAATGTTTGCCACGGTTTTGCAGGTTGCAGCCAATGATCTGGGCGAGCGGGTCATCGATGAGAAGTCTAAATTAACCGCGTATGTGCTGGAGTTTGCATCCGGCAAGCGCATTCATTCAATGTCATCGAATCCGGATGCCCAGGCCGGTAAGCGTGGCGGCAGGATTCTGGATGAGTTCGCTCTGCATCCTGACCCGCGCAAGCTGTGGTCTATTGCCTATCCTGGCATCACCTGGGGCGGCAATATGGAGATTATCAGCACCCACCGCGGCAGTCATAATTTTTTTTATCAGTTGATTCGTGAAATCCGCGAGCATAATAATCCCAAAAATATCAGTCTGCACCGGGTAACGCTGGAGGATGCGTTAAATCAGGGGTTTTTGTGGAAATTGCAGCAATCTCTGCCTGATGATCATGAGGTTCAGGCGCTGGATGAATCAGGTTATTTTGATTTTATAAAGGGCGGTTGTGCGGATGAGGAGTCGTTCCGTCAGGAGTATATGTGTGACCCGGCCGATGATGATGCGGCGTTTTTGGAATACGATTTGATCGCTCGCTGCGAGTATCCTGAATCTGAGCATTGGGAAATTGATTTGGATGATGCGCAGGGACGTGAGTTATACGGCGGCCTGGATATTGGCCGGCAAAAGGATTTGACGGTGTTGTGGGTGTTTGAAAAGCTGGGCGATGTGCTCTATACCCGAAAAATCATCACGCTAAAAAAGATGTCAAAACCCGATCAGGAGAAGGTGTTGTGGCCATGGCTGGCAGTTTTGCAACGAACATGTATTGATTATACCGGTCTCGGAATCGGCTGGGGTGATGATGCGCAAAAGCAGTTTGGTCAATATCGGATTGAGCTGGTGACGTTTACCGGGCCGGTTAAAGAGCAGTTGGCGTATCCTGTGCGCGGCATGATGGAGGATAAAAAAATCCGAATTCCTTATGCGCCTGATGTGCGGGCTGATTTAAGGGCTGTAACCAAGGTCGTCACACCGTCAGGAAACATCAGGTTTACTGCTGAGCGTTCCGAAAACGGTCACGCGGACAGGTTCTGGGCGTGTGCATTGGGCATCGAGGCGGCAGCAAGCGGCCAGCATGTGATTGAGTATAACCCGCTGCCGTCAAAAGAACGTCTGTTGTGGCAGCCGGATGATGAGTTTGAAGGTCTGACGGAGGGAGGCTGGTAATGAGTTTTTTTGAGTGGTTTGGGCAAAAGC
Source organism: uncultured Methylococcaceae bacterium (assembly GCA_964509475.1). Taxonomy (GTDB): domain Bacteria; phylum Pseudomonadota; class Gammaproteobacteria; order Methylococcales; family Methylomonadaceae; genus CAZDXJ01. Next base: position 3,135 of record CAZDXJ010000060.1, on the reverse strand, counting down.
TGACGCCAAAATCGGTGCGTAACCGGCAAACCGATTCGCCACAGGCGGCCGTGTTGCCGCGTTATTTTGAGCAGCATCCATCACGTGGAATAACGCCTGCCAAAATGGCGCAGTTGATGCTGGCGGCAGAAGAAGGCGATCTGGTGGCGCAGGCGGAGTTGTTTATGGATATGGAGGAGAAGGATGCGCATTTGTCAGCCGAGCTGTCCAAACGAAAAATGGCGGTGAAAAAGCTGGACTGGAGCCTGATGTCGCCGCGCAATGCCACGACGAAGGAGGAGGAAAACACTAAACTGTTGGAGGCGTTGATCCGCGATGAGCTGGATATGGGCGCCATCCGCCTGGATATGCTGGATGCCATAGGTCATGCCTATTCGTGTATCGAGCTGGGTTGGGGACGCAATTTGCAGGGCTATTGGTATCCGAAGCTGACAGAACATCGGCCGCCGACCTGGTTTACCCTGCCGCAGAATAATCGCAATGTGCTGCATTTGCGAACATCGGATGCATTTCAGGGGGAGCCGTTGCAGCCGTTTGGCTGGATTCCTCATGTGCATAAGTCTCGCTCAGGTTATTTGTCCCGCGCCGGACTGCACCGGGTTCTGGCCTGGCCGTATTTGTACAAGAATTATTCGGTGCGGGATTTAGCGGAGTTTTTGGAAATTTACGGTCTGCCCATCCGTATTGGTAAATATCCAGCCAATACCGGCAATAAAGAAAAAAAGGATTTGCTCAAGGCAGTGCTGTCGATTGGACATCATGCCGCCGGAATTATCCCGGATTCGATGCAGGTGGAACTGCAATCCGTTATGGCGCAGGGTAATGCCGAGGCGTTTAAAATGATGATGGATTGGTGCGAGGCGTCACAATCCAAGGCGATTCTGGGCGGTACCTTGACCAGCCAGACCGCCGTCAACGGTAATCGTTCTTTGGGCGATGTGCATAATGAGGTGCGTCTGGATATTCGCGATGATGATGCCACTCAGCTGGATATGTCGCTGTCGGCTTATCTGGTCTATCCCATGGCGGTGTTGAATGGGCTGTTTGCCGATGACCGGGTACCGGAGTTTGTCAGCGATACGCAGGAGCCGGATGATTTAAAGCTGTATGCCGAGGCGATTCCAAAGCTGGTCACAGTCGGCGCCCGGATTCCACTGGATTATATCAATCAAAAGCTGAAAATCCCGTTGCCGGATAAGGATGAGCCGGTTTTGGCGCCGGTTTCAACGCAGCCGCAGGCGGCGATGGCGGCGTTAAAAGCGTCGTCGCCGACGCTTTTGGATGTGGATCCGTCGCCTGTGTCGTCGCATGCCGAGCAGTTGGCCATTGAAGGCGAAAAGCCGCTGGCGTCTATGTTAGAGGTTGTTCGGGCTAAGGTGGAAAAGGCTGAGTCGCTGGAGGCGTTGCGGGATGCGTTGTTAAACAGTTTTGGCGATCTGGACGATAGCGAACTGGTCAAGGTGATGGAAATGGGCTTTTTGGCGGCGGATTTGGCGGGCCGTTTTGATGTCAATGAGGGCGGCTGATGCCGTTACAACTGTCGCCCACTCAGATTGCATTCAACGCCCGCGGCGATGGCCGGTTTAATCGGCCGTTTGCCGAGCAGGTCGCGTTTTTCCGGCAAAAAATCAACATGCCCACCGAGCGCTACGATGATGCGCTCAAATCCGCGCATGACCGGGCGTTTGTGGTGGCAGGCGCCATGAAGGCGGATTTGTTGCAGGATTTGAGAGACGCCATCGATCAGGCCATCCGCGACGGCAAGTCCATCGGCTGGTTCCGCAAGGAATTTGAACGCATCACGCAAAAACACGGCTGGCTCGATTATACCGGCAGCGAGACCCAAAAGGGCCGTGCCTGGCGAACGCGGGTGATTTATCGCACCAATATCGCCAGCAGCTATGCCGCCGGTCGCTATCAGCAATTGAAAGACCCGGATCTGTTAAAAAGCCGCCCCTACTGGAAATATGTCCATAACGATACCGTTGAGCATCCACGGCCTCTGCATGTCAGTTGGTCGGGGCTGGTATTGCGCCATGATGATCCGTGGTGGGACATTCATTATCCGCCCAACGGTTGGGGTTGCCGGTGCCAGGTGGTGGCGGTGACGGCTGAAGAATATCATGGCGCAAAACCCAAAGATGAAGGCGTTTATACCCGGGTGGATTCAGCCGGAAACAAGCATGTCATCCCCAAGGGTATCGATTTCGGCTGGGATTATGCGCCGGGACAATCGAATGCGCCGTTGCTGCGTTCTGTCATTGCCAAGCAGGATAAAGCCGACTGGCATCTGGCACGGGATCATGTCGCCAAAATGGTCGGCGCCGACCTTTTTGCCCGCTTTTTTAATGGCAAGATGGACGGTGAGTTCCCGATTGCGGTGCTCTCGCCCACTGAGAAAGACTTGCTGGGCGCCGAATCGCAGACGGTTTTGTTATCCCGCGAATCTATCGACGATCATATTAAAAGTCATCCCGAAATTACCGTGGCTGATTATAGGTTGGTTCAACAAATTATTGATCAGGGCGAGATTTATCAGCAAGGCGAGGCCCGGCTGATTTATATTCAAGTGGGGGAAGTCACTTATCGCGCTGTGTTAAAACGCACCGCCGATGGCTTGAAAAATTATTTTTTGACGTTGTTTAAGAATAAACGGGGAAAGCCGCCCAAGAATGTTATAAAAATCAGATAGAGTGTGGAGCCTTGGTTAGCAACCCAAGTTGGCTCATCAGTGCATAAGCAAAGGCCAAGTCAGCCTAATAACGCTCCACGGTTTTAATATATACCATATTATAAGGTTTCACAAATGAAAAACGCACACAATGAACAGACAGACAGACAGGATTATTGGAGTCATGCGGCCAACGTCTGCAAGCAAAAATAGTCCGCAAAACGGACATTAACGGCCGTTTTGATTTGTTCTGTCATGATTTTCGCGATATTGCAGGGAATATTAAACCAGGCAGTGTCGATGCGATTATTTCAGACCCGCCGTATGGATCTGGTGGATTTACTATAAAAGACAGAATGAAATCTGCAAAGAGCAAGTACGTTTCAAGTGATGCATCATATCAAATAACAGGGTCTATGAAGAATAGAGTGGGTAATTGAATTTCAATTTACCGCACAGGAAGT
>CAZDXJ010000059.1:0-13801 GCA_964509475.1 uncultured Methylococcaceae bacterium | reverse complement strand
GGAAGGGCTGGGCAAGCCTGATAAATCAACAACCTGCACCGGCTTTTCAGAGGGGGTGAGTCGATACCATTCGGCATAAGTATCCATGCAGACTTATGGCATATACATACCACCATTGACATGCAGAGTTTCACCAGTGATATAGGCGGCCTCTTTTGAAGCCAGAAACGCCACCGCACCGGCAACTTCTTCAGCCTGCCCCAAGCGTCCCAGCGCAATCGCATCCAGCAGTGTTTTTTTGTGTTCCTCGGGCAAGTCCCGGGTCATATCGGTATCGATAAACCCTGGCGCTACCGTGTTGACCGTAATATTGCGGGAACCGACTTCTTTTGCCATCGACTTACTGAACCCGGCTATGCCCGCTTTCGCGGCTGCGTAATTACACTGTCCGGCATTGCCTGTAGCGGCGACAACCGAAGAAATATTGATAATGCGGCCGAATCGGGCTTTCATCATACCGCGCAATAACGCTTTGCTCATCCGAAAGATGGCGGTGAGATTGGTATTGATAATATCATCCCATTCGTCGTCCTTCATGCGCATTAACAGATTATCACGGGTTATGCCGGCATTATTGACCAAAACAGTCGGTGCGCCAAACTGATCATTGATTGTTTTCACGGTTTGCGCAATAGACTCGGAATCGGCGACATTCAAACACAGGCCTTTGCCATTTTCCGCCAAATAAGCCGATATCATATCCGCACCCTTATCCGTTGTTGCCGTACCGACAACAAAACAGCCCTCTTCAGCCAGACGCTGCGCAATAGCCCGGCCAATACCACGGCTTGCTCCAGTAACCAAAGCGATTTGTTGATTCATCCAATTTGCTCCAGTGCATTATCCAAGGTATCTGTATCATGAATCGTCAAGTGATTAGCCCCCTTGACAATACGTTTGTTGAGTCCCAGCAGAACTTTTCCCGGCCCGCACTCGACAAAATCCGTAACCCCTTGCTCATGCAGGTATTGTATTGTATCAACCCAGCGTACCGGGCAGTATAATTGTTCTTTGACCGCTTTTTTTATGCTTTCGGCTGAATCATGTACGCGAGCATCGACATTATGCACTAATTGCACATCCGGCTCACGCAAATCAACTTTTTGCAAATGTAAATCCAGTTGCTCAGCTGCTGTTTCCATCAATACGCAGTGCGATGGAACGCTTACCGGTAATTTCACGGCGCGCCGGGCACCGGCTTCTTTAGCCGCAAGCATCGCTCTGTCTACAGCAGCCGTATGACCGGCAATAACCACCTGTCCGGGCGCATTGAAATTGACCGCCGCAACCACCTGGCCGTCTGCACTGGCCGAACAAATATCGATAACCGTAGCATCATCCAGTCCCAGAATTGCCGCCATCGCACCGGTACCTTGTGGCACAGCCTGCTGCATCAACCGCCCCCGTTCTGCAACCAAGGCAATGGCTTCTTCAAAAGGCAATGCTCCCGAACAAACCAAAGCGGTATATTCACCCAGACTGTGACCGGCCATCCAGCCCGGTTCCAGCAAAGACTTTTTCTGCCAAATCCGCCAGATTGCGACACTCGCCGCCAACATGACAGGCTGGGTATTATCCGTCTGGTTTAACTCTTCAACCGGACCGCTACGGATTAATTGCCACAGATCCTTGCCTAATACCTCAGAAGCCTGAGCATAAGTTTGCCTTACTTCCGGATAAACTTCGGCAAGTTGTGACAACATATTAACGGATTGTGATCCCTGCCCCGGAAAAACAAAGGCCAGTTTATTATTTTTTTCACTCATTACAATCGATTGTCAATAATTTATCAAAGCCGAACCCCAAGTGAATCCAGCTCCAAAAGCTTCCAACAGCAATACATGGCCTCTTTGAATACGGCCATCGCGTATGCCTTCATTCAACGCCAACAGCACCGAGGCTGAGGACGTATTACCCTGGTTTTCCAGAGTCAGTATCACCCGCTCCATCGGCATCTTCAATTTCCGCGCTGTCGCCGCGATAATCCGGGTATTGGCTTGATGGGGAACCAGCCAGTCAATATCGGATTGCTGCAAATTGTTAGCGGCCAGCGTTTCATCAACAATACGCCCCAGGGTATTGACAGCGACTTTAAAAACCTCATTGCCAATCATAAAAATATAACCGGCTTCACCAGTCTGTTCAGCGGCTTGTGGATTCGGCAGATAGAGCAAGTCTTCGTAACGCCCGTCGGAATGAATATGGGTAGACAAAATTCCTGGTGTCGTTGAGGCTTCCAACAAAATTGCGCCGGCGCCATCACCAAACAAAATACAAGTACTTCGATCCGTCCAGTCAACAACCCGGGAGCAAAGTTCGCTGCCAACCACCAGAGCCGTTTTCGCCACTCCGGTTTTCAGGTATTGGTCGGCAATACTCAATGCAAAAATGGAACCCGAACAAGCGGCCTGAACATCAAACGCCACACAGTTTTTAATATCCAGCCGATGCTGTATCAGACAACCGGTACTGGGATAGACCCGATCCGGTGTACCGGTTGCAACAATAATCAGGTCAATGTCCTGAGCGCTGATACCGGCAGCGGCAATGGCTTGTCTTGCGGCAATCTCGCCCATACTGGAGGCGGTTTCATCAGCAGCGGCAATACGCCGGCTTTTAATACCCGTCCGTTCAACGATCCAGCTATCCGACGTGTCCACCATTTTGGAAATATCGTCATTACTGCGTATTTCTTCTGGCAAATAACCACCGGTACCGATGATTTTTGAGTACAGGCTCATGAAACAACAGTCCTCTGTTTTAGTATAAATTCAACTTGATCGCCAATTTTTTGGGTAACGCCTTTGTCAACCTCCACTTCAGCAACCCGGATAGCCGTAGAAAACGCCAATACATCCGCGCCTCCATGACTTTTGACGACCACGCCCCGCAAACCCAAAAAACTGGCTCCATTGTAAAGCCGTGGATCAATATGTTTTTTAAAGTCTTTCAATACCGGATAGGCAATGGCCGCCGCCATTTTGGTCAACAGATTTTTATTGAACGCCTCTTTCAGTTTTTTACTGATCATCGTTGCCGCCCCTTCCATGGTTTTTAATGCGATGTTGCCAACAAAGCCATCGGCAATAATCAAATCCACCTCAGTCGTACCCGCATTCAGTGAATCGCCTTCGACAAAACCAATGTAATTCAAATCGGATTGCTCCAGCAATTTTGCCGCCGCTTTTACCTGTTCATTGCCCTTGATATCTTCCTCGCCGATATTCAACAAGCCGACTTTAGGGTTATCAATATTTTCAATCACCTTGACCAGTTCCGAACCCATAACCCCAAATTGAAACAAGTGTTCAGCCGTACAATCAACATTGGCGCCCAGATCCAACACATGGTTATGACCATAAATCGAGGGCACAGTGGACATAATCGCTGGCCTGTCAACGCCAGGAATCAATTTCAATACAAAACGGGCCGTCGCCATCAGCGCTCCGGTATTGCCAGCACTCACACATGCGTCCGCCACCCCGTCCTTGACCAGGTTAATGGCAACACGCATGGATGAATCTTTTTTATTGCGCAACACCTTGGCGGGCGAATCATGCATTTCCACACGCTCGGAAGCATGCTGTATGCTCAACCGGCCAGCATAGTCCCGCATGGCCTGATCCAGTAACGGTTGCAAAACCGCCTTGTCCCCGACCAAAATGAGATGCAGATGTGGATTTTTTTTCAGACAGTCCAGCGAGGCCGGTATTGTAACGTCGGGACCAAAATCCCCCCCCATGGCATCAATTGATATTATTGTACTCACGCTTGCAAACCCCGGAAAGACAAAAACCGACCGGACTATCAGTCCAGCACTTGATTTTTCGAATTATTTCCAATAAATCCTATTGGCACAAAACAGCCAGAAGCATTGCCAAACACTCATTTCACCATATCCGAAAAATGTTGTAACTATTCAGCGTACTGGCAAAAAGTCCGGTAACGGCTCGAATTGCCCCCGTTTTGCGTCAAATCAAGGCGGAAGGGCGCCGTTTACATCGGTAAATGAGCACTTCCAACGCAGAGTTGGCGCAAATAAGGGGGTAAGCTGAGTCGTTACAAAATGTTTTATTCTTCGTCTTGGGTGGTAACGATTTTCCGGCCCTTGAAATAACCATCCGGAGTCATGTGGTGACGCAAATGCATTTCGCCAGTCATTGTGTCTTCAGCCAGGGCCCGACCTTTCAGGGCATCATGCGAACGGCGCATACCACGCCGGGCACGGGTTTTCTTACTTTTTTGTACAGCCATAATTAATCTCCTGTATTTTTAAGTTTCGCTAAAACGGCAAAGGGATTATCAAGGTTCGTTGTTTCAGTTTCCTTGTTTAACACCGGGCCTGCTTGTTTTAACCCCTGGCAATCGGTTTGATGCCTTGGAAATGCGGGAACGGACAATAATAACTCATCTTCAATGATATCATTCAGCACTATTGTGTTTTCTTCAAGCAACAAAGGTTCGTAATCTTCCGGCAATAACTCAATTTCGTCAAGCGTAGAAACAACGGCCAGGGTAAATTCACTGTTTACCGGCCACGCGATTGTTTGTAAACAGTTTCTACAGGTGAGCGACAAGACTGCGTCGATCCTTCCTGAAATCCGGGCAATTTTACCATCCATGTCAAAATACATTTCAATCGCCACAGTCCCTTGATTATCAACCCGATCCGCAGTCAGCCGCGGTAGTGAAGATAATTTGATGTTGCCACTTAATTCACGTCTTCTTTCTGCAAAAGACCGAGGGTCAATAAACTTTGGTAATCGATCCGCCATAACTGGACAATGATAGCATGTTTATATCCGATATTGTCAAATATGGCGGCCCGTAAAAACCGGTAAACCGCCAAAACGGATTATCCCCCAAAACAGCCTTTAGCCTGCCTGACATAACATTGCTTGTACAGAATCGTTTTTATATTATCAGGTAAGGGTATCGACTCACCCCCCTCTGAAAAGCAGGTGTAGGTTGTTGATTTATCAGGCTTGCCCAGCCCTTCCACGGAAGAGCTGGGCTTGCCTAACTTGGGATGCTATGCAGAACGATAGGGATGTATGCATGTGTCCTGATCAATCAATGACCTGCGCCGGCTACAACACAACCGGGTGAGCCGTTACAGGTAAGGTTGCAATATTTATTTGATATTTCATTGGCTTGCACACTATCCAAGTCGGCAATGAAAAATGGATGCTGTACTTGTTTTTAACAGACAAGTCACATTGACTATAAATTCTTTACCTCTGCAACCGGTTTTTTTGAAAATTGAATCTGGTGCAAGCGAGCATATACCCCGTTTTTGGCGATTAACACCTTATGTTTTCCCTGCTCTACAATACGGCCCTGTTGCATGACCAAAATCATGTCTGCATTTTCTATCGTTGACAAACGATGGGCAATAACCAAGGTGGTACGGTTTTTCATGACTTTCTTCAATGCCTGCTGAATATAGCGCTCTGACTCGGTATCCAGTGCCGAGGTCGCTTCATCCAGAATCAGAACAGGTGCATCCTTCAACAAAGCCCGTGCCAATGCCAGACGTTGCCGTTGTCCACCCGACAGCTTTATGCCATGCTCGCCGATTTCGGTATCCAGACCTTTCGGCAATTTTTTGATAAATTCCATCGCATAAGCATCTTCAGCCGCTTGATAGATACGCGCTTTTGTTGCACCACCTAATTCCCCGTAAGCGATATTATTGGCGATGGTATCGTTGAACAAGGTAATTTGCTGGGTAACCAGAGCGATCTTACGCCTTAAATCATCCAGGGCGTATTGTTGAATTTCAACACCATCCAGATAAATATGGCCTTGTTGATACTCGTAGAATCTCGGGATCAAATTAACCAAAGTACTTTTACCGCCACCCGACGCACCCACTAAAGCGACGGTCTGTCCGGGTTCAATGATTACATTGATATCACGTAATGCCCAATCGGTTTCCCCGGCATAACGAAATGACAGATTTTTAAATTCGAAATGTCCCTTGCAGGTTGTGCTGTTATAACTTCCAGTATCTTTTTCCACCGGCTCATCCAGCACATCAAACAAACTTTCCGCCGCGGCGATACCTCGTTGGATTTCGCTATTCGCATCACTCAGCAAGCGAAAGGGTCTTGGCAATAAAAACGCAGCGGTCAGATAAGCGACAAACTCGCCCGCCGTGGCCTGCTTCATTAATATCAAAGCCAGATACATCAGCCCCGCCAAAGCCAATGCAATAATAAACTGCATGAGAGGGCTTTGAATCGCCATGGTCGTGGCCAGTTTGAGAGACTGGCGCTTGTTATAGGAACTGGCCTGATGAAAGCGGTTGATTTCATAAGGCTCGCCACCAAAACTTCGGACAATGCGGTGACCACCCACCAATTCCGAGGTAATATGCGTCATTTCACCCACCGAATCCTGGATGTGCTTGCTTAACCGGCGCAGGCGCTTGCTGACATAACTAACCAAAACAGCGATAATCGGTGTAATCGTTAAAAATATAAGCGACAGCTGCCAATTGATATACATCAGATAAGCCAGCAAGCCAAGGGCCGTTAGACCTTCACGGACAAAGGTTCGTGCTGAATCGGTGGTGGCCCGGGTGACTTCGCCGACATTATGGGTTATGCGTGACATCATATAACCACTGTTATTGGCATCAAAATAAGCCGTTGGCAAACGGGCGTAATGATTAAATATTTCACAACGCAAGGCGTGTACGACATTTACCGAAACTCGTGCCAGAAAATAATTCCCCAAAAAAGCGCCAATTCCCCGGGTAAAAATCAGACCGACAAAAATAACCGGCAACCATTCCACACCCTGCCGCGATTGCTGCTGCAAGGTATCGATAATATGTTTGATCAAGGCGGCAAACATCGGCTGGGTCACCGCATATAACAGAAAACCCAGCACACTGATAAAGAACCAATGCCAATACGGTAACACATAGGCCAAAAGCCGTTTATAGACTTTTAATCCATGTTTTGCCGTCTCGGCCTTCTCCGGGTTATGGCTCATGTTTCCCTACGGGTAACACCATTGACGGCAAGGACTGTATGTCCCGGTATTTATTTGACACTGTAACCCGTCCTTGCAGGCAAACCGCATAGCCTCGGTTATGGTCATTACACATGCGTTCAGGCCATAGTGGTTTTTTCATTTTTTATCCTCACGTCTTGTCAAGAGGCTTTTGTTCAACAGCTTTTCGATTATCGCCAGATAACGTTTCTCATTGGAAATGATCATAAATCCATAACCAATAAATATTGCAACAACGGCAAACAAAAACCAGATAACAATGGGCAATATAAGCGCGCTCATCTGTATTACCGACAGGTCTATCCTGTTTTCCTGCAATGCTTGCGCAATATACACCGGATCGGCAAGCCAGGGAGATTGCAGGTACATCCACAACAAAACGCTGCCAAGGGTGACAAACAGCATAACCGCCACATAATTCCACAAGGCCAGAAAACGCTTTCTGCTTGTCAAAAACCGGTAATCATTTTCATCGATCATTTGATAAATTATTTGAGTTATACAGTGACATCAAACGGCCGGATCCGGATGCCGTTCCGGTTCAAACGGGTTTTCTTCTTTCAAAAGATTTACCTGGGTCGGATAGGCAAATTCCAGGTTGTTTTTTTTCAAAATTTCAGCAATCTTGAATAACACATCCTCTTTGACCTCCAACCATTCCGACCAATCAACCGATCGGGAAAAACAATAAATCAAGATATCAATGGAATAATCACTGTATCGGTCCAGAAAAACCAGCTGCGTTGATTTGATACCCTGGGTGTCTTCATGCGAGGAAAAGCGGAATTGGCGTCTCACACCACCTATTTTTTGTTTGGGATTGGCTATTTTGGGATGCTCCATCAGCATATTGCGTAAATCGGCCAATGCATTACGGATATCGTCCATATTGCTTTCATAAGTTACGCCGACATACATTTTAATACGCCGGCCCACAGCCCGCCGATTCCAGTTAATCACACTGGAAACGGAAATGATTGAATTCGGTATCGTAACCAGGGCATTATCGAACGTGCGTATCGTGGTGCTGCGCAGACCGATTTCCGCAACCGTGCCTTCCTTGTCACCAATTTTAATCCAGTCCCCCATTTTAAACACATTATCCAGCAATACCGTAACCCCGCCAAACAGATTGGACAGCGTGTCCTTTGCCGCCAATGCAAAAGCAAGACCACCAATGCCCAGTGTAGACATAATCGCAACGATACTGATACCGAAATGGCTTAAAATAACCGCAATGCCAATCAATACAATCAATCCCTTACCCACTTGTACCGCAAGATTGAACAGATCCTTGCGCAGTTGTTTGTTGAGTCTGGTCATGCGTTGTACCTGCATCAAAACGAGACAATCCAGCACCTTAAACAACAGCCATGTATAAATTAACGCGTATATGATAAAACTGATGCTCTCAAGTGAGGATCGAAAATCTGTTCGGTACAATAATGCATAGGCTCCCATATCAATACCGACAAAAATCAATAAATAGCGTACAGGTTTACGCATCTCTTCGTAAAAAATTTCCTCGCCACTATAAACATCATCCAGTAAATATTTTTCAATACACCAATTCGCACACCTGAACAACACCGGAAAACTGAAATAAATCACACTGAAAATTAACAAGGACGTGGTAATACCCCCAATATCCAATTTGGTCGGCATTAATTTTTGATTAATTCTTCTGGCAATTTCAAATGAATTAAAAAACGTAATACTGGTATTTAACGTGATATACTGGAACCAGTGTGTTGAGGCAATGATCCCGGGGTTGCTTTCAACAAAATTCAACAAATCCTTATAACTTTCCTCCGCGCCGATCAACTGCTTGTGATTTTTTTTCAGTTCTCTAAAAACCTTGCTATTGCTCTTGATATCCGGAATCTCAAAAACTTGCTTTTGTTGCCTGTAGCGGGTGGAGTATTCTTGTATGATGGATTTAATCGCACCCATATCAAGATAATGTTTTGAGGCCGATGCCAGTTCCATCACAAAATTTCTGATATTTTGCTCAACAATATAATATTCCTGTTGTATTTGATCACGTATTACAGCAAGATTGTTACCTCTCTCCCGATTAATCGAAATACGCGAAACCAAAAAATTTAACCGTTCACGAGATACTACCGGAGGTAAATTATCAACCGTCGTCCGATGCAACAAAATCATTAACTCATTGATTAATTCAGTTTTTTCACTCAATAACTCATTGATCTGATCATCATCTTCGGTTGTTTCGGTCATACTGATTAGATGCAAATTTATCTTGTCAATCCATTTCAACATACGGAGTATTTTTTCCTGATCGCTGCTTGCCTCTTTTATCTCGAATTTTTCAAAAACAAATTTCTCTTGAACCTCTGCTACGTCAGCGCCGGTTTGCGTCTTTGAAACCTCATCCGTCTTACGAACGTCACCGATAGCCTCGTTATCCAAGGCGTACTTCTTTTGGACAGCCGAAGCATCAACGTTTTTTTGTATCGGCGGCGTAATTGTTTGTTCAGGGTTCGATTTGGCCCAAAGACCAGCCGATAGAAACAAGCCAATCGAACTGGATAAGATAAGAATTTGTACGAATCTGAGTATCATTATTTTTTCAGAAAATAGCTAGCACCGATAACACACCGATCTGCCGATATTCTGAACTCGATCGGGGGGGGGGAATCATTGTCATCTCGTTAAGATAAAGCATGAATTGCAAAGGTAACGGATGGTATGGTGCAAACCCGTCGTTTAAGATATGGCACAGGGCTAAAAAACAGAAGTTTTATAAAATAAATTATAAATCCGATACGTTTAAACAGCTTTGTAACGGCTCACCCGGTTGTGTGTAGTCAGCGTAGATCATTGATTTATCAGGACACGTAAATACATCCCTGTCGTTCTGTATAACATCCCAAGTTAGGCAAGCCCAGCTCTTCCGCGGAAGGGCTGGGCAAGCTTGATAAATCAACAACCTACACCTGCTTTTGAGAATAATTCTGTCCATTCATTGATACAAGTCCCAATCATCGAGTTACAGGAGGAAGTTCAATATTGTCAATCAAACGGGCTTTACCCAGTTTTGCTGCGGCAAGAATGACTAAAGCGTGTTTTTTATCTGTCGCCGGCTGTAAATCATCGGCATGGCATACGGTAAAATAATCGGGCTCAAAACCAGCCTGCCGCAATGCCTGCATCTGTTGCCGCTCAATACCGGAAAAATCATCGCACCCAGCAAGAATCATCGCCTTTGCCGCCAATAAACATTGGTAAAGCCGGGGAGCCTGCAGTCTTTCCTGTCGGGTTAAATAAGCGTTTCTGGAACTCATCGCCAAACCATCGCTTTCCCGCACAGTCGCCACCGCCTGAACAAGCACCGGAATATTCAAATCCCTGACCATGCACTGAATTACCGTCAATTGCTGATAGTCTTTTTTACCAAACAAGGCCCAATCCGGCTGGATTATATTAAAAAGTTTGCAAACAACCGTTGCCACACCGGCGAAATGTCCCGGCCGGCTTTTACCGCAATGCAACCCGGACAGAGGCTGCACATGAATCATCGTCCTTGAGGGTTCAGGATAAATTTCCGACACCTCCGGCAAGAACAATAAATCGACCCCCATCCCGGTTAATAACCGTTGATCCTGCGCCTGAGTGCGGGGGTAGGAAACAAAGTCTTCACCCGGCCCAAACTGGGTCGGATTGACAAAAATACTGACAACAACCCGATCCGACTGTTTTTGTGCTTCCTCAACCAGATGCAAATGCCCTTGATGCAAATTACCCATTGTCGGTACCAAGGCGATTTTTTGCCCCGACTGGCGCCACAACGCCAATTGCCCGCGCAAATCCTGAATGGATGCCATCACTTTCATAAAAGGACCTTAGCTTATATCAGAAACCATGTTCGGCCGAAGGAAACCGGGCCCGTTTGACATCATCGATATACTGTTGCACCGCTTGCCCGATAGTTTCCGCCCCGCGCATATAATTCCTGGAAAAACGCGGCCTTTTCCCCATACTGATATCCAGCATGTCATAAAGCACCAAAACCTGGCCATCGCATTCAACGCCCGCGCCGATACCAATAACAGGAATCGTCAATGCCTGTGTAATCCGTTTTGCCAACCCAGCCGGAACACATTCCAGCACCAACAGACTGATCCCGGCCTGTTGCAATTTTTTCGCATCGGCAAGCATTTTGTCTGCATCCGCTTTTTCCCTGCCCTGCACCTGGTAACGGCCCAATTGGTTAATCGATTGCGGTAACAAGCCCAAATGCCCACATACCGGCACGCCTTGCTGAACAAGAAAATGTATAATCTCACTTTTCTCACCTTCCAGTTTGACCATCTGCGCCCCGCCCTGTTGCATCAGACGCGCGGCCGTCTCCGCCGCTTTAAGAGCGGTGCTGTAACTCAAAAAAGGCAAATCCGCAATCACCAAAGCCCGTCGTCTGGCTCGGCTGACACTGGCGGTATGATAAACCATATCGTCAACCGATACCGGCAATGTACTGTCAAACCCCTGGATTACCATACCTAATGAATCCCCCACTAAAATAACATCGATACCCGCTTTATCCAGAAGCGCACTGAAACTGGCATCGTAAGCCGTAAGACAGGCAATTTTCTCACCGCGTTTTTTCATTCCGGCCAGATCGATAATCGACAACGGTTTGGTCGCGGCCATGGAAACATATTGCCCTGGAATCACAGTTTGCTTAACCCCTCACGCGGACACCGCTTAATCAATTCCGTTATTGCGCCATGTCCGGGAATCATTAACTGCGGCGCAATTTCCTGTAATGGATACAATACAAAAGCGCGTTCCGCTATACCCCTATGAGGAACGATTAGATCCGTCACATCGATTTTCTGATCGCCATACAACAATAAATCCAGATCCAGGGTTCTTGGACCCCAGCGCTCACCATTCCTGACCCGGCCATGCCGATATTCAATGTGTTGCAGCTTGCGTAATAACGCAAGCGCTGGCAAATCCGTTACCACAGCCATCACGGCATTGATGTAATCGGGTTGATTTTCAGGCCCCATCGGCGCACTGCGATAAAGACCGGAAAATGCCTGTTCCTGAACATTTTCAAGGGCATCAATCGCTTGCCGTGCCGATTTGATCTGTGCAACCGGATTGTCCAGGTTAGCGCCCAAACCGATATAAGCGATGACACGATTTTGCAAACTCTGTCCCATAATCGCTTAGTCATCTCCTGACTGCACCATTCTGGATGGCCGTGTCTTTTTTTGTAACCGGGGTTTACGGCGTTTTTTAGGTTTGGATTTAGGTTTGGTCATGCGATTTTGTTCCGCCTCATCGGCAAGCTGAAACCGCGTCCACCAATCCGCCAGTTCAGGTTCAGCATTACCGGTTTCCGCACGCAACAGTAAAAAATCATAAGCCGCTCTAAAACGTGGATGCCGCAACAATCTGAAAGGCCGGGAACCAGTACAACGTTTAAAAGCAGGTTGCATATTCCAGACTTCACGCATCGCATAGCCGACTCGTTTAGGAAAAGCCGTACTTCTGATCTGCCGTTGAATCACTTCCTTAGCCGCCTCTTGAAAAGCCTGAACCTCCCCCAGACCTTGACGCATTTTTTCCGTTACCTCAGTTTGCAAAGGCTCCCACAAAAATGCCGACAGCAAAAAATAAGGCACAACAACTTTACCTTCTGCGATTCGTTTATCGGTATTTTCCAAAGCCTTGGCCAGAAACAAACGGGGAAACCCTTGCTCTTCCACACTGAGACATTGTTCAGTCGCCGGAAACAATACCGCAAACAAACCATAATGACGCAGCATTTCAAAGGCTTGCAGCGCATAACCGGATAAAAAAAGTTTCAGCATCTCATCATACAACCGGGCCGCCGGAACTTCCGCCAACAAACCCGCCATATCATGCATCGGCGCCTCACAATCTTTATGCAGCGTAAAACCCAGTTTAACGGCAAAGCGCACCGCACGCAGCATTCTGACCGGATCTTCCCGGTAACGGGTTTTCGCATCGCCAATCAACTGCAAGATACCGGCCTGATGATCGTGCATGCCACCGGTATAATCCCTCACCGAGAAATCACGAATATTATAATACAAGGCATTGACTGTGAAATCCCGGCGCCAAACGTCTTCCTCGATACTACCGTAAACATTATCCCGTAACAAACGGCCATTTTCATGCACCCGGTCATCAGTACCGGCATCCGTCGTAGCCGTTCCCCGAAATGTGGCGACTTCGATAATTTCCCGGCCAAAATAGACATGTGCCAAACGAAAACGCCGTCCTATTAACCGGCAATTCCCGAATATTTTACGTATTTGCTCAGGCTTTGCATCGGTTACCACATCAAAATCCTTAGGCTCCCTGCCAAGCAATAAATCTCTTACACAGCCTCCAACCAAATAAGCCTGGAAACCCGACTTTTTAAGCCGGTATAAAACCTTTAAAGCATTCTCACTTATCTGGGAACGGGAAATATTGTGCTCTGAACGGCTGTAGATTCGTGGCTCGGGTGAATCCGGCTGACCACCTATTGAGCTGATAAAATGTTTGATATAAGTAAAAATAAGCTTAAACCTTGTTTTTCAGTTACGAATTGATCAATTAACAAACTCTTATCATGATATCATTTCAACCATTCAATACCTAAACGAATAGCCGCTACCATCAAACAACACCAATCCCGGATGATTTAAAGATAGTGTCGGAAGAAATATGGGAATATACTACCCCAAGAAAAAGGACAAAATAAATTTTAAATTATTACAATACA
>CAZDXJ010000058.1:0-13938 GCA_964509475.1 uncultured Methylococcaceae bacterium | reverse complement strand
AGCCCTTTTGTTGAATGGATTTATGGATGTAGGTGCGGATTTATCCGCATAGTACAACAAGCCGCACCGGCACCCAAATCATTTAATGGTAGTGGCTCCGATGGCCGGTTCATTTTCCGCATCCGTGAGCACGCGGAGTATAGAATTACCCGGCTATCGCAATGACATTTTTAACCCGTCATTCCGCCATGAACGGGGCGGAATTAACCGGTCAAAATACCGACACGAGGTGCGGTATCGCTTTATTGGACTTGAATCCAGAGGGCACCCTAGAAAAACAAGGCCCATCAGAATCACTATCCGATCTAGTACAGCATCCATTTTTCATTGTTGAACCAGATAACTCATAGCCAAATGAAATATAAAGAAAATAGAACATTCCCGTCAGTACAAAAATGGTGCTGTACTAGCTAAAACTTCAGCCTCAATGCAAGGTTTTCCCGGAACGTAAGATACTTATTCCTTTTAGCAGATTTAACGCTTCATGCAAGGGGTAATCTTTAATGCTATCGTTCTCCAGGGGTTTTGTTTTATTAATCTTTTTCCTGTTATCCTTTTTAGCGTTACCGTTTTCCAGGTGGCGGCTTAAATCAGCCTCTTTGACTGGTTGAAATTTATCCGGCTCTAATGACTCCAGCCGCACTCTGGCCAAGGTAACATCCGGTTCAATCCCTTCCGCCTGAATGGATCGGCCTGATGGCGTATAATAACGCGCCGTCGTTAATTTGACGGCGCCGCCATTGCTGGTTGGCAGGATCGTTTGTACCGATCCCTTGCCAAACGATTTCTCGCCCATAATGACCGCCCTTTTGTGGTCTTGCAAAGCTCCCGCCACGATTTCAGAGGCCGAGGCGGAACCCGCGTTGATCAGCACCACCACAGGTGCACCCTGCAACACATCGTCCGGCGCCGCATTAAAACGCATCTCGGAATTTTTCAAGCGCCCTTCGGTATAAACGATCAAGCCTTGTTCCAGAAAGGCATCGCTTACCGCAACCGCAGCATTCAGCACGCCACCGGGATTATTGCGTAAATCAAGCACCAATCCCTTCAACGCTTCCCCATTTTCTGCAACCAGATCATCAACCGCTTCTCTCAAAGCTTGTCCCGTTCTCGACTGAAAACTGCTGATACGCAAATAACCATAGCCTTTTTCCAGCCATTTGCTTTTTACGCTTTTTACTTTAATGATATCCCGGGTGATTGTAATTTTCAGTGGTGCTTCTTCACCTTCTCTGACCACGGTCAGGGTAATTGAACTTCCCGGCGTACCGCGCATAATTTTCACGGCATCCATCAAAGTCATACCTTTTACCGGCTTTTCATCCAGACGAATAATCAAATCACCGGCTTGTATCCCTGCCCGCTGGGCCGGGGTATCGTCTATCGGAGAAACCACTTTTACAAAACCATCTTCCATCGTGACTTCAATACCAAGCCCGCCAAATTGGCCGGTTGTGCCCTCTTTGAGACTTTTGTATTGTTCTGCGTCAAGATAGGCCGAATGCGGATCAAGCCCGGTTAACATGCCACGAATCGCATCCTGCAACAACTTCTTGTCACTCACCGGCTCGACATAATCTTTTTTTATGCGACCGAAAATTTCGGTAAATGTACGTAAATCCTCATAGGGAAGTTCTTGTTTTTGTTGTGCCGGGGACGCATTTTCCCGATCCGCGATGACACTGCCACCGATACTGACCAGTACGCCAATAATGACACCAAAAGACAAGATCACACCATTTTTTTGTTTAACCATTCTTCAAACTCCAATAAACCTGATTCCCACCCGATTTTATCCGGTAATGCCTTTATGTAATTTTCGACACCAGTGTACCGGATCTATCGGCTTCCCCTTTTTACGTATTCCGAAATATAATCCGGTTCGCGCTCTTCCGCCACTGTTACCCACAGCAGCAATCACATCACCCGCTTGCACCCAATCGCCAACCTGTTTATACAAACTTTGGTTAAAGGCATACAACGTCATGTAATGTTCGCCATGATCAATAATAATCAACAAACCATAACCCCGAAGCCAATCAGCAAAAATAACCTTTCCCGCCATAACCGCATGGATTTCAGCCCCTTCCTCGGCATTGATCAATACCCCATCCCAGCGGCTTTCGGCCCGTTTACTGCCAAACTTTTTCAGTAATCGCCCCTTTACCGGCCACGGCAGCTGACCTTGAAGACCGGCAAAAGACTTAAGCTGCTGCGTTGCTGACGGCCCGGTTTCCGTTTCTGCACGCAAAGAGACCAGTAATTGGCGCAACGCCTTTTCATCTTCCCGAAACCGGTACAGTTTTTTTTCCTTTTCGGCAAATTGCCTGTTTAACTTGACCAGCAAAGCCTCCCTTTTTTGTTTGCTTGCCCGCAATGTCTCATATTCCAGACGTTTTTTAGCCTGCAACATTTTTAAATGTTCCGATTCGGCTATATTTTGCAGCTCAAGTTCATTCAGCCTGTGTACACTTCGTTTAAGTTCGTCAAGCTTGTCCAGCCTTGCCGTATTGAAATAGCTATAATATACCATTATCCGGCTGGAAAGTGACGGATCTTGCTGATTAAGCAACAACTTCAACTTTTCACGCCGTCCCATCGCATAAGCCGCCCGCATCTGATCTTCCAGACCGGATACTTGCCGCTCTATGCTTTTTTGCTGCTGTTTTATGTCTTTACGAATCTGTTGCAATTGCCGTTGTGTCGCCGCGAATTGTTTTTTTAATTGTTTCAGCGCCAGAGCAGTCTGGCCATATTGCTTTTCAATATCAGTCAACTGCTCCTGTAACGACTTTTTTTTCTTGCGCAATTGTCCGATATTGCTGACCAGACGTTTTATCCTGACCTGAATACCAGCCAATTCACGGCTTTTGTCGGCAACATCCGCTATCGCTATTTGATTGTCAATAGATAAGCTGACAATCAATAACAATAACTTACGCATGCTTAAAGTAATTGCAACAAGGAATGTCCCGTCATTTCACGCGGTATGTCCATATCCAATATATCCAGCATTGTCGGCGCCAGATCAGAAAGGCTGCCGCCATCCTTCAGGCCCTGATGACCACCAAAATAAATCAGCGGGACCAGATTACTGGTATGCGCGGTATGCGGCTGACCGGTTGTTTCATCAACCATTTTTTCGATATTGCCATGATCAGCCGTCATCAACATTTGTCCATTAACCTGAGCAAGCGCCTCTGTTACCCGGCCTATCGAATGATCAATAACTTGCACCGCCTTTACCGCCGCCTCCAGATTACCGGTATGGCCAACCATGTCGCAATTGGCATAATTACAGATGATGACATCATATTGGCCACCGGTAATTGCACTAACCAAATTATCCGTCACTTCGGGCGCACTCATTTCCGGTTGCAAATCATAGGTTTTTACTTTTGGCGAAGGGATCAAAATACGTTCCTCGCCAGGAAACGCTTGATCAATCCCGCCGTTCATAAAAAAAGTGACATGGGCATATTTTTCCGTTTCGGAAAGACGTAATTGTTTCAAGCCGTGACGACTTAAAACCTCACCCAGGCCATTCTTTATTTCAAAGGGCTTGAACGCAACCGGATAAGTAAAATCCTGATGATATTGGGTCAATGTGACATATAAACCAGTATGCGCCGGTTTGTTACGGTTAAATTCGGTAAAATCCGGATCGGTTATCGCTCGGCTGATTTCACGCGCCCTGTCGGCCCGATAATTCATAAATACAACCGAATCATCAGCCTGTAATTGAACCGTCTGTCCCTCCGTATCCAATATTGCTGTCGGCGCCACAAACTCATCGGTTTCATCACGCTGATAAGCCTGCTCCAGCCCTTGCAAAGCTGTTGTTGCGGTATATTCAGCCTGGCCATCAACAATCAAGTGATAGGCTTTTTCAACGCGTTCCCATCGATTATCCCGATCCATCGCATAAAACCGGCCAATAATCGACGCAATCCGGCCCCCACCCAATTCAGCAAAAACATCCTCCACTGCCTGAATCGACTCGGCCGCACTTTGCGGGGGAACATCACGCCCGTCCAGAAACGCATGCAGATAAACCTTTTGCAGCCCCCGTTGCAGCGCCAATTTTATCATCGCGACGATATGAGTGACATGGCTGTGTACACCACCCGGGGACAACAACCCGAAAATATGTAAAGCCGCATCTTTTCGCTTGGCCTGATCAACCGCCTGACGCAGCGCCTCATTGGTAAAAAATTCACCATCTTCTATCGCGATATTTACCCGCGAAAGCTCTTGCGGCAAAAAACGTCCGGAACCGATATGCAAATGTCCAACTTCTGAATTTCCCATTTGCTGATCAGGCAGGCCGACAACCCGCCCGGAACAGTCCAGAAAGGTCATCGGACATTCTTGTTGTAACTTATCCCAGTTTGGCGTATCCGCCATGGCAATGGCGTTATAGCGTTTGTTTTCTGTCCATCCAAACCCATCCAGAATTAACAATACCAATGGTTTAGGTCGATTTACCATGGCGCCCCCTGTTTGACTGCGAAAACTGAAAACCATAAAAAGCCCGCTTTGCAGCCGACCCGTTCACTTTATACACACTGACTCCTTACAAAGATATTGAATAAAAGTTAATATTTAATTAGAATTAGAAACTTTTTGAATTTTAACAATTAAACTCTAATTCACAAGCAAACCAGCATTATATAATATCTGTCCATCACGGCTATGAACAAATATTTGACACTGTGTTTCTTTTGAGACAATGACGCCGCTGTGTAATACATATGGAAAACAATGACAAGCATATCATTTATAACGATGCCGATATAATCAAAGCCGCTCGTTGCCTGAAAGCCATGTCGCATCCGTTACGTCTGAAAATTTTATGTGTCCTTGGCACGGACTCCATCAGCGTTCAGGATATCGTGGAACATGTCGGCACAAGCCAAAGCAATATTTCTCAACACCTGGCCATCTTGAGGGAAAAGGAAATACTTGGCTATAAAAAAGAAGCCAATCGCGTTTATTACTTTATCGATGATGAACGCATGCTGCAACTCATAAAAATGATGCGCGATGTTTTTTGCAGCGATTGTTAAAATAATCCATTTCCATTTTAGAAATCAAGGTTATCAATGGATCGTTATATAGAATTTGTCACCAACCACTGGATGCTTTTTATCGCCCTCTGTGCCGTCACCGTCCTGCTCATCCAGGACCTGCTTGAAAGCGCACTGAACACATTTACCGCACTCACTCCGATCGGTGCGGTTACCCAGATGAACAACGATGAAACGGTAATTATCGATGTCAGCGAAGAACACGAGTTCGCCAAGGGACACATCAAGAATGCCATTAATATTCCCTTAGGCAAAATCGATCAAAACAACAAGGATTTGCTGAAATATAAAAATACCCCGGTTATTGTCGTCTGCCAGACCGGCACACGTTCGACACCGGCCTGTAAAACACTGACCAAACTGGGATTGGAAAAAGTATTCAATCTGACGGGCGGTATGCAATCCTGGAAAGAAAACAACTTGCCTTTTGAAATCAAGAAAAAGAAATAATCATGGAAACCAAAGAATCCCTGCGCATACCCTGACAATTGGCTGGCTTTTTGTCAATGCGCACCCACTTGAACAAACACGATTCAGACAATCAGAATCATCTACACTAAACCACAACCTAAAAAATACTTACAGACATGGCTGAAGAAAAACAATTCTCGATACAAAAAATTTACACCAAAGATATCTCTTTTGAAACACCCAATTCACCGAAAATTTTCACCCAAAAATGGGAACCTCAGGTAGAGTTCAATCTGGCCAACCACGTTGACTCTGTTGAGGAAAATGTTTACGAAGTCACGTTGACAGTTACCGTTACCGTGAAATGCGGTGAATCAACCGCCTATTTGGCCGAAGTTTGCCAAGCCGGTATTTTTGTTTTAAATAATTTCACAGAACAAGAAAAGGCCCCCATGCTGGGAAGCTATTGTCCTACGATATTGTTCCCCTATGCACGGGAAGCCGTATCCGATTTGGTGATACGAGGTGGTTTTCCCCAGCTATTACTGGCTCCTGTCAATTTTGAAGCCATGTATGCACAACATATGCAGAACCAGCAACAAAACCAGGCCGAAACACCGGAAGCAACGCACTAAAAGGCAATGCAAAAAAAAATCAGTATCCTTGGCGCCGGTTCCTGGGGTACCGCACTGGCAATACTGGCAGCCCGAAATGGCTGCCAGACAACACTTTGGGGTCATAACCCGCAACACATTCAACAGCTTCGCCAGCATAATGAAAACCAGCGTTATTTAGCGGGTTTCCCTTTTCCTGACAATCTTCATGTCACAGCTTCTCTTGAAGAGGCCTGCCAGTTCAGCAATATCCAATTGATCTCGGTACCTTCTCACGCATTCAATGAGACATTAAAAAAACTCAGACCCTTTTTACTTCCCGATACACGTATCGCCTGGGCCAGCAAAGGTTTCAGCCCCGAAAATGGCCCGTTGCTGCACCAGGTGGTAAGCAACATATTTGCCCCGGATATGGGCGCTGCGGTATTATCCGGGCCGACATTTGCCCGTGAAACCGCCGCCGATTTACCCACCGCCATCACCATTGCATCCAATCAACAGGCTTTTGCCGAACAATTAGCCGGAATATTCCATAACCAATATTTCAGACCCTATACCAG
This sequence comes from uncultured Methylococcaceae bacterium, assembly GCA_964509475.1. Taxonomy (GTDB): domain Bacteria; phylum Pseudomonadota; class Gammaproteobacteria; order Methylococcales; family Methylomonadaceae; genus CAZDXJ01. The sequence continues at coordinate 7,260 of CAZDXJ010000058.1, read as the reverse complement.
TCACGATGTTATCGGTGTCCAGATTGGTGGCGCGGTAAAAAACGTACTCGCCATTGCAGCCGGTATTGCTGATGGGCTGGGTTTTGGCGCCAATACCCGGGCCGCGTTAATTGCCAGGGGATTGCAGGAAATGATGCGCCTGGGTCTTGCCCTAGGCGGTCAACAGGAAACTTTTATGGGCCTGGCCGGCTTGGGTGATCTGGTACTGACCTGTACCGACAACCAATCCAGAAACCGCCGGTTTGGTTTGGCTTTGGGCCAAGGCGAAAACAAAACCCAAATCATTCAGGATATCAGCCAGGAAATCGAAGGTATAGCCGCCGCCAGGGAAACAATGCGCCTTGCCGATCAACATGGCATCGAGATGCCGATTAGCGAACAAACCTATAAAGTCCTGTATCAAAATCTGCCGGCGCAGTTTGCAGTTCGCAACCTCTTGAACAGAGAGCAAAAAGCCGAATTGCAGCCCCCTTTTTAATGGCGCTTATCCAGGCATTCCCTTGCACATACAAACTGCCGCCAAATATGGATACTTGGCTATCTCACTATTTTGTACTATTATGTTTGCTATGTAATATATAAACTTATAAAGTATTTTTTATGTTCTTTGATAAGGCAGGAACAAAAGGGGAAGCGATGCTACACATCATCAATCATTATCCAATAAAGTCTTACGAACTCGACAGGGCGCGATCCGGGGATACGGTGTTATTTATTGAAAATGCTGTTTTTGAGCTGAAAAAACGCCGCCACAGTCTTTGTATACTAAAAAAACAGGCTATGGCACATTTGAATCTCTGTGTGCGCAAACAAGACCTGGTGAGGCGCGGCATCTCAAGCAAAGAAATCGGCAAACGGGTTGCCATTATCGACGACCAGGATTATCAAAATGTTCTTGAACAAAATACAATTGTCAAATCCTGGAATTAGCGAATAACGCATTCCGGTTCAAAACCCGTTTGCCGCCATGCTTCATAAATCACAACCGCAACGGTATTGGACAGGTTAAGACTGCGGCTATGCCTCCGCATTGGTACACGCAGGCAATGATCGGCGGCCAATGCGTTCAGAATTTCTTCAGGCAAGCCTCGGGTTTCCGGACCAAACAACAAAAAATCCCCTTTTTGATAAAAAACATCGCTATATTTGCGTTTTGCCTTGGTGGTTAGCGCAAACAAACGGCGTGGATTTTTTCGATCCATAAAATCCTGGTAGCCTGAATAAGTTGTAATATCAGCAAATTCCCGGTAATCCAGACCGGCACGGCGTAATTTTTTTTCATCCAGATCAAACCCCAGGGGTTCTATCAAATGCAACCGACAGCCGGTATTGGCCGCAAGCCGAATGATATTGCCTGTATTAGGAGGGATCTCCGGCTGATACAAAACAATATCAAACATTCCTTATTTTGTTGTCAGCTTTTGCGGAGCAACCGCATCCAGCTTCCATATCTCACGGTTGTAATCGCTAATCGTTCGGTCGGTTGAAAATTTTCCACTGGCTGCCGTATTCAAAATACTCATTTTCGTCCATCGTTCCTTGTCCTGAAACGCAGCATCCACACGCCGCTGGGCATCGACATAACTGCGGAAGTCGGCAATTGTCATCCAGGGATCGGCCGGAGTTCTCAAAGAGGCGATGATGTCGTCAAAAATTCCCGGCTCAAATTGATTAAAGTGCCCACACTCCAGCAAATTCATGACCCGCTGTAATTCTTCATCTTCAGCAATAATCGCTGCCGGATTGTAATGCGGCCGCAACGCATTCACTTCTTCTTCAGTCAATCCGAACAGAAAAAAGTTTTCTTCGCCCACTTCTTCGCGGATTTCAATATTGGCGCCGTCCAGAGTACCAATCGTCAAAGCTCCGTTCATCATGAACTTCATGTTACCGGTACCCGAGGCTTCCTTGCCTGCAGTCGATATCTGTTCTGACAAATCCGCCCCGGGGCAGATCTTTTCCATTGCCGAAACCCGGTAGTTCTGTATAAAAACCAGCTTCAGCCGATCACCCACATCCGGATCGGAATTGATGACATTCGCCACATTATGGATCAACTTGATAATACGTTTGGCCATGTAATAACCGGGCGCCGCCTTGCCACCAATCAATACGCAGCGTGCTGTCCAGTTTGCGGTATCGCCACGTTTGATGCGATCATATAAATGAATCACATGCAGCACATTCAACAATTGGCGTTTATATTCATGGATGCGCTTGACCTGCACATCAAACAAGGCATCGGTGTTTAATTCGACGCCCATTTCATGTTTTTTGAACTCGGCCAGTTTACGCTTGTTGTTTTGCTGTATTTGCCGCCAGCGTTTGCGAAACCCGGCATCCTCGGCAAAAGGCGCCAATTTACGCAATTCAGCCAAATCCGTTACCCAGGTATCACCAATCGCTTCGCTAATCAGCGCGGACAGCTCAGGATTACACTGCGCTAACCAACGCCTTGGCGTTACCCCGTTGGTTTTGTTATTGAATTTATGCGGCCACAATTCATAAAAATCCTTGAACAAGCCTTGTTGTAGCAAATCGGAATGCAATTGCGCTACACCATTGATCGAAAAACTGCCGACAATCGCCAAATAGGCCATACGCACCTGCTTTTCATGACCTTCCTCGATCAACGACATTCTCGCCAAACGCTCGTTGTCCCCCGGCCAGCGTGCTGACACCTCGGCCAGAAAACGCATATTGATCTCATAAATAATTTCCAGCAATCTTGGCAATAAACGTTGAAACAGGCTGACAGGCCAGCGCTCCAAGGCTTCCGGCAACAGAGTATGATTGGTATAGGCCATGGTGCGCTGAGTGATCGACCACGCCTCATTCCAGGACAAGCCATGTTCATCCAGTAACAAACGCATCAATTCCGCCACCGAAATACTTGGGTGGGTATCATTCAATTGAAAACAGTTTTTATCGGCAAACTGGCTGAAATCATTGCCGTGATATTGTACCCAATGCGCCAATACATCCTGAAGACTGGCTGAAGCCAGAAAATATTGCTGCTGCAAACGCAATTCCTTGCCACTCTCATTGGCATCGTTTGGATACAACACCATCGTGATTTGTTCAGCCTGGGTTTTGGCGGCAACCGCTTCGGGATAACTGCCGGCATTAAATTCCTGCAAGTCAAATTCCTCGGTCGCCATCGCTTTCCACAAACGTAATGTATTGACGGTGTTGTTCCGGTAACCGGGTACAGGGGTATCGAAGGGTACCGCCAAAATATCATGGGTATCCAGCCAACATACCGTTTTCACGCCATTTTCATTGCTCTGCACCTGGGTGTAACCGCCAAATTTAATCCGCCGGGTCAATTCCGATCGTTCCAGTTCCCAAACGTTGCCATCGCGTAACCAATGATCCGGTTTCTCTACCTGCTCGCCATTGATGATGGTTTGTGTGAACATACCGTATTCATAACGTAAACCATACCCCATGACCGGCAATTGTAATGTTGCGCAGCTATCGATAAAACAAGCCGCCAGACGCCCTAAACCACCATTTCCCAAGCCGGCATCCGGTTCGCTGTCGATCAGTTCCTCGATTTCCAGGCCCAGGTCGTACATCGCCTTGGCCGTTGTATCGGTAATGTTCAGGTTCAACATCGCATTGCTTAACATTCGCCCCATTAAAAATTCCATTGACAAATAATAGGCTCGTTTGCAATCTTGCTTCCGATAAGTGGTATTGGTATTTTTCCAGCGCTCAATCAATCGGTCGCTTATGGTCATTGACAGCGCCTCATAGGCATAATGTGGTGAGCGGCAGGTTTGATCACGCCCCAAACGATATCCGTAATAATGTTTGAAATCGTCAGTCAAGTCTTTTTTGTCCATCCCCAGTTTTGGCAATGAAATAAGACAGGATTTCGGCTTGCTTTTACGAAAAATATTCTTGGCCATATGTTATTTTTTAAAATTAATAAAATAGATTTGGATGCCATGGTATTAGGTCAATTTGCCATGGCAATGTTTGTATTTTTTACCTGATCCGCAAGGACAAGGTTCATTTCGGCCAATTTTACGGCCCTCACGTGTGAACGTGTGTTGTTCGGACAAAGATTCTCCATCAACGTCTGCTATTTGTTCCGATTCAGTCGCCGGCATTGCATTGGCCTCGGCATGTTCAAAATGCAGCTCCTGTGGCGCTTGACGCTGCGCGTCAATGGCTTCGACATCCTCTTCCTGGGCAATTTTGACTTTGGACAAAATACCGATAACCTCATACTTGATGTGTTCAAGCAACCGGGTGAACATTTCAAAAGATTCGCGTTTGTATTCCTGTTTCGGATCTTTTTGCGCATAACCCCGCAAATGAATGCCTTGCCGCAAATGATCCATCGCCGCCAGATGCTCTTTCCAGCTATTATCCAAAACCTGCAACATCACCGATTTCTCAAAATGCCGCAACACATCCGCCGTCATCTGGGTTTCCTTGGCCTGATAATTTTGTTCCATAATTTCGATAATCCGCTTACGCAGCAACTCCTCATGTAAGCTGTTATCTTCATCCAGCATTCGGGCTATGGCTATATCGGCATCGAACTCCTGTTTCAAATGCTCTTCCAGACCCTTGATATCCCACTGCTCCTCCATTGTATTCGGGGGAATATATTCAGTGATCACATCATTGATAACATCACGGCGAATGGCGACAATCCGGTCGGAAATATCATCCGTAGCCATGATCTCATTGCGCAATGAATAAATGACCTTGCGCTGATCGTTGGCCACATCATCATAGGCCAAAATTTCCTTGCGAATATCAAAGTTGCGGCCTTCCACCTTGCGCTGGGCATTTTCAATCGCCCGGGTTACCCAGGGGTGCTCAATCGCCTCGCCTTCTTCCATACCCAGCTTCTGCATCAAACCGGCAACCCGTTCCGAGGCAAAAATACGCATCAAATCATCTTCCAGGGAAAGATAAAAGCGGGTCGAACCCGGATCGCCCTGGCGGCCGGAACGGCCGCGTAACTGGTTGTCGATACGTCTTGATTCGTGACGTTCCGAACCAATGACGTGCAAACCGCCACTGGCAATGACTTTTTCATGCCTGTCCAGCCAGGCACCTCGAACTTTCTCTTTTTCAGCTTCCGAAGCATCTTCACCCAGAGCCTGTAATTCCGCGTCCAGGTTCCCACCCAACACAATATCGGTACCCCGGCCGGCCATATTGGTGGCAATAGTGACGGCAGCCGGCTTGCCCGCCTGAGCGATGATATGCGCCTCACGTTCATGTTGTTTGGCATTTAACACTTCATGCTGGATAGCTTGCTGTTTCAACAGCGATGCAATCAATTCCGAGTTTTCGATGGAGGTCGTGCCCACCAGAACCGGTTGGCCACGTTTTACGCAATCCTTGATATCCTCAATGACCGCATTAAATTTTTCCCTGGCTGACAAATACACCAAATCGCCTTTGTCTTCCCGAATCATGGGTCTATGCGTGGGAATCACGACCACTTCCAGACCATAAATTTTGTTCAACTCAAACGCTTCGGTGTCCGCCGTACCGGTCATACCGGACAGCTTTTCGTATAAACGAAAGTAATTCTGGAAGGTGATGGAGGCCAAAGTCTGGTTTTCTTCCTGAATTTTCACACCTTCCTTGGCTTCCACGGCCTGGTGCAGACCATCGGACCAGCGCCGACCCGCCATGATACGACCCGTGAATTCATCGACAATCATCACTTCGCCATTTCGGACAATATAATCCACATCCTTTTGAAACAGCGTATGAGCCCGTAAACAGGCGTTCAAATAATGCATCAAGCGGATATTGGCGGCATCATAAAGCGAACCGCCCTCGGAAATCAAACCATGCCCGGCCATCAATTGTTCGACATGCTCATGGCCTTCTTCGGTCAGATAGACCTGCCGCACTTTCTCATCAACGCTGTAATCACCCGGACCATTTTCTTCTTGCTGTTTTTTTAACAGGGGAATAAGCCGGTTGATGCGTACATAGGCTTCCGTGTCATCATCGGTAGGGCCGGATATAATAAGTGGCGTCCGCGCCTCGTCAATCAAGATGGAATCAACTTCATCAACAATCGCGTAATTCAATTCCCGCTGGACTTTTTGCTCCAGGCTGAAAGCCATGTTATCGCGCAAATAATCAAATCCGAACTCATTATTGGTGCCGTAAGTGATATCCGCCGCATACGCTTGCCGCCGCTCGCTGTTACTCAAATCACTGATAATGACGCCGGTCGTCAGGCCCAGGAAGGAATACAAACGCCCCATCCATTCCGCATCACGTTTGGCCAGATAATCGTTGACCGTCACTACATGCACACCCTTACCGGGCAAGGCATTTAGATAAGCGGCCAGGGTCGCCATCAGGGTTTTACCTTCGCCGGTCTTCATTTCAGCAATTTTACCGTCATTCAACACCATGCCGCCGATCAACTGGACATCAAAATGACGCATATTGAAAACCCGTACCGAAGCTTCCCGAACCGTTGCAAAAGCTTCAGGAAGCAATTTATCCAGTTTTTCCCCGGCCGCCAAGCGATCACGAAACGCCTGGGTTTTCGCTTGCAACGCCGCATCGCTTAATTGTGCATACTGATCGGCCAAGGCGTTGATCTTCTTTACCAGCTTTCTCTTTTTCTTTACCAGTCTATCATTACGACTGCCAATGACTAATTTGACGAGCTTACCTAGCATTGCTTGCTTCCGGATAATCTAAAATGAAAAAAGGGTATCGACTCACCCCCTCTGAAAAGCCGGTGCAGATTGTTGATTTATCAGGCTTGCCCAGCTCTTCCGTGGAAGGGCTGGGCTTGCATAACCTGGGATGTTATGCAGAACGACAGGGATGTATGCACGTGTCCTGATAAATCAATGACCTGCTCCGGCTACAACACAACCGGGTGAGCCGTTACAAAAACGGTAACTATTCAGTACGCCCACTATCGAAATTTCAAGGCGTGTTAAAACGATAATGCTTTATCGCCACATACAAGACAACAGGATAGCCGCCCGGCAAACCTGTGATTCTGGCTAAATAAAGCTGAACAATCACAAAATCGTAGAATTATATACTGTTTGCATCCAATATTTCTATATAAATAATTTTTGTAAATGCCAGCCCTTTACCGAAAACCAAATGTATCGACTCACCCCCTCTGAAAAACCGACGCAGGTCGTTGATTTATCAGGCTTGCCCAGCTCTTCCGTGGAAGGGCTGGGCTTGCATAACCTGGGATGTTATGCAGAACGACAGGGATGTATGCACGTG
>CAZDXJ010000057.1:0-14215 GCA_964509475.1 uncultured Methylococcaceae bacterium | reverse complement strand
TCAAGCGGTCAATGACATCCCTGTCACTGGATTCCGCCAGTCCGTAGCGGAATGACGGGCGGGTTCGCGTCATTCCGGCAGGGATTGGCTGGAATCCAGGCCCAGGGATGGGCATCCGGTAAGCCGCCTCACTGCCATTAAGTTAAGAAAATATGATTTGGGTGTCGATGCGGCTTGTCGTACTGTGCGGATAAATCCGCACCTACATCCATAAATCCATTCAACAAAATGGCTTGACTTAATGGCAATGGGTATGCGGGCGGGTAAGGCATATCACATAAAAGGGTGCGTGATATGCCATGGCAAATTGCTAATATCTTAATTTGAAACAAGCCGGTTGTGTATTTAACTTTATGAAAAATAATTATTTTTTATTTTATGGCGGTAATTTTTTTCAGGCAAACAGGTAATACATCACAATGAACATGCCAACTTCGGCGGCATATTGCCGCGCGGCAATATGCCACATTTTCAAACCCGCAAGGCATGATTAAACTACAAGCAACTCTTGTATGCGCCCCTCTCTAAAGGGTTAGAGTTGACCATCCTTCCTCTCAATGCGGCCCGTTGGCCGCATCTTTTTTCAAGGGAAGTCATCATGAAACGTGATTACATAGATTTAAAAACTGTACCCGATCAGGAATTAAATCGGCAGATTGCCTACCATGAGGCAGGCCACGCGGCGGCCATTTATTTACGTAACAAACATCTGGGGTTACCTCCGGTTTTTTTCCAGATTCGATTCAAGTCTCTCACCGATTCCGCTGACGATTCCATCAAGGCTAAACGGAAAGACTCTATTCTGGATGAGGCGGCCGTTATTGAAGGCGGTTGTTTGATACACAGTTTGCCGGTCACCTTGATTGAAAGCCGCAATTATTATTCCGAGCAAGAGCGCAATGCCTGCTTACTGGCGTTCGAGGCCGATATTGTCAATTTATTGGCAGGGCCTTTGGCGGAAGCGAAATATACGGCTTTGCGGGATAATGAAAGCAATGATGTTGATTTATACGGCATTAATATATTAGGTCATTATGGCGGATCATATGATGTTGGACGAATTTATGACTATCTGGATCATTTTGCTGCGGGAGAAGCCGAGCGTGCTAAAACAATTGCCCGTTTGACTCGTCAAGCTTTGTCCTTTATCAATAGCCCTCGCATTTGGCAGGCTATTTCAGAACTTGCGATCTACATTGAACTGCGGGATACGGATATTATTGAGTGTGAACAGGTCATCGATGTTTTGGATGCCAGTCTGGAGAACAGCACAAAACAACATCGAGGACATTCGCTGGTGGCTTGTTTTCTTAAAGCCAGAAAATATCCGGATGCAAGGCTTGCCTGATCCAGCAACCAAGGTACCGAACACCCGTTTTCCTGATATGCTGTATAACGATGCGATTTTCTAATCGCGGATTCGCCGTGTTTCCAGATAAGCGATAACCGGTCCGGTTTGTGGGCGAATGCCACGCCATATGTAAAAAGCCTCAGCCGCCTGCTCGACCAGCATGCCCAGACCGTCCAGACTTTTAACTGCATTTTGTCTGCGCCCCCAACGTACAAACGGGGTTGCTGTGTTGGCATAGGCCAGATCGTAACAACTGCCGCCTGGATTCAGCAAATCTTCGGGTAAAGGGAGCGATTGATCAGTCAGGCTGGCGGAAGTTGCATTGATAATAAGATCGAAATGCATACCGGGCAGATCGCCCAGTCCACAAGCTGTCACCCGTTCTGCGCTAATGGATTCTTCAGCCAGCCGTATGGCTTTGTCCGCTGTGCGGTTGGCGATCAGTAATTGCTTGGGGGATTGTTCCAGTAATGGTGTCAGGATGCCACGTGTTGCGCCGCCGGCGCCGAGAATCAGGATGGCTTTGTCATGTAATTCAATGCCATGATTGATAGTCAAATCGGTTAACAAGCCAATGCCGTCGGTGTTGTCACCCAGAATTGAACCATCGTTGTGCAGGGCCAGTGTGTTGACCGCTTTACTGAACCGGGCGCGATCGGTTGTTTTGTCGGCGAATTGCCAGGCCCGCTCTTTCAAGGGTACTGTGCAATTCAGGCCCTTGCCGCCGCTTTTGAAAAAACCTTCGGCGGCATCAAAAAAGCCATCACTGTTGACATCCCGGGCTGTGTAAGTCAGCTTTTGTTCTGTTTGTTCAGCGAACAGTTTGTGAATCAGCGGTGATTTGCTGTGGTTGATCGGGTGGCCGAATACAGCATATTGATCCAGGGTCATTCTTGCTCCGAATGGCTGTTTTCCAATAAATATTTACTGCGCCAGTTTTCCCATAAAAGGGTCATCGCGACCAGAAAAATAGCCAGCAGAATTTCTATCCATATAAATTGCTTGAAATGACTGACGATAATCGCGGAAATGCCTAAAAACAGGCCGACGACACTGAAGCGCCAGCCGACACGTTGGCCATCCAGGAATGTTGCCAATGACAAAAGCAGTAAAATGATCATGCCGGTGTTATCGGATGTCAGATGTTCGGAATGCAGCAAGGTGAACATGGCACCGACCACCAGCATGGAGCTTCCCCAGTGAAAAAATTGTTCCAGTAACAGTTTTTTAATGTCGCCACCGTGTTGTTTGCAACGAACCCAGCCTAAAAGAATGGCTGAAATTGCAAAAACCACAATCATCGCCAGCCAATACCAATAGCCATCGGAAGGCGAAAAATGGGTAATGCCGATGCCGATCAAAGACATGAAAAGCAGAAAAATAAGAATGCCTTCTTCAAATTGAAATTTCCGTTTTTCCGAAATATTCTGTTCTGGATTTGTATCGTTCATAATGTCACCGTATCGATTTTGATTCATTGAAATAGCATTTGACAGAATTTAACCGTTTGCAAAACAGCGCGTCAATAAAAAGTTATCGGTATGGAAAAATTAATCGGGCACACCCAATTCAAGTTCAACGCTGATTTTGTTGTCTTTCGCCTGTTCATACAGGTTTTGGCCAAGAATATAGACTTGCTCAGGGCGGGTATGCGCCTGTTCAAGCAGGTAGGCGCTGATGGCACGGGCACGCCGGGCCGCAAGCTGGTTCAATTCAGTATCGCCGGCCCGGTTGACGTCTGCCAGTTGGTGCAGCATTTTCCGATAAACGGCTTGTATTGCATCGGTATCGGACAGGCTTTCGGCTTGTTCGATGAGCTGTTCCGCTGCATGGGGGAATTTTCGCTGGTATAGTTCGCGCAATAGCCCCCGGTATTGTTCGTGACGGGTCGGTATATTGCTCATATCCGCAGGGCGTTCATCATCGTCCAGGTGGTGCCAGACGATAGCCTTGATATGCCGGTCGATTGTGTTTTCGGCCAAACCGATACCATCTTCCTTGCGATAGGCAATACCCCGGATTTCCAGTTGCAGTTGCGGACGCAATTTCAAGCCTTGCGCAAGCGTATCAAGCGCTTTTTGCTGTTGCTCGTCCAGTTGCGCGTTTCCCGGTGCAAAGCGGATACGGCTCAGATCGGTATCGACATTGAGTAATTGGTGGATGGCGGAAAACGGTGAGGTAACGGTTTTGTTGAGCAGGTTGAGCAAGACATCGCCCAGCATACCGAATACGCTGAACTCTGGATCATCGAGATTGCCGGTGAGGGGCAGATCGACGTTGATAACACCGTTCTGATCCTTGAGCAAGGCGACAGCCAGTTTTACTGGCAGGGAAACGCTGTTGGGTGAGGCTACCGCTTCGCCAAGGGTTAATTGTTTGATAACAATACGGTTGTCGGCTTGTAATTGTTTATTGTTTATCTGGTAATGCAGATCGGTGGACAACTTGCCTTTTTCCACTTTGTAACCTGCGAATTCAGCCATATAAGGCGTCATGCCGGTCATGTTGATATTGTCAAAATGCATGCGGATATTCAGGTATTTTGCGGGTCTGAATGGCGCTATCTCCCCCTCAATCAACAGTGGTGCGGTGCGGTTTGCTTTGCCTTGCAAACGCAGCATCGCCTGGCTGTTTTGCTCTGATGACAGGTTTTTGATATGTCCGCTCAACCGATCGATTTGGGTGGCAAACGGCAAGATCAAGGAACGGTCGGCATAAAAACCGGCCGCATTTTTGATGTTGATGGTTTTTATGTTCAGAGCCAGGGGTTTGCGCTTTGCAAGTGCGGATTTTGTTTTTCGGATCGGGGTTTTGCCCGGGGGCCGGGAAAAAACCGAAGCAATGTTGCTGGTTTTATCTTTGTTGATAATGATGCGTGCTATGGCGTTATCCAGGTTGAGCGTCGAAATATTGACGGCCAGCGGATTTAAGGAAAAGTGCAGGTCTTCAAATGTCAATGTGCGCCATTGCAAAAAATCTTTGTTATTATCGGCTTCGACCGTTTTTAACCGGTTTATTTGGGCTTGTGCCAATATATCCAGCCGGGTTTGGCGGGCGGGTTCTTGTTTTAAATCAAGCTGGCTGTCAAACGACAAGCTGCCCCGAACCAGTTCCAGCCGGGTGTTTTGTTCAAGGTAGGGTTGCAAGGGTCTTAAGGGTAAATCGGAGGCCTTTAGGTGCATGGTCAGTGTCAAAGGCTCCAGACTCATCTTGCCTTGCGCCTGCAGGGTTCCCGATGCGTTGACGCCGATATTGGATGTAAATTGCAGGCTGTGTTGCGGTGCGCTGCTGAAATCATTGATTGACAAGCGGACAGGTGATAATTTCAGGTGAATGGGTTTTGTCGCCGTTTCTTGCAGGAGATCGACACTGTAATTTTGCAACTCGATGTTGGCCAGCGTGATATGCCAGGGTGTTGTGGTTTCAACTGTGGCTTGCTTGGCTTGGTCGGCGGTTTTTGCGGCTGTCTTGCCGGTAAAGGCTTCCATCAGATTGATATGGCCTTGTTGATCCACTCTGGCCCAGATTGAGCCATGATCCGAATATAGTGCATCGACCCGGAGTTGTTGTTTTTGTAAATCCAGGCTCAAACCCTCGATGTCCGCATCTTTTATGCTTACCAAAGGTTGCCCGGAGGCGTTGGCTGACAGTCTCAATTGTTCAATCTGTATATGGCCCTGGTTGAGTTGCATTTGCGGGCTCTGGTCGTGTTTATGAAAGACATAATTCACATCGAAACTTAGCTGGCCTTGCTGTACGGCATAATCAAAGTGCTGCCGGGTGTGTTGCCAAATCTGATGCAGATCCAGCTGCCTGGCGGTTAATTTACCGGATGACTTAAGTTGCGGAAACAGTGTGGCATCGCCTTGCCAGCGGATACTGTCTTCCGGGGTAAAGATATTGCGCAGTTTTAGCCGGCCGTGTTGCAGCGAGAGCGACAGCTCTGTGTTGTGGCTTTGCAATGTGTAATCGGTAGCGGCATTTAACAGGCCCTGATTCAATTCGAACGGCAAATCCTTACCGATATAGGGCCAAAGTTTCTCAAGTTGTACAGCTTTTATTTGCACGGATCCGTTAGATCGAAACCGGGGCAAAATATCGATCCGGCCGTGCCACTCCAGCAGCCCGCCATCGTCGAGAACATTACTCAGGCGTACTTGGCTGTTGCTCATGGACAGGGTTTCAGAATTGTCATCGGCAATACGATAGGCAACATCGGTAGACATATCCCATTGGCCTTGTTTGATATTGAATCCTGTTTGCCGGGACAGGTATTGCCAAAAAATTTCGCTGTTAAAAGCCTTGAGGGTTATATGACCCTGAATATCGGGTGCCGGTGTCAAGCGGATTTCGCCGCGCCAGCTCAATGTGCCGCCATCGGCAAATTCCAGGGACAGACTGTCTTCACGCGGCTCGTCAATGCTAACCGTCGCTAATTGGCCAATATTCAGATACAGGTGTTTTATACGTTTGCTGTAGTTTGCCGGCAAGGACATATCGAGAAAATCCAGGCTGGCATCGGCTATGCGGATTTTTCCCAGCCATAGAGGAAAAATCGCCCCGGATGTTGTGGCTGGCTCATCGTTTGGTGGGATAAGCTTTGCCAAATTCAGATTGCCCTGTTGATCCCGTACAATATGCAGGATTGGTTGTTGCAGGTAAATTTTGTCAATGGCCAATGCGCCGTAACGCAGGCAAGAGAACAAGTCCAGGTTGACATAAATTTGCTTAATGCGGGCGATATTCTGGCCGTTGCTCTCATCGAGGGTAAAATTTTTGATGATCAGTTGCAATGAGAAAGGATCAAATCTCACCAGGCCGGTGCTGGCGGTTTGACCTGTTTGTTGACGGACAAAATCGGGCAAACGGGTTTTAATCAGCCAGGGCAGCAGCAGATAACCGGATAAAGCATAAATTGTCAGTAACGCCGTGAAAACAAGCAGAGGTTTTTTTATTTTTTCGGATTTGAACCGGTTCAGTGTTTCCAGGCGTAACATGGCGGCGTTATCAGTGCAATTTAATGCGTGCGTGCGCACTGCGCCGGAATATATTGGACAAGGTCAGCATGGCGGTCTGGAAATAACCGTGTATGGCGACTTGATGCATTGCATCCAGCAAGGTGATTTCGGCCAGTCCCTTTTTGCCCAGTTTATTACCCAGACGGGTTGCCAACTCCAGACCTGCCGCGCCACCGCCGACGATCACGATTTTATGTTTTGCTGATGGTGTTATATTATTCATTGTCGCCTTAAATTTTTGTCGAAAAGAGCCGTATCAAGCGGCCTTAACAGATTGGTCATCAAACTTCGGTTTCAAAGTATTGTCTTGGCTTGTGGGTTTAGCGAACCCATTTTAGCATTTTCGAAACGCTTTCCTTTCATTAACAAAATATGACAGGGTTTGTATAGCGGATAATTTGTCAAGCACACCGGTAAAATCTGTAATATGATTACCAGGATATTTATATATTTTTTTGAGAAGCCCCATGCGCCACGTACTTTTTTTTATTGTCCTGTTGTTTTGTACGGCTTACACTGCTGCCGAACAAGCGCATGATTCCCCGGAGCCGGAATCACCGGAACTGCCCATGCCGGTACAGAGTGGAGAAACTCTGGAACCTGATATTACCATTATCCGGCGGGGTAAAAAAACCATCCAGGAATATCGGGTCAATGGTGAGTTGTATATGATAAAAATCATCCCGGATATCGGCCCAGCCTATTACATGGTTGACACGGATGGCGATGGCAGTATGGATTTGCGGCATAGTGATTTGGAACGGGATATCCGTATCAATCAGTGGAAGTTGTTTAGTTGGTGATAAGGTTGTTGTCTGGGTGTATGAATTTGATGATATCGAGGAGGGTTGATTTATGAAACGTTTATTAAGTGTATTGCTTGTGCTGTTGTTATTGGGCGGATGCAGTATCGATCCTTACACAGGTGAGGAAAAGGTCAGCAATACCGGTAAAGGTGCCGGCATTGGCGCAGCCAGTGGTGCAATTATCGGTGCTATTGCCGGTGGTGGCAAGGGTGCGGCGATTGGTGCCGCCGCAGGCGCGGCTTTGGGTAGCGGTATCGGTTATTATATGGATCGGCAGGAAGCCAAATTACGCGCCCGTCTTGAAGGAACGGGTGTCCGGGTGCGCCGGCAAGGCGATAATCTGATTCTGGTCATGCCGGGCAATATCACCTTTGCCACTGATTCGGCCGATATCAATACCAACTTTTTTCCGGTATTGAATTCGGTGGTAACGGTTTTGAAAGAATTTGACGATACTTCAATCAATATATCCGGTTATACCGACTCAACTGGCAGTTTCAAGCATAACCAGATGTTGTCCGAGCGCCGAGCCAACAGCGTGGCCAGTTATCTGGTCCAAAATGGCATCAGTCCGGGACGTATCCAGGCAAGAGGTTATGCCGATCGCAATCCGATTGCCCCGAATGATACGGCAATGGGACGGGCGCAAAACCGGCGCGTGGAAATCACCATCCGACCGAAAGGGTAATCGGTCAAGTTTGGGGGTGAACTTGCTGGCCCCGAAACTCTAAGATATTCGCTTGGGTTGATTGAAAGGTGGTTTTGAGGGGTGTCAAATATATGTCTTTTGTTCCCATGCGGGGAGCATGGGAACAAAAGGCAACGCCGGCGGGGCAACTGAATAGCCTGGGGACTCAGTCTGGTGGCCTGCATGTTGGCTATGTGGGAACGATCACCCCCAGTGCAGCACCAATTTTCTGCGGAAAATGAACCGGCCATCGGGGCGCGAAACGCCTGTCACCTGGAATATTTAGATTGCGGGGGCAGGCGGATTGGAGTCCCCAGGCATTACGGCGACGTTCAAATTTCCGCAAGCCCAGCTCTTCCGTGGAAGGGCTGGGCAAGCCGCCTGCCAACAGTTCCCAATTGCCCGATCATTTTCCGCATTCATAACCGTGCGGCGTGTAAAAACACTCTTGAACCCCAACAACAGCTATTTTCAAAATCCGCAACCGTGACCGCGTGAAGTATAAATAGCCATACAAAATTGGTACTGCACTTAGCGCGAAGGCGGAAATTGCGTCATGATTTTTTCCACGACCTCGGCAATTTTGGCCTTTTTTTCCTCAGGTGATTTCAGGTTCTTTATTTCGTCTTCGGCAGTGCCCCGCCACATTAATTTATGGGTTCGGGTATTGACAATGTCGATAATCATGGTTCCCAGTTCATAGTCATAGACATAAGCCCGGCTGCCGCCCGGGTAACCGTAATAGCCGCCGTAAAATCCCCAGCCACGTGGGTAACCATAATAATCATTCAATACGGTTATGCGGGTTTGTTGTTCGGTAACGACAAAATAACTGATTAAAAAATCTGCCCGGTTTCTCGGTGCCAGAACATAACCGTGCTGTTGCAACCAGTGGTTGATCTCGTTTTTAATGCGTCGATGCATCAGCTCATCGGAATCAATAACCGGATTACCTGATTTTTTCGGGTGCCCAGGCAGCCAGTTATAGGTTTTAAGGTTTACGAACGAGGCGTTGGCGTCATAATCCATGCTTATTTTCATTGAAGAGCAGGATGCCAATATTAATGAACTGATTAGGATATATAAAAATTTGACTTTACTCATGATCACTGATCTGCTTTTTTCTGTGTAATGATTAAGATAGGAAGGTTATCGAGTTTGACAGGATGGTGCTATCAACTATTATCGTACAAAGTTATTTTTTCTGTTGGTTTTTTATTTGATATGATTCGGGTTATTCTCACTGGCGGCACGATTGACAAGCAGTACGACGAAATCAGCGGCCAACTTTGTTTTGAGCAAAGCCGTATTCGGGATATGTTGCGGCAGGCGCGTTGTACCGTTCCGGTAACGATTGAATTATTGATGTTGAAAGACAGTCTGGATATGCAGGATACCGATCGAATGGCAATCAAACAGGCTTGCCTTAAGGCAACTGAAAAGCATATTATTGTCGTGCATGGGACGGATTCCATGGTTGAAACCGCCCGTTTCATGGCAAAGGGAATATCGGAAAAGACGATCGTGTTGTTCGGTGCGATGGTGCCCTACAGTTTTGGATATTCGGATGCGTTATTTAATCTGGGAAGTGCTTTATGTGCCGTGCAATTACTGGAGAATGGTACGTTCATAACAATGAACGGTAAAGTTTTTAGTTGGGATAATGTACAAAAAAACAGGGAAAAAGCTCTATTTGATACCCTGTCGTAATATTCCTATCTTATTTATGAATCCACCTAAGATAAAATAAAAAAATGAAATTAACGATAATTGGCAGTGGTTACGTTGGCTTGGTTACGGGTGCCTGTTTTGCCGAAATGGGTAATGATGTATGTTGCATGGATGTGGATGAAAGCAAGATTGACAATCTTCGAAAAGGCTGTATTCCGATTTATGAGCCGGGTCTGGAAGATATGATCCAGGAAAACCAGGCCGCTGGCCGATTGCAATTTACCACAGATATCCAGGAGGCGGTAGAGCATGGCCTGTTTCAGTTTATTGCCGTGGGTACGCCACCGGATGAAGATGGTTCGGCGGATTTGCGTTATGTGTTGGCGGTAGCAAAAAGTATTGCGGAACAGATGTCCGATTACCGGATTGTAATCAACAAATCGACGGTTCCGGTGGGTACAGCGGACAAAGTGCGTGAAGTTATCGAGCAGACCCTGCAACAAAGGAATCAGGACATATCATTTGATGTGGTTTCCAATCCGGAATTTCTCAAGGAAGGCGCTGCCATCGAAGATTTTCTGAAACCGGATCGTATTGTAATCGGTACCGATAACCCGCGCACCCGGGAATTGCTGAAAGCGCTTTATGCGCCATTCAACCGTAATCGTGAACGCATGATTGTCATGGATATCCGTTCGGCGGAATTGACCAAATATGCGGCCAATGCCATGTTGGCGACCAAAATCAGTTTTATGAATGAACTGGCCAATATGGCGGAACGATTGGGCGCAGATATCGAGCAGGTGCGGCATGGTATCGGTTCGGACAGTCGCATTGGTTACAGTTTTATTTATCCGGGTTGTGGTTATGGTGGTTCCTGTTTTCCCAAGGATGTACGCGCCCTGGAGCGGACGGCTCGGGAGAGCGGTTATACCGCTGAGCTGTTAAATGCGGTGGAAAATGTCAATAACCGGCAAAAACAGCGGTTGTTCAGCAAAATCAAGGATTATTATGCCGGTGTCTTGCAAGGAAAAAAATTTGCTTTGTGGGGTCTGGCGTTCAAACCCAATACCGATGATATGCGTGATGCCAGCAGTCGCGTGGTTTTGGAAGCGTTGATCGAAGCAGGCGCTGAAGTCTGGGCTTATGATCCGGAAGCGATCAAGGAGGCACGGCGTATCTATGGGCAGAAACGAGGTTTGCATTTGTGCGATACCGAGGAGGAAACCTTGCAACAGGCCGATGCCTTGATTATTGTTACCGAGTGGAAACAGTTTCGCAGCCCGGATTTTGTTCGGCTCAATGCGGCATTGGCCGATCGGGTGATTTTTGATGGCCGCAACCTTTATGACCCGCAACTCGTGCGCCAAAGTGGTCTTAAATATTATCCAATCGGCCGTCCCGGTGGTTGATCATGAACGCAATCGTCCGGTTTTGCCCGTTTGAAAAGCCGGGATCACAGCCATTAAGTTGTTGGGTTCAATTTGGCAATGGGCTAGGTGCGGATTTATCCGCACAGTGTGAATTTGTTGCACCGGCCTGTCTGTCGTCAGATCACGCACATTTTCTTAACTTAATGGCAGTAAAGGTTGGGATAGCATCTAAGGAAATATGACATGCGAAATTTACGAGAAAGTAATATTGCCGTTATTGGCCTGGGTTATGTTGGTTTGCCGCTTGCCGTTGAATTTGGTAAACAGTACCCTTGTAAAGGTTATGATATCAGTGCCGAACGTATCCACCAGTTGCAAGCCGGGAACGATACCACCTGCGAAGTAGGTGCTGATGAACTGGCGGCGGCGAAACATTTGCGTTATTGCGATGAGATCACGGCGCTGGCCGCTTGCAATGTTTATATTGTCACCGTACCCACACCGATCAATACTTCCAAACAGCCTGATCTGACACCTTTGCGCAAGGCCAGTGAGATGATTGCCGCGGTTTTGAAAGCGGGCGATTTGGTTATTTATGAATCCACGGTTTATCCGGGGGCGACCGAGGAAGAATGTGTGCCGGTGCTGGAAGAACATTCCGGTTTGCGCTTCAACAGTGATTTTTTTGTCGGCTATAGCCCGGAGCGTATTAATCCCGGCGACAAACAGCGCCGGCTGAGCTCGATCATCAAGGTGACCTCGGGGTCAACACCACAGATTGCGGACTATGTCGATGCTTTGTATGCCAGTATTATTCACGCGGGTACCCATAAAGTCAGCAGTATTCGGGTCGCCGAGGCGGCCAAGGTGATTGAGAATACGCAACGTGATGTCAATATTGCCCTGGTCAACGAATTGGCGTTATTGTTTGAGCGCTTGCATATCGATACCGAGGAAGTGTTGGTGGCAGCGGGGACAAAATGGAATTTTCTGCCATTCCGGCCGGGTCTGGTGGGGGGGCATTGCATTGGGGTCGATCCTTATTATTTGACCCACAAGGCGCAGGCGGTGGGGTTCAATCCACAAATCATTTTGGCTGGACGCCGTATCAATGACGCAATGGGGCATTATATTGTGGCCCGGCTTGTAAAATTGATGCTAAAGAAAAAAATCCAGGTTATGAATGCGGATGTGCTGGTGATGGGCTTGACTTTCAAGGAAAACTGCCCGGATTTGCGTAATACCCGGGTTATCGACATTATTGAGGAACTCATGGATTATGGGGTTAATGTGCATGTCTACGATCCTTGGGTCGATGCTGAGCAGGCGAGGCAGGAATATGGCATCACACCGTTGGCGGAATTGCCTGAAGGTCAATATGATGCGGTTTTGCTTGCGGTCGCCCATCGTCAATTCAAACAGATGGGTGTGGCAGAACTAAGGCGGTTGACCAAGGCGAACGGTGTTTTGTTTGATATAAAATATATCCTGGCGGCGAATGAGGCCGATGGACGGTTATAAACATGAAAATCCTGGTCACCGGAACCGCCGGTTTTATTGCCAACCACCTGGCTCTGCAGCTGTTGGAACGTGGCGACGAGGTGGTAGGTGTCGATAATCTGAACGATTATTATGATGTTGAACTGAAACGGGCGCGGTTGCGGCGTATTTGTGATTATCAAAACTTTACCGATATTCGTGCCGATATTGCCGATAAAGAGACAATGGAGCAAATATTCCGGCAGTATCAGCCGGAAAAAGTGGTCAATCTGGCCGCCCAGGCCGGGGTTCGTTATTCCCTGCAAAACCCCCAGGCTTACATTGATAGCAATATTGTCGGTTTTAGCAATATATTGGAAGGGTGTCGGCATCATCAGGTAAAACATCTGGTTTACGCATCGAGCAGTTCGGTGTATGGCGCCAATGAAAGCATGCCTTTTTCGGTGCATGATAATGTCGATCATCCGTTGAGCCTGTATGCGGCATCAAAAAAGGCCAATGAACTGATGGCGCATACTTACAGCTATTTGTTTGCTTTGCCGACCACGGGCTTGCGTTTTTTTACCGTCTATGGGCCTTGGGGCCGGCCGGATATGGCCTTGTTTCTGTTTACCAAAGCGATATTGGCGGGTGAGACGATAAAGGTTTTCAATTATGGCCGCCATCGCCGGGATTTTACCTATATTGATGATATTGTCGAAGGGCTTATCCGAACGCTGGATCACAATGCGCAGGCCAATCCACATTGGTCGGGTAACAATCCCGATCCAGGTACCAGTAAAGCGCCTTGGCGGGTTTACAATATCGGCAATCACAAGCCGGTTGAATTATTGCATTATATTGAAATCCTGGAAAAGTGCCTGGGACGAAAAGCAAAAAAACAATTGCTGCCGCTACAGCCGGGTGATGTCCCGGATACTTATGCTGATGTTGAGGCACTGGTGAACGATGTCGGCTATCAGCCCGGAACATCTGTGCAAGAAGGTATTCAACGTTTTGTTGACTGGTATCGATCATTTTACAGTTAGTGCGAAAGCGTTTTTTACATGATCGATTGCAAGGCGATGTATTGATTGATGTTCATGCCGGTGGCGGAGCTGCTCCGGAATGGAGCGACAACAGCGAGTTCGCTCCATTCAGTGGATTTACGCAGTGAAGGTTTGCTTAAGTGCCGGCAAGTGACAGGAAGGTATTGTCAAGCCAAATTTTGTAGCTACGGAACCGGCGAGCAATACGTTATTCAATGCTTTCAGGCTCAACCTGGAGATTGTGTTTTTTGATATTGCCTCGCTGGATTCGGGCATGATCTTCAAGTTGCCGGCGCGCCGAATTAAAGGCATCGCGTATAGCCACGTAAATGTTTTCATAGTCCTGTTTATCGTGATGTTCACGACTGACGACGATCTCTTTATGGGGCGTGGCGATATTGATTCGGATATGGTAGAGATTGCCTTGATGGTGGTGGTGATGTTCGGATTCAACAACGACTTTACAGCTTACAATATGAGGATAGAATTTCTCTAGTTTTTCTGATTTTTCCCTGATTTTTTGTTCAACCGCATCAGAATGAGGAATTCCTCGAAAGGAGATTTGTAAAGGATTCTGCATATGTTTTCTCCAAAATAATATTAAGTTATTTTCCTATCTGTCCTTTAGTCTAGCCAATAGCACTTATTTTTAATCACAAACACCTTCGTATAGCATTATATCACCTTCAATTTGAGCAAAGTATAAAACAATGCGCTTTGGTGCGATGTATTCCACCCCAAAACACAAGACACAATTTTAAAAAAAATTATTCCATTCAC
>CAZDXJ010000056.1:0-14721 GCA_964509475.1 uncultured Methylococcaceae bacterium | reverse complement strand
TCACGTGTCCTGATAAATCAATGACCTACGGCGGCTACAACACAACAGGGTGAGTCGTTACAGAAACGGTTTGGAAACTCCCATCGCTTCGTTTCGCTGTCCTGTGGATTTACACTCCGCGTGCTCACGGATGCAGATTTTGAATATCAAATGAATTAACCACGAAAAACACAAAAGCCTGGTAGATACCACGCTACCGGAATAGCGGTTAAAGTCGCTGGAACGGAGTGAGTCTTTTTTCAATATCGTGATATGCGTTGTATCACGGTAAGTCCGGGTCTTGTAACAACAGGCGTTCACGTAAATTGGCTAAATCCGTATTATCGGGCGCTATTTTTTGCGCTCTTTGCAGGTATTTGTAGGCTTGTTTGAACTGTTTGTTGCGAATCGCTTTTGCGATTAAGTAACTATAAGTATCAATAATGCGTTGCATACCTGCAATGGCCTTGGCGTTTTCCGGCTCACGCTCGAGAACGGCTTGATAATGTAAATAGGCATTACTTGCCGAAGGAGTGGTCAGGCGCAACCGGGCAATGTCGTTTTCGGCATTGCGCAGATGCCTGGCAATGGACAGGGCTTTGGTTTCGACGGCGGCAGGTTTTTTTCAGCTGCGGTAATCGCGATATTGTTTTTCGGTAATGCAGGCCTGCTTGCCAGATCAATATCATGATTCTGCGATTCTTCCGGGATTTGTTCAGGGCCGGCTGGCGGAGGAGGTGCCGGTATTGTCTTGCTCGTCAGGCGTTTTGTTTCGATGTCCGTTTGAGGAACAAGTGTCGATGCCAGGCCGGAGTTATCTTTTTGTTTATCCGGATTGGGTTGAGTATTCGTCACTGGAGCTGGAACGGATATGTTTTGTGTGTTGCTCGGCTCTGGTATGGGTTCGTCAGTGATGAAAGCATTTTCTTCCATTATGTTATCGTTCTGTGCTTGTGTGGGCTGAGTTTCACTTGCGGCCGGGGGAGAGAGCCTGGCGGCTGGTTTTTGGATAATGGGGGGTGGTGCTGGCGGCGTGGATTTTTTTTGCGCAATCAGCCAAAAGCCAATGAGCAACAGGGCGGCGATAGCGAGTGCGTTACCAATCCAATGATTGAAAGGCATCATCTGCCTGGAAATTTTATGGGTATCACTGGTTTTGGCTGTGTGAAGCGTTTTGTCAAGTATTGATAAAACTTCAATGGCGGATTGCGGTCTTTGGGATGCATCTGGAATTAACATCTGCTCTATGGCAAGCAGTATATTTTCGTTGATGGCGGGATCGGCCAGTTCGAAGATTGCCGGCAGAGGATCGGAGCCGCCATTGTTTAGCGTGGACAAGCGTTTTGGGGCGGGCTGTGGTTCAGTATGGGTAATGTGCCGGTATAAAGTGGCTCCTAATGCGTAAAGGTCACAGGCGACAGTGAGGGAGGGCGTCTTGTTGTCATACAGTTCGGGAGCCGCATAGCCTGGTCGTAATTCACTGCTTAACCGGTCGCTGCGAATGGCCAGGGCGAGGCGGGTAGCGGCAAAATCGATCAGCAGAGGTTGTCCATTTTTACGCAGTAAAATGCTTTTTGGGTGAATATCGCCGTGATACAAACCGTTGGCATGTAAACGTTGGAGGGCATCGAGTAATGTTTTCAGGATGTTTTGCAGGTTTTGATATTTGAGTGGTGCTGATGCAAGTGGCGTCCCCGATTCGTTGTCCATCGCCATATAGGCTGTGCCATTATATTGCAAAACATTGTGTACGCAGATGATGTTGGGATGTTCTATCTCGGCCAGGGCTTGCGCGTGTTTTATAAAGGTCTCCAAACCGTAATCAAAAATTTTCGCTTTCCCTTCACTGACGACTTGGGCATTTTTAGTCCGGGTCGCAAAATGTTTAGGAAAATATTCTTTAAGTGTGATCAAACAGTTGAGATGCTCATTCCATGCCTGGTAAGTGTGTCCGAGGCTGTCAGTGCGAATAAGTCTTTTGATTTCATAAACGCCAATGTGAGCGCCTTCGGGTAAAGTTTGTTTTTGCAATGAAGCCATTATTATCATCCTCGGGATTCCGCTGATGGAATCATGCGGTATACCTGAACCAACCCACAATTATACCCCTATTTTTTGGCGGGTATCAGCATATGTTATAAAGAACTCAGGAGTATTTTGCATCTATCCCGCATACAGAAGGTGGTGTATTTTCAGCGGCATTGGCCAAAGCGAAAGCCGGCCGTTTATGATATTTTGGTTACAGCGTGTTTGAAAAACTCCGGTTGTGCCAGGCTGGCTTGATGTATTTCCCGGTTGTAATAACGGGTTGCGAATTTTTTTGTGTCCACATCGTGTCTCCTGAAACCGGGTAAAGGTTTTGCACTGGCCAGGGTTGCACTCCACCAGCCGGAAGGATAGATACATTGGGGGAAAAACAGGGTTTGCTGCTGGCCGAGTCCGGCTGTATGCAGAGCTTTGCGCATGTTTTTCAATAATTCAAGGTGCAACAAGGGGGATTCACTTTGCTGGACAAGCAGGCCATCCGGCTTCAGGGCATTGCGGCAGTGACGATAAAAATCGACCCCGAACAAGCCTTCGGCGGGGCCTATCGGATCCGTGCTGTCGATAATGATGATGTCCAGGCTGTTGGCTCTGGCATCCCGCATCCATTGGATACCGTCGGTGAATTTCAGTTCGGCGCGTGCATCGTGATTGGATTCGCATAGCTCGGGAAAATAGTGTTCCGCCAAACGGGTTACGCGTTCATCGATCTCAATCTGTATAACCCGTTCAAGTTGTTCGTGCTTGAGCGTTTCCCGCAAGGTTCCGCAGTCGCCACCGCCGATAATACAGACATTTTTGGGTTGTGGGTGGGTAAATAAAACCGGATGGGTGAGCATTTCATGATAGAAAAAATTATCCCGGCTGCTGACCATGGTGCAGCCATCGATGACCATCAAATAGCCGAAGCTTTCCGTTTCGTATATCTCTATTTTTTGATAAGGCGTTTGCTCCTCATGCCGTTTTTTGAGGATTTTCAATGAAAACGCCGTGCCTGTGTGCAAATGTTGTTTTGTTCGGTAAACCAGTTGCGTATATCCATCATGCTGTAGCCCTAATCATTGCTAAATTGAGTATTATATATAAGTTGAAAACAGCAGCGACAGTAACTTTTGGAGTGTTCATGCAAGCAGAAAAGGCTTCGTGCAGGCAGGTTTTGAATATTGGCCAGACCCGTACGATCTATGCGATACCCTATTGGGGCGGCGGTTATTTTGATATTAACGAGGCCGGGCATGTATGCGTGCGGCCGGAAGGTCACGGCGGACGTGAAGTCGATTTGTTCGAACTGATACAGGCCTTACAGACCAAAGATATGGCATTTCCGGTTTTGGTTCGCTTTATTGATATTTTGCAGGATCGGGTTCATGCCTTGCAAAAAGCATTTGCCCGGGCTTGCGGGCAACACGCTTATCAGGGGCGTTATACGCCGGTTTATCCGATTAAGGTGAATCAGCAAAAAAGTGTTGTCGAAGGGGTGTTGGCCGCAGGCGGTATCGGTCTGGAAGTGGGCAGCAAAGCCGAGTTGCTGGCCGCGTTGGGCTGGCAGACGGAACAACCGATTGTTTGCAATGGTTACAAGGACAAGGCCTATATTCGCTATGCGTTGATTGGTTTGCAAATGGGCCTGGATATTTATATTTTCATCGAAAAACCTTCGGAACTGGATTGGGTCGTGGAGCAGGCGCGGGATTTGGATGTGCAGCTAAAACTGGGTGTGCATGTGCGCTTGTCCAGTATCATTGCCGGAAAATGGCAGAACAGCGGCGGCGAGAAGGCCAAGTTTGGCTTGCATGCCGATGAGGTTCTGAAGTTACTGGACAAACTTGAAAGGCTGGATTTGTTGCAAAACTTGCAGCTTATGCATTTTCACATGGGTTCGCAGGTGGCGAATATTCATGACATAAAAACCGCATTGCAAGAGGCAGCGCGGTTTTTTGTGCAGCTACGCCGGTTTGGGGCAGCGGTTGCCGTTGTTGATGTCGGCGGCGGTTTGGGTATCGATTACGATGGCAGTCAATCGCGCCACGATTGCTCGATGAATTATTCGCTGGAAGAATATGCGGAAAATATTATTGCCTGTTTTTCCCGGGTGTGCCGGCAGCATCGATTGAGTCCGCCGGATATCATTACCGAGTCGGGGCGGGCAATCACCGCCCATCATGCGGTTTTGATTACCAATGTCATTGATGTCGAGCGGGTGTGTGAAGAACAGGATGAGACTGAATTGAAGGCTAATGTTTTGGAAAGTTACCATGATGCCGTGTTTGCATTGACCGAGGCACGCAGCCGCTTTATCCAGGATAAACTGGATCTGGCCGGTTTGGCCGAAGCGGAAAAACAACATATCGCGTTGTGTCAAAGGATTAAAATGGAATTGGATCAAACAATTTATGCGCATCGTCAGATCCTTGAAGAACTGGAAGAAAAACTGGCGGATAAAATTTTTTGTAATTTTTCCATGTTCCAATCCATGCCCGATGTCTGGGGTATTGGCCAGATTTTTCCGATCATGCCGGTTGCGCGTCTGGACGAGTTACCGCAGCGGCGGGCGGTGATCCAGGATTTGACCTGTGATTCCGATGGCCGCATCGATTGTTATATTGATCGGCAAAATAATACCAGGACCCAGGCGGTACATGATATCAAGCCGTCTGAACCGTACTGGATTGGTTTTTTTTCTGTTGGGCGCTTATCAGGAAATATTGGGCGATATGCATAATCTGTTTGGCGATACCGATTCGGTCAATATTTGCATGACCGATACCGGTTATCGAATCGCCGAGCCGAACAAAGGCGATCAGGTCAGCGATTTGCTGGCTTATGTGCATATTGAAGCGGATCGGCTGGAACAGGCTTATTTGCGGAAATTGGCGCGGACATTTCTCGATAAAGCACGGCAAAAGCGTTTGGCGCAGGAATTGATTGCGGGTCTGAGCGCTTATACTTATCTGGAAAGTACATAAATGTGTTTATGCGAATTTATTTGATTTCAGTCGGTAACCGGATGCCTGCCTGGGTCAGGCAAGGTTATGAAGAATATGCCAGGCGTTTGCCCAAAGAGTGTGCCTTGGTGTTGAAAGAAATAGCGCCGGGCAAGCGTTTGAAAAATACCGATATACAACGCTTGTTGCAACAAGAGGGTAAGAAAATGTTGGCTGCGATACCGCCTGATAGCTGTCCGATCCGGCTGGATTTGTCGGGAAAACCCTGGACAACCCGGCAATTGGCCATGCAGCTGCATCACTGGCGGCAAAACGGGCAGGATGTGGCGTTATTGGTGGGTGGGCCGGAAGGTTTGGCCGATAGTGTCCGTCAGGCCGTGCCCCAATCCTGGTGTTTGTCCAACCTGACCTTTCCACATCCGTTGGTACGTATCATTGTGGCCGAGCAATTGTATCGCGCCTTTAGTATTTTATCGAATCATCCCTATCACCGATGAATCAACCAACACAAATTATATTGGCTTCTGCCTCACCAAGGCGGCGGCAATTGTTAAACCAAATGGGTATATCCCATGCACTTTGTCCGGTTGATATCGATGAAACGCCTGAACCGGGCGAGCAAGCCGAACTTTATGTCAGGCGTATGGCCGCCGTCAAGTCGGAGCAGGCCTGGCAGACCAATGCCAGTGGTTTGCCGGTATTGGCGGCGGATACTGCTGTGGTGCTGGATGGCCGCATCATGGGTAAGCCAAAGAATGAGGCGGATGCTTTGCGCATGTTGACGGATTTGTCGGGTAAAACACACCGGGTTTTTAGTGCGGTTTCGCTGCGTACAGGGGAGCAGCAGCGGCAGGCATTGAGTATCACCGAGGTTTGTTTTCGTGAAATCAATGTGCAGGAAATGCGTCATTATTGGCGTACCGGGGAGCCTGCGGACAAAGCCGGCGCTTATGCAATACAAGGCATTGGCAGTATTTTTGTACGCCGGATACGGGGTAGTTTTTCGGGCGTTATGGGTTTGCCTTTATTTGAAACGGCAAAACTTTTGCGGCAAGCCGGGTTCAAAATATTATCCGCTTGAACCGGGGCTTTTATGATGGAAATTCAAAAATAATGAGTGAAGAAATTTTAATTAACGTAACGCCGCCTGAAACCCGGGTCGCCGTGATAGAAAACGGTGTCTTGCAGGAATTGATTATCGAGCGGGACAGGCAACGCGGTCTGGTGGGTAATATTTATAAGGGCAAGGTTTGCCGGGTATTGCCCGGTATGCAGGCGGCGTTTGTCGATATTGGTTTGGCGCGGGCGGCGTTTTTGCATATTTCGGATTTGTCCAGCAAGGAAATAGAGAAAAAAGATTCGGAAAATATCGAAGATTTTTTACATGAAGGGCAATCGTTGATCGTGCAGGTCAGCAAGGATCCTATCGGCAGCAAGGGGGCAAGGCTGACGACAGAGATTTCCATTCCTTCGCGTTATCAGGTTTATATGCCGTATTCGGTCAACGGCGGTGTGTCCCAACGCATTGAGTGTGAATCCGAGCGTGCCCGCTTGCGGGCCTGCCAGGAGGCTTTTCAAAAACAACATGGTTGTGGTGGTTTTATTTCCCGAACTGCGGCGGAATGTGTCGATGAAACGGTTTTGGTCTCGGATATGTTGTTTTTACTGAAATTGTGGGAGTCCATTCAGGAATGTATCCAATCGGCCAAGGTTCGGACGCTTATCCATGAAGATTTGCCGTTGAGTATCCGTACGCTTCGGGATTTGTACAAGGAGGGTATTGAAAAGGTGCGGGTGGACTCGAGGGAGACCTATTTAAGGTTGATGAAGTTTGCCGATGAGTTTGTTCCCGAGGTGGTACCGGTTATCGAGCATTATACCGGTGAGCGTCCGGTGTTTGATATCTATAGCGTTGAGGATGAAATACAGAAAGCCCTGGATCGTAAGGTCAACCTGAAATCCGGAGGCCATTTGATTTTTGATCAAACTGAGGCGATGACGACGGTTGATGTCAATACGGGGGGTTATGTCGGTGGCCGCAATCTGGAAGAGACGATTTACAAGACCAATCTGGAAGCGGCCCAATCCATTGCCCGCCAGCTTCGCTTGCGCAATCTGGGAGGAATTATCATTATCGATTTTATCGATATGCAGAGCGAAGAACATAAACAGCAGGTTTTGTCGGCCTTGCAGCGTAATCTGGATAAAGATCACGCCAAAACCAAAATTACCGAGGTTTCCACATTGGGTTTGGTGGAAATGACACGCAAAAGAACCCGTGAAAGTCTGGAGCATATTCTCTGCGAGCCCTGTACATGTTGTGGTGGGCGGGGTGTTTTGAAAACCGCCGAGACCATGTGTCTGGAAATTTTTCGCGAAATTATCCGTGAAGTACGGCAATTTAACGTACAGCAATTGCTGGTTTTGGCATCCAATGAAGTGGTTGAAATGTTGCTTGATGAGGAAGCGGATATGCTAGCGGAGCTGGAGTTGTTTTTGGGGGTTCGGATCAAGTTTCGCGCCGAGTCGCAATATACCCAGGAGCAGTATGACGTTGTACTGCTTTGATGGTTTATGATTCATCATTTCAAACGCGCAACGCGTATTTTGATTTTCTGGTCATTAATCGCGTTAGCGGTATTGTTGAGTGTGATACGACTGGTTTTTTACCAGGCGGATGTTTATAAAGCGGAACTGGAATCGGTCATGAGTGCCATGGCCGGCGCACCTTGCGCCATTGGCGCAATGCGGGTCAATATCTATGGCCTTAGCCCTAAATTGATATTAC
Organism: uncultured Methylococcaceae bacterium; assembly: GCA_964509475.1. Taxonomy (GTDB): domain Bacteria; phylum Pseudomonadota; class Gammaproteobacteria; order Methylococcales; family Methylomonadaceae; genus CAZDXJ01. The sequence continues at coordinate 6,966 of CAZDXJ010000056.1, read as the reverse complement.
ACGATATTGACATTTTGACACCGGATCGTCTTACCCCTGCCATCGAATTGCAGGAAATACAGTTACGGCTTGATTTGTGGAATCTGCTGAGCCAGTGGGATTTTGCCGCCGCCACCCGAATCAGCCTGATTGGCGTAAAACTGTCGGTTATAAAAAAAACCGATGGCCGGATTCGTATTGTCGGTTTGCAGGCCAGCGACAGGCAGCCGGAATGGTTGTTGGCAAGTGGCCAGTATGAAATGCTGGACAGCGAGGTGATCTGGCGGGACGAGGCTAATCTGGACAAGGCGCGTCATTTCAAGGATGTGGCGATTTATGTCAATAATCAGCTGGAGAAGGGACGACATCAGATCAATATCGATTTGCATCTGCCCGAGGCCTTGGGTGATTCATTGCAATTTGTATTGCTCTTCAGTGGTGATCTGTTTCAGTTTGAGCGGGTTAACGGACGCTTGTATGTCCAGGGCCGGCATATCCGGTTTGGTAAAATGTGGCCAATGCAAGGTTGGGGGGATTACCGGGTTCAGTCGGGAAGCGGAGATTTCAGTTTATGGGCGGATTGGCAAGACTCCCGGATGGTGTCGTTGTCAGGCCGGGTTTCCATCGACGGCGCTGAAATTCGTGCCGCTGGCAATAAACACTTGCTTGCGGAGCATGTGGCGGGTGTTTTTCAGTTGCGCCAGCAAAATGACGGCTGGCGGCTTGCGGTCAAGGAGTTGGCTTTGCAATTGAACGGTGTGTCCTGGCAGGAAAATGATTTTAATCTGTGGATTGCGGCAGCGGATTGGACAAAAAAAAATTGGCCGGTTTTTTCAGTAAACTGCAAGCGTCTGGATATCGGCCGGTTAACTGAATTGGCGTTGCGCTCCGGGATTTTGCCGGAATCCGTTCTGGAAAATTTGCGCCGCTGGCAGCCGGCGGGAACGTTCCGGGATTTATTTTTATATGTCAATCCTGAGCAGGCCGGTTTTGCAATCAACAGCCATTTTGAAAATTTCGGGTTTACAGGCTCTGAAAGTTATCCTCACATCAAGCGCTTGTCAGGTTCGGTTTATGGTGATGCCCGGCATGGCTATGTGCAACTGGCAAGCCGGAATATGCAATTCGAGTTTCCGGCATGGTTCGGCCGGCCATTGAATTTTGCCCGCTTGCAGGGGCGGCTGCATTGGCGGCAACAGTCCAGGCAATGGTTGTTATCCAGTTCCCGCCTGCAAGTGCAGACGGGAGATTTTGATTTATATTACCGGGGCTTGCTCAAGATTCCGAAACAATCGCAAGCCAGGGTATTTGTCGATGTGCAAACGGCCTTTGACCAGGTCAAGGATATACGCAGTTTAGTCGATTACATGCCGACAGCCGCCATTGGCAGGCAAAATGTTGACTGGATAAGGTCGCTCGTATTGTCCGGGCAAGTCCTTTCCGGAAAAGGTATTTTTTATGGTTATCCTGAAGATTACCCGTTTTATAATGGCCGCGGTGTTTGTGAGTTGATGCTGGACGTGCGCAATGTGAGCCTGGCTTATGATCCACAATGGCCTTATGTAACCGGTATCGATGCGCAAGTGCTGCTTTTGGGTGATCGCTTGCAGGTCGATATCGAACGTGGCCGAATCAATGGGGCGCGGATAAAAAATACAGTGGCCTTGGTGCCGTCATTATTTCAAAGTGATTATTTGTCGGTACAGGGTGAAGTATGGGCTACGCTGGGGCAAACGGTTGGTTTTTTTCAGCAAACACCGTTGGCGGCACAGTTTGCTCCGGTATTACAGACGATTGCCCTGCAAGGTGACAGTCGCATTGATTTGGATATGCGCCTGGCATTGAAGGAGGGACTGGGGGACAAAATAAATGGGGTTGCGCATTTGTCCCATACCGAAATACGCCTGTTGGACGTGGATTTGCTGATTAGCGATGTGCAAGGAGAGCTGGGATTTACCGAACAGGCTATATTTGCCAGACAGCTCCGGGGTCAAGTGTTACAGCGCCCGGTTTGGTTGCGTCTTGACAGGACGCAAGCGGCCTATGTGGTCAGGGCGAATGGAACAATGGCCGTGGACACCCTGCCTTTAGGGGATTTTTGGCGGACACGGATTGCAGGTGATGTGGATTACCGGCTTGCCCTGACGGTGCCGGATGCCGAGGAAGAAAATACATTTTTGCAATTTTATTCGGATTTGACAGGTTTGACATTGGATGTTCCAGAACCTTTGGCGAAACGTGCAGAACAAAGGATTCCTTTGAGTATACATCTGGACTTTGACGATTCACGTAATCTTCCGGTGACAATAAGTTATGCGGATGTATTGAAAGCCGCAATCCAAATTCAACGCCTGGGTGGCGCGGTGTTTTCCGCTGATCTGGTGATTGGAAAAGGGTCGCCGGAGTTTTTGCATCATGCCGGAGTTCGTATGCGGATTAAACGGGACAGGTTTGATTTGAGTCCCTGGATGGATTTATTGGCCGCTTTATCAGAAACGGCCTCGTCAGCGCCGCCGGCTGATGAATTGGTATTGGATACTCAACATTGCATTTGGCAAGGCCGGGATTATGGCCCGGTCAGCTTGCAGCTGGAACGGCGGCAACAGCAGTGGCAGGGAAACTTTGAAACCCGCTTTGCTGCAGGTGGTGTTGTGGTTCCAGACGCTTCGGAAAATGCAAAAATCAGTTTGGATATGCATTATCTCAACCTGGATAAGTTGAGCGTTCTGACATCGGCAAATGCGGATATATCACCTTTGGATTTCCCATTAATTAAAATCAATAGCCGCCAATTGATTTGGAAAAATATCAATTTGGGCGCTTTGGCAATTGATACCGAGCGTATCGAGGATGGTTTGGTTTTTAAACGTTTTGTGATCAAGCAACAAAACCGGCGTTTATCCTCGTTAGGCAGCAGCTGGAAAATAAATGGCGACAAATCGTTCACCGAAGTGGTCGGGTTACTGGAAATGGATGATTTTGGCGTTTTTCTTTCAGAACTCAAGGTCACTGAGGCCATGCGTGCAACGCCTGTGAAAATTGATTTTTCGGCCTCTTGGGAGGGGGCACCTTTTCAGTTTTCATGGTCTGATGTGCGTGGTCAGATGGATGTGCGCATGGGTGAAGGCCGCTTGCTGGGTATCGAGCCCGGGATAGGCCGCTTGCTGGGCATACTTGATTTGGGACAAATGGGGCGCCGTTTGCAGCTTGATTTTAGCGATGTTTATGCGGAGGGGTTGAGTTATGAACGTATCAGAGGTTCCTTTATCCTGGAAGATGGCTTGGCAAAAACAGACGATCTGATGATTGACAGTATGCCTGCGATTATAAAAATCACAGGCAACACGGATTTACAAAACCAGAATTTTGATCAAGTTATCACCGTTATTCCTAAAAGTTCTGCCGTATTGCCGATTGCTGGTACAATTATGCAGGGTTTTACCTCGCTGATGACAAAAACATTTACCGGTTCGAAAAAGGACGGTTTGTTTTTTGGCGCTCAGTATACGGTAAAAGGAAAATGGGGGGCAGCTAAAATTGTTCCATTACACAAAAATGATGGTTTGATAAGAAAAGCCTGGCTGGGTATTACGGATTTTTCCTGGTTGGGTATCGAAAAAGAAGCGGTAGAAAGTGAATGAATAAATGTGCTGCCATTCAAATGGCATCCAGTCCGAATATAAGAGCGAATCTTTTGGAGGCGGACAAATTAATAGGAGAAGCGGTAAAATCGGGTGCAAAATTGATTGCCTTGCCGGAGAATTTTGCATTGATGGGGGAAAGTGAATTTGACAAGATAAAACAAAAAGAGCTTGATGGCGAGGGTCCAATACAAAACTTTCTGGCTTCGACCGCGCTGAAATATTCCGTCTGGATTATTGGCGGAACCGTACCGCTGGCCGCTGAAGATGAAAATAAAATCCGGGCCGCTTGTCTTGTTTATAACGATCGCGGTGAGCGGGTTGCCCGCTATGACAAGGTTCATTTATTCGATGTCAGTGTGCCCGATACCGATGAAGAGTATCGGGAGTCGGATACAATTGAATCCGGGGATGAACCCATTGTGGTGAAAACACCGTTTGGTTGTCTGGGGGTCGCTGTATGTTATGACTTACGCTTTCCGGAGTTTTTTCGGCGTATGGCCCGGCAGGGTATGGAAATATTGGTTATCCCCTCAGCATTTACTGCGGAAACCGGTGCAGCACATTGGGAATTATTACTCAGAGCGCGCGCCATAGAGAACCTGTGTTATGTGGTGGCGCCAAATCAAGGCGGTTTCCATATTAATGGCCGGCAAACCTATGGCCATAGCATGATTATCGATCCCTGGGGGGTCATGCTGGATTGTCATAATAGCGGCAGTGGTTTTGTTTGCGCGGAGATTGATATTGAACGCTTGCAGAAAATCCGCACCGCTTTTCCGGTATTGAAGCATCGCCGGTTTTTTGCCGGAAGTGTTTGAACGTGGGCAACGGAGCGTAATACAGATGGACAGGAAGGCCTTGTTGCTGGTGATTAGTTTTTGTATTTCAGCTTGCGCGGGAAATCGCCTGGATGCCGAACAGGAAAACCTTGAAAAACCGCCGCGAATTGTGGATTTTTCAACGTATAACGAGAAATTTCCCGAACATGCAGCGGCAGATAAGGAGGCTGCTGGTGACAGTGGGGCAAGCTCTGAAAATTACCAAAATTTTGATGTTGTTTTGACCAATCAAGGCGGCCAGGATACAAGCCTGGCGATTGTGCAACCCTATGAGCAAGCCTGGTCGATGGTTGCCAAAGCCTTGCAGCATGAGGCTTTTGATGTGACCGACAGGGATCGCGGTGCCGGTGTTTTTTATGTGACCTACGATCCGGATTATCAAAAATCGGCCTGGCAAAAAACCTTGTCTTTTTTCTCGGGTAATGCCGAAGCAATCAGCGATTTTCAACTTAAATTGACCGATGTGGATACGATCACGGAGATAACGGCTGAATTGATTGCTGATGAAGATGAGGATAACTATGTCGATCCGGATGACGAGGTGGAAAGGTTTCTGCTGGTATTGTATAAAATACTGCGTAAACAATGAGCCTTTGTTGGCATACGGAAATTCTTTCCAACGCCCCTGCCGCAAATAAAGTCGAAGCATCCATCACCATCTTGTTTGTGGATAACGAGAAGTCAAAATGAATACACTAGAGATTGCTAAACAATCGATACTTGTCCCTTATGGTATACAAGATCGCGATATCGAAAAACTTATGGGGGTTTTATTGAGCGCATCGGTTGATGCCGCCGATATTTATTTCCAGTCCAGTTACTATGAATCGTGGGTGTTGGAAGACGGAATTATCAAGGAAGGCCGTTTCAATATTGAACAAGGGGCCGGGGTGAGAGCCGTTGCCGGTGAAAAAACGGGTTTTGCCTACAGCGATAAACTGGAACTGCCGGTGCTTCTGGATGCGGCCAGAAGTGTCAAGGCGATTACCCGGCAAGGCCAGCAGCGCAGTTTGGGGATTCGTTCAAAATCATCCTGGCCGCATTTCTATGCGCCGACGAATCCGCTGAAGTCTTTGTCGGAGCAACAAAAAATCGAGTTGTTACACAAGGTGGACAGGGAAACCCGAAAACTGGACTCGCGTATCGAGCAAGTTATTGTGAGTCTGGTGGCGGTGCAGGATAATATTCTGGTTGCTGACCAAGGCGGTGTCCTGGCTGGCGATATCCGGCCGCTGGTGCGCATGAATGTAACCGTCATCGTTGCCGACAAGGGACGGCGGGAACAAGGCAGCATGGGCGGCGGCGGTCGAACCGATTATAATTATTTTCTGGCTCAGGACAGGGCTTTGCAATATGGCCGGGAGGCGGTTCGGCAAGCCTTGGTCAACCTTGAAGCGATGGAAGCGCCGGCCGGGAATATGACCGTTGTATTGGGTCCCGGTTGGCCTGGAATTTTGTTGCACGAAGCGATCGGACATGGCCTGGAAGGCGATTTTAATCGTAAAGGCACATCGGCGTTTAGTGGACGTATTGGCGAAAAAGTCGCTTCCCCGTTATGTAATGTGGTCGATGATGGTACCTTGCAGGGCCGCCGTGGTTCCTTGAGTATCGATGACGAAGGTACACCAACCGAAAAAACGGTACTGATTGAGAAAGGTGTGCTAAAAGGCTATCTACAGGATAAGCTGAATGCCCGATTGATGGGGACGCAATCGACTGGAAACGGCCGGCGTGAATCTTATGCGCATTTACCCATGCCACGCATGACCAATACCTATATGTTGCCGGGAAAGAGCGCTCCTGGGGAAATCATTCAATCGGTGGCTTCCGGGCTGTATGCAAAAAATTTTGGCGGCGGCCAGGTTGACATCACGTCGGGAAAATTCGTTTTTTCCGCCAGTGAAGCCTATTTAATTGAAAATGGCCGTATTACCCGGCCGGTAAAAGGGGCAACCCTGATCGGTAACGGGCCGGATGTATTGACCCGGGTGTCGATGGTCGGTAACGATTTGCAGCTTGATAGCGGTGTTGGCAGCTGTGGCAAGGATGGGCAAAGCGTTCCCGTCGGCGTCGGTCAGCCAACCTTGAAGATTGATCGCTTGACCGTTGGTGGAACCCGGGTGTAGCTTGAAAAATAGGAACGGCACGGGGTTAAGCAATGGATTTATAAGGTATTGAATTTTCGTAATACAGAGGCAGAATAATATTTTATTCGGCACGCGGCGGCTGCACTTGCGGGGTTTGAACATTGCAGGTAACGGCTCACCCGGTTGTGTTGTAGCCGGCGCAGGTCATTGATTTATCAGGACACGTGAATACATCCCTGTCGTTCTGCATAACATCCTGAGTTATGCAAGCCCAGCCCTTCCACGGAAGAGCTGGGCAAGCCTGATAAATCAACAACCTGCACCGGCTTTTCAGAGGGGGGTGAGTAGATACCTTTACAGAAGGGCTTTGTTGCATAAACCAACAGAATCCCCATATTTCAGAGTATGAAGAGTAAA
>CAZDXJ010000055.1:0-15033 GCA_964509475.1 uncultured Methylococcaceae bacterium | reverse complement strand
TCAGCCTTTGCAGCTTAACTCATTAGTTGAAACTTAAAAGTCGAACATCGCGTATGTTAATATAATCTGTTATCGATGTCAGTCACACAAGAACGAAAAAATTTCGCATCATGATAGAACAGCAACAACTCAATCAACAAATTTCGGCGGCAACAGGGCAGCCATTTACAATACAGGCAATAAACAGCATTGCCGGAGGCTGTATCAATCAGGCTTGTGAACTGGTGGGAGAAAGCCAGTCCTTTTTTGTAAAATTCAATAACCGGGCTTTGTTGCCCATGTTTGAGGCCGAATTTTCCGGTTTGCAGGAGATTTCGGCCTTGGACAGCATCAAGGTGCCCAACCCCGTTGCGTGCGGTTTGACCGACAAGCATTCATTTTTGGTTTTGGAAATGATCCATTTCGGGACTGGCACTGCCAAATCAAGCCGGCTGATGGGGCAGCAGCTGGCAAAACTGCATCAATCGGTACAGCCCTATTTCGGCTGGCACCGGGACAATACGATCGGCAGTACCGGGCAGGTGAATGGGCGTTATCAGGACTGGGTAAGTTTTTGGCGGCAACAGCGCCTGGGATTTCAATTAAATCTGGCAGCCAAAGCCGGCTACCGGGGACGCTTGCAAAAAAACGGGGAACGCTTGTGTGCCGAACTGGGCGCGTTTTTTACCGATTATCAGCCTAACCCCGCGTTATTACATGGTGATTTGTGGGGGGGTAATGCCCGGGTTGATCGGGCCGGCAATCCGGTCATTTTCGATCCGGCCTGTTATTATGGCGATCACGAGGCGGATTTGGCGATGACCGAATTATTCGGTGGTTTTGGTGCCGATTTTTATGCCGCCTATCGTGATACCTTGTCTGTGGATGCGGGTTATGCGGTACGCAAGACCCTGTATAACCTGTATCATATTCTCAATCATCTGAACCTGTTTGGCGGTGGTTATTTGTCTCAGGCCGAGGCAATGCTGGAAAAACTGCTGGCGGAGCTGAAGTGATGAATATTCTGATTACCGGCGGTGCAAAACGCATTGGCGCGGCCTGTGCCAGCCTGCTGCACAATGAAGGCCATAATATTTTTTTACATTATCGCTCTTCCAGACTCGAAGCCGAGCATTTGTGTGCGCAGCTGAATGCCTTGCGTCCGGATTCGGCTTGTGTCGGGCAGGCGGATTTGTTGAATATGAACGCCTTACAGCAATTGGCGGCAACCGCTCTGGCCAGGTGGGGCAGTTTGGATGCATTGATAAACAATGCCTCGGAGTTTTATCCCACACCGTTTTTACAGGTGAGTGAAAACCAATGGGACAGTTTATTGGGCAGTAATTTAAAGGCACCTTTTTTTCTTGCCCAGACATTGGCGCCGCACTTGGCGGAAAATGACGGCGTTATTATCAATATAATCGATATTCATGCCGAACGGGGGTTGCCAAGGTATCCGGTATACAGTATCGCCAAAGCCGGTTTGGCGGCAATGACCCGCGTATTGGCCAGGGAACTCGGGCCACGGATACGGGTAAACGGGGTGGCGCCGGGCGCCGTTATCTGGCCTGAACAAGGCTTGTCGGAAGTTGACAAGCAAACAATCGTTTCCCGGATTGCCTTGCAAAGACCGGGTGAACCGGATGATATCGCCCGGGCGGTGCGTTATTTAATACAGGACGGCGCTTACGTAACCGGACAAATTCTTACTGTCGATGGCGGCAGAACCTTGTTTTGTTGAATCAAGCCGCAGGGAGGCGTTTTTGCTTCACATTGGATTTATCGAATTGCTGCCATAATTCGGCATAACTTTGCCCTAACAGCGGGTGTTTAAGCGTGGGCGCAATTTCGGCCAGAGGCTCCAGAACAAAGGCATAACGTAAAATTTCATCGCGTGGGATTTGCAAACGGCCGTCGCGGATGACCTGATCGCCGTATAAAATCAGATCCAGATCCAACGTGCGGGGTGAAAATTTTTTACTGTCGTGGGTACGGCCATGTTCCCTTTCGATTTTTTTTAACAGCCGGGCAACCTCTTTTGCCTCGAGTTCACAATCAAAGCCGACCACCAGATTATAAAAATTTTCCCCGGAAAAGCCGATCGGCTCGGTTTCAAAAGTGCTGGATACAATCAAAGTGCCAAATTGATTTTCCAGGGCACGTAGAGAAGAGGCGATGTTGGCTTCTTTGTCAATATTGCTGCCAATGCTGATGTAACCTCTGGGCATAGGTTATTTTTCTCCCCTTTCGATAATGATACCCACGTCACTGGCGCCGCTGATTGCGCCTTTTTTGTTGAGCGTGATCCGGACCCAGGGCACCTTGAATTCATGGCGTATGATCGATGCGACTTCTTCGATCAATTTTTCGACCAGAAAGAATTCACTTTCTTCGACGAACGCAATAATACGTTTGGATACCGCCTTGTAGTCCAGGGTGTCCTCGATGTTATCGCTTTGCGCGGCTTTGCGGATGTCATGCGCCATTTCAATATCAAAAATGACATTTTGCTTGGTTTCCCGTTCCCAGTCATAAATGCCGATGATGGTTTTGATTTCAAGTCCGCCTAAAAAAATGATATCCATTGGAGATTTCCGGTTATTATGTTCTTTTTTTGCTTAAAATTTTAAGTATCAATGAAAAAACATTGTCAGACAAGTTTTCTTTTGCACAAAAGGTGAAAAAATGATCGAATGGTTATTGATACCGGCCGCTTATTTATTGGGTTCCATATCCAGCGCTATTCTTGTTTGCCGGCTGATGGGGTTGGCCGACCCCAGGCAGCAAGGTTCGGGTAACCCGGGCGCGACCAATGTAATGCGCATCGGTGGTAAAAAAGCCGCCGCGATAACGCTGGCCGGTGATATGCTTAAAGGGTTTGTTCCGGTGTTGATTGGCCAGCTTATGGGTGTTCCAGCCCCGCTTTTGTTAGCCGTGGGTATTGCCGCATTTTTAGGTCATCTTTATCCGGTTTTTTTTTCTTTCCAGGGAGGCAAGGGCGTTGCAACGGCTTTTGGCGTATTGATGGGTTTGTCCGGCTGGGTGGGTCTGGCGGTATTGCTTACCTGGTTGCTGGTTTATAAACGGGCCAAAATTTCTTCGTTGTCGGCTCTGGTGGCTGCTGTTTTAGCGCCGGTTTATGTCGGCTTGATTACAGGACAAGCCGAATATACCTGGGCCGCTTTGTTTATCTCCGGTTTGCTCATTTGGCGGCATAAAGGTAATATCCAGCGCTTATTGGTGGGTGAAGAGACCTGATGTATCCTGTAACAATTTCTTTTTCTTACAATTTTGATTCGGAACAAAATCAAGCATGAGGCATTTTCAAGACTCGGATGAAAGGGCGCGTTTGCAAACGATCATCCACGATTTGTTAATTGAGGCGAAAAAACAGGGCGCTACCGATGCCGAAGCCGGCTTGACCAGCGCTTGCGGTTTGTCGGTTACGGCCCGGCTGGGTGATGTGGAAACCATTGAGCATCATCAGGAGCAGGCGTTGGGGGTGACCGTGTACATCGGTCAATGCAAGGGATCGGCAAGTACCAATGATTTTAGCGCAACCTCGGTCAAGGAAACGGTCAAAGCCGCCTGCAACATCGCAAAATACAGCAGTCCTGATGCCTGTGCCGGTTTGCCGGAGCGCTCGGCATTGGCGAGTGATATTGTCGATCTGGACTTGTATCACCCCTGGGCCATTGATGTGGATGCAGCGATTGCGCTGGCTGTCGAGTGCGAAGATGCGGCGCGATCCTATGACAAGGAAATCAGCAATTCCGAAGGCGCTTCCGTCGATACATTCCAGGAGCTACGGGTATTGGGCAATACACTGGGCTTTGTGCATTCCTATCCGGGCAGCCGGCATTCACTCAGTTGTTCGGTATTGGCACAGCGTGGTGACAATATGCAGCGTGATTATTGGTATAGTGTAGCAAGAAACGCGCAAGTGTTGGAGAGCGCGCAACAGGTGGGTGAGAAAGCGGCGGCCCGCACCATCCGGAGATTGTCGGCGCGTCGTTTGAGTACCCGGCACTGTCCGGTATTGTATGCCGCTGAAACCGCTTCAGGGTTGTTGAGTTCATTGATCGCCGCGATCAGCGGTGGCAGTTTGTATCGTAAATCCTCGTTTCTGCTGGATGCCATCGGCCATTCGATATTTCCGGATTTTGTTCATATTCATGAGCAGCCGCATTTGTTGCAGGCATTGGGCAGCGCCCCTTATGATGCCGAAGGGGTGGCGACCCGTAACCGGGATATCATAACGGACGGGGCGCTGGTTTCTTATGTATTGAGTTGTTATTCGGCGCGTAAACTGGGTTTGCAGACAACGGGTAATGCCGGTGGCGTGCGTAATCTGAGTATTGATCCGGGGGCGCTCGATTTCGATGCTTTGTTAAAACAAATGCACTGTGGTCTGTTGGTAACCGAATTGATGGGGCAGGGCGTCAATATTGTCACCGGCGATTACTCGCGGGGCGCGGCGGGTTTTTGGGTGGAAAATGGCGAAATTCAATATCCTGTGGAAGAAATTACCATCGCCGGCAATTTAAAGGATATGTTTGCATCGATTGTTGCCATTGGCAATGATGTCGATTTGCGAGGCAATATCCGCACGGGATCCATTCTGATTGAACAAATGTCGGTTGCCGGATCGTAAGAGAAACTGTTTGGAAATTCCTATTGCAGACCAGAAACCTCAAGGTATTGAGAGTTCTTGCGGATTCAATCGTTATTTTAGCAGGGATTGGCCCAAGACTTTGGGATGTAGGCCAGTCGTTACGTCCATGTAACTGGATTCCGCCAATTCGTGGCGGAATGACGGGTTGATAAGTGTCATTGCGATAGTCAGGCTAATTCCATTCGTAAGCGTCATTCCGGCAGGGATTGCCGGAATCCAGGCCCATGGACGGAAATCCGGCGGATCGCTTGCCGACCGGAACGCGTGTGTTGCGTATCAGATCGATGTCTATTTAATGTGGGGTATCAAGCCAGTGGATTTTGCAGGGCGTGTGGCGGCTTTAACAGCTTCGGACAATATCCTCGATCAATTGTGGGCCCTGATAAATCAGGCCACTGTAAATCTGTACCAGACTGGCGCCAGCCTGTAATTTTTCCAGTGCGTCTTCAGCGCTGCAAATGCCGCCAGCGGCAATGATCGGGATGCGCCCGTTCAGTTCCCGCGCCAGTGTCTTGATGACCTGGGTGGATTGTTGTTTTAAGGGAGCGCCACTGAGTCCACCGGCTTCACTGGCGAGCGGATGATTTGCGATACTGTTGCGCTTGATGGTGGTATTGGTGGCAATCACGCCATCGATGGAAAATTCCAATAACAACCGGGCAATGTGGCTGATTTCATTCTCTGTCAGATCAGGGGCTATTTTGAGCATCAGGGGAACGTGCTTGTCATGGTGATGACCGAGTTTTTGCTGATCGGTTTTCAATGCGGCAAGCAAATCATTGATTTGTTGTCCTTGCTGTAATTGGCGCAGGTTTTTGGTGTTTGGCGAGGAAATATTGATGGTGATGTAGTCGGCACAGGCATAAGCCTTGCGCAAGCCGTAAAGATAATCATCCTGGGCGTTTTCTATCGGAGTGTCGTAGTTTTTGCCAATATTGATTCCCAAAATGCCATCATAGTGACTTTTTTGAACCTGTGTTATCAGGTGTTCAATGCCTTGGTTATTAAAGCCCATACGGTTGATAATCGCTTGCTGTTCGGGCAATCTGAACAGGCGGGGTTTGGGGTTTCCAGGCTGGGGTCTGGGCGTTACCGTGCCGATTTCGATAAAACCGAAACCCAATTCGGCCAAGGCGTCGATGTAATCGCCATTTTTATCCAGCCCAGCCGCTAGGCCCACCGGATTCTTGAAGTTGAGCCCCATAATGGAGACGGGTTTTTCGGGAAGCTGGGCGCGCAAATGTTTCGCCAGTCCCGTTTGATGACTGAGTTGCAGAAGCCGCAAAGTAAGATTGTGCGCGCTTTCCGGATCAAGGTGAAATAACAGCGGCCGTAACAACGGATAGATATTCATGAGGCTGGGGTCAATGCGTTGAGCTAAAGGAATAAGGGGCAGGGTCAAGTGCCGGTTTGCGTTTGAGAATGATATCGGCCATCAATTGGGCCGAGGCCGGTCCCATGGCCAGGCCATTTCTGAAATGGCCGGCGTTCAGACTGAGATTATCGAATTCCGGATGTTGGCTAATATAAGGTATGCCATGCTCGGTGCCGGGCCGTAATCCGGCCCAATGGCGGACGACGGGATAGCTTTGCAAGGCCGGAAACAGAGATATGGCAAAATCGGAAAGTTGCTGTTTGGCCTGTTCTGTGGTCTGTTTGTCAAAACCCCGGTGCTCGACACTGCTGCCGGCCAGTATTTTACCATCCCGGCGCGGAATCAGATATTGATCGCCATCCAGTATCATATGTTGTAACAGCCTGGCCGGGGCATCAAACAGCAGCATCTGGCCGGTGACCGGATAAACCGCCGGTTTGGGGCCGGGCAATGTGCTGAACAAGTCTGACCATAATGCGCCGGACCAGGCGCCGGTGGCCAGGATGAGCTGGTTGATTGCAAAATTACCGCCGCGGGTGATAATCGAAGTAACGCGGCGCTGTTGATATTTCAGATCGATAAGTTCGCAATCCTGAAAAAACTGTACCCCACGTGCCTGTAAATCGGCAACCAGGGCCTTCAATAAGCGGGGGTTGCGGGCCTGGGCAATGGTCGGTAGCCAGATGGGGTTTAAAGGTTCTGTGTTGAAAGCTTGCAATTGTTCCGTTTCGGGACGCTCAAACGGAATTTTGTTGTTTTTGCACCAGGCGATGGCGACTTCAAAATCCGGGTTTTGGGTGATCAATAATCCACAATCATTCCATTCCGGATCGATGCCGGTGGATTCAAGAAGTTGTTTGGATAAATCAGGATAAAGCGCCAGGCTGTGTAATACCAGTTTGCTGATGGCCGAGTCCTGTCGCCAGGGATACAGGGGTAACAAAATACCGCCGCCGGCCCAGGATGACTCCTGGCCTAACGCGCCTTTTTCGATAATGGCGACACGGGCGCCAGCCTGGGAAAATTCTCTTGCCGTGAGCAGGCTGATGATGCCGCTGCCAATTAAAGTGATGTCGGGTATATTAGGCATATTTTTTGAAAATGGTTAATGTGTAATTGCAAACGCCAAACTTTTTGGAATATTATCACTTTTATTAGAAGCTGTTTGGAAATTCCTGTTGCAGACCTTATACCCCCAAGGTATTGGCAACGTTTGCGGATTTGACCGTTATTTTATACTGCACGCGGCCACACCTGCCTGTTGGCAGACAGGTTTGCGGATAAATGGATTAACCACGAAAAACACAAAAGCCTGGCTGGTTGGGTTAGGCGATAGCCGTAACCCAACAATTCTGTGACATGTGTTGGGTTCGCCGCGCTAACCTAACCTATGAATTTGGGCAACGAAGTACCGTTTCACACCCTTGTCCGATCCGCTGCGCTCCTGTCTGCTACCCGGCAGGTGATCGGCCCGGTGCGGTGTCGTATTCATGGTTCTGCACAGTACGACAAGCCGCACCGGCACCCAACTCACATTTTCTTAACTTTAATGGCTTTGTGCCCATGGATAGGAAGCGGTGGATCGCTTGCCGGCCGTAACGCGCGCGTTACGGGAGCCGATCGGTACCTGTTCAATGCGGGCTATATTGTGTACGTTTGTTCCAAACCGTTTCCTGGGTAAATGCTTAAACCACAGGAAATATATTGTTGTTGACCTTGTAATCTGTTGTTTATTTGCTACTATTGTAATTCAAAGGATTAATAACATTACATTACTCTTTGAAAACATTGGAAAGTTAATAAATTTTGTAAAATCTGAAATTACAATTAAAACTTGAACAGAGTGACTTTTGTTGTTATTATTGCCTTCGTTGGAGAAGCCTCTGTTGTGAAGAGGCAAATGATTTTGTAACTAATTGCCTCATGAGGGGGAGTGATGAAATTAAGAAAAACTAAGCTGGCTTCAGGAATTGCCTCAGTTACTTTAGCAATGGCAGGTGCATTGACTGCTCCTCAGGCTGTTGCTCATGGTAATAGTACCGATCGGCAAATCCAGGCCTTGCAAGCACAAATCAATCAGTTAAAAGCCCAAATCAACAATATGTCCCGGGTTTCCGATCCCAAAGTACAGGAATTGAGTGACTGGATGGCTTCGGTCAAAAGCCAGCCGATCAAAGCGGAAACAAAAGACAATATGGTGTTTTTCCGTGGCGGTTATGCGCGTAATGACCAAACCCGTAACGGAGTTTCCATTTACAGTGATGTGGCGGGCAGTCAAATTGGTTTGCCAGGCGGTAATCCGGATCATGACGGCTGGTATATCGGCGCCGGTTTCGATTTCAGCCTGAACGACAATCTGTTCGGTTTAATGGACAATACCGAAGTTCTGGCCGAATTGATGTTTGAATACAAAAAATTCGCTTATATTCAGGGGAATGTCCTGACTCAGGAACCAACGGTATTGGCAGGTCCTGTACTGGATGGTGCAGGAACAGGCTTTACCAGCAATGCAACCACTACGGCTCTGCTGTCAGGCCCAACCCGTGGCGTCACCGTCAACCAGTTTACCTTGACCGCAGCGCCAAAAATCAAATTCATGAAAGGCAGCGCTTTCCGGCCCTGGATCATTCCTTTCGGTCTGGCGATTCATGTTGTCAGTCCACCCTCTGAGTCCATTACGGTTTTGAACCCGGGTATGGTATTCGGCGCCGGTGCTGACTACAACTTGTGGAACAATATTTACATCGGTGCGGATGCGCGTTATCACCTGACCGGTCAGGATGTCGATGGCGTCAACACAGATGGTTTTACCGCGGGTGGTTATCTCGGTATCGGCTTCTAGGTTTGACAAGCTGAAAATATCCGTATAAACAAAGAGGAGGGGAGTTTAAAAACTTCCCTCCTTTTTTTTGTCTGATTGAATGACACAAACGCTTGCATGAAATCGCTTTATCCTGAAATCGTACCTTACAAGACTTTTTTTCTGGATACCGGAAGCCAACATCGGGTTTATGTTGAGTTATGCGGTAATCCGGATGGCCTGCCGGTTTTGTTTCTACATGGTGGACCCTGTTCAGGATGCAAACCGGATCACCGCCGTTTTTTCAATCCGGAAAAATATCACATCGTGCTGTTCGATCAACGCGGCTGCGGGCGCTCATTACCCTTTGCCGAACTGGAACACAATACTACCCAGGATTTGCTGGATGACATGGAGCGTATACGCAAGGCACTTGATATTGCGCAATGGGTGTTGTTTGGCGGCTCCTGGGGGGCGACTCTGGCCTTGCTGTATGCCCAGCGTTACCCGGCACAAGTCAAGGCGCTGATTTTGCGGGGTTCATTTTTGGCACGCAGAAAAGATATGGACTGGTTTATGGAGGCTGGGGCCGGGCAAGTTTATCCCGAATTATGGCAACGTTTCATGCGTTGTTTTCCGGCTCAAGCGGTCGCCGATCCGGTTGAACTGATTTGGTTGGGATTGCACAGTGATGATGAAAATCTGCGTTTAAGGGTGGCTAGGGAATGGATGGCCTGGGGAGGGCAGATCGCTTTGGGGACGGCTTACCCGAATGATGCGCAAACACCTGTGGATGATGAAACGGTGCAACAGGTTAAAATGGAAGTGCACTACGCAAAAGCGGGTTATTTTATCGAAGAAAATCAAATTCTAAGGCACTGTGCCGCTTTGCAAGCTGTCCGAACCATTATTATCCACGGGCGTAATGATTTGGTTTGTCCGGTTGAAGCGGCATTCAAACTCAGTTTGGCATTGCCGCAGGCGGATTATATTGTGCTGCCGAATTCCGGGCATATTGCCCAAGGTGAGGAAATGATTGATGCGTTGGTGAATGCAACGGACAAGATAGCGGATCAGTTTCATGCCGGCTAAAAAACGCTTGATTGTGGCCATGACCGGCGCTACCGGAGCGGTTTATGGCGTCAGAATTTTGCAAGTGCTTAAGAGCAAGCCGGACTGGGAAACGCATCTGGTGATTTCATCGGCGGGTCTGGTCAACTTGAAACACGAGTTGACGATGAGCCGGCAGATGCTTTATGAACTGGCTGATGTGAACTATGGCATCAATGATATCGCGGCACGCATAGCCAGTGGTACCTTTAAAACCGAAGGCATGTTGATTGTTCCTTGTTCGATGAAAACCCTGGCCAGTGTTGCGTATGGTTTTGGTGACAACCTGATTTCACGCGCCGCCGACGTTATTTTGAAAGAACGCCGCCGTCTGGTCATCGTGCCCCGCGAAACGCCGCTTAATTTGGCACATATCCGCAATATGGCCAGCGTTACTGAAATGGGTGGCATTATTTTTCCACCCTTGCCGGCTTTTTATCATAAGGCGACAAATATTGACACTCTGGTTGATGAGACGGTTGGCCGCCTGCTTGATCTGATGGGTGTCGACGCCGGTGATTTGTATCCGCGTTGGGATGGTCTGGTTTGATTTGAGATATTTTGTTTCTTTTGGCAGTCGGATATATTGTCTGAAATAACTGAATGCGCCAATAATCGAGGATAAATATGTGCTCACAACACGTAGAAGAGATTGAGACGGGGGATCGGTTTTCTTTTGGGGAAAACTGGTCGCGATTTTTGACCGAACTAGAGGATGACCAAATTCGTCAAGCTGAGCAATCGTTGTGTGATATGCTGAAAGTAAAGCATTTGCAAGGGAAGCAATTTCTTGATATCGGTTCGGGGAGTGGCTTGTTCAGCCTTGCGGCTCGGAGGCTTGGAGCAATAGTCCACTCTTTTGATTATGATTCTCAGTCTGTAGCTTGCACGAATGAATTGAAAAGTCGGTATTTTCCTGATGATCCGCATTGGAATATAGAGCAAGGTTCGGTGTTAGATGAAAAATACATCTCAGAACTCGGCCATTTCGACGTTGTTTATTCTTGGGGGGTGCTACACCATACAGGGCAAATGTATAAAGCATTTTCGAATGTCATTCCAACGGTTGCAATTGGGGGGCAATTATTCATTTCTATATATAATGATCAGGGATTAACCAGTAAATACTGGGCTCTGGTCAAGAAAATCTACAATAAAAATAAAATCGCACGATATTTCTTGGTGGCAATACATTTTCCCTATCTATTTGGAGGGCGCTGGCTTGTTCGATTATTGACTGGCTGCCTATCTCCAGAAAGGGGCATGTCGTTGTGGTATGACATGATTGACTGGCTTGGGGGTTATCCGTTTGAAGTGGCTAAACCGGAATCTGTCTTTAGGTTTTTCCATGATAGAGGCTTTGCTTTAGAAGAACTGAAAACATGTGGTGGGCGAATGGGGTGTAATGAATTTGTTTTCTTCCGGCAAACCTGAATGATCGCCCCTACTGTTATTTTAATCGTATGTCAGAAAGAAGTGTCACAAGGTGGGATGTCGTCGGGATAGCTCTTTGCTAACCTTCACATACCGGATATTACCCGCTTGATTTTTTACCTGTAATTTTTCGCAGTCAAATAATCTTGCGTTTGAGTGAAGCAATTGCTATAAGGGCATATTGATTTTGAATTATGTAATATCAAAGTGACGGTGTACAGGAAACGGTTGCCTTAAAGCAAACTGAATCGTCAATTTTATACCAGGGATGAAACGCGCTGTTGGGTAGCGCGAATACGAATCAAAATGGGAATTTAATATGGCTGTAACGCAAAAACATCGTATTGCCGCTGTTAGCAGTCCTCTGGGTGATGACAGTTTGGTGTTTCGTCAGATGAGCATGAGCGAACGCTTGAGTACTTTGTTTGCCATTGATCTGGAAGTCGCCAGTCTCAATGAACAAATTGACTTTGATTTGATGCTGGGCCAGAACATGACGGTTCGGCTTGAGTTAAGTCAAGGCAAGACCCGCTATTACAATGGATTTGTCAGTCAGTTCGCGCAAGGCGGGCAGGAAGAAGACTATTTTATTTATTATATTGTGTTGAAACCCTGGCTGTGGTTTTTGACGAAAACTTCCGATTGCCGGATTTTTCAGGATAAAACCATTCCGGAAATCATCAAGGAAGTTTTTCAAGGACAGGGTTTTACCGATTATGATGAACGCTTGACAGGTCGTTATGCAAAACACACTTATTGTGTGCAATATCGCGAAACGGATTTTGATTTTGTCAGCCGGCTGATGGAGCAAGAAGGGATTTATTATTATTTTGTCCATGAAAACGGCAATCATAAACTGGTTCTTGCCGATGGCTATTCTTCCCATCAACCGGTTGTACATTATGAGACCGTTCCCTATTATCCGCCCAACAGCCATGATCGCAGAAAACGTGATCATGTTCACACCTGGTCGTTTCAACGTGAAATACAAACGGGCCGTATTGCTCTGACGGATTTTGATTTTACGAAGTCCCGTTCCAACCTGGCAACGAAATCCTCGATCATAAAACCGCATCCGGGGGCGAAGTTTGAGCGTTATGATTATCCTGGCTCTTATGAAAAAGTCGGAAAAGGTAACGAATATGCCCGGGTTCGGATTGAGCAATTACATGCGGAAACTGAAATTGCAAAGGGGCGTGGAAATTTACGGGGATTTTATGCAGGGGGATTGTTTACATTGGAAAATTTCCCCCGCCAGGATCAGAACAAGGAATATCTGCTGGTTGAAGTGAATTGTGAGATTCATGCCGAGGCTTATCGATCCACATCAGGTGGTGGTGAAGGTCTTTATAGCTGTGATTTTGAAGTGATTGACAGCAGGCAGCCTTTCCGGGCGCCACGAACGACTCGAAAGCCTTTCATACCCGGTCCACAAACGGCTTTGGTGGTCGGTAAAGACGGCGAAGAAATCTGGACCGATGAATATGGGCGGGTCAAGGTACGTTTTCATTGGGACCGATACAGCAAGGCGGATGAAGCCAGTTCCTGCTGGATTCGGGTCGCTCAGGTCTGGGCGGGAAAAAACTGGGGGGCCATGTACATACCTCGCATCGGCCAGGAAGTGATTGTAGAGTTTTTGGAGGGCGATCCGGATCGGCCGATTATTACCGGCCGGGTCTATAATGACGCCTGCAAGCCGCCTTACGAATTGCCTGCCGAGCAAACCAAAAGCGCGCTTAAAAGCAATTCCAGCAAAGGTGGCGGCGGCTTTAATGAAATCCGCTTTGAAGACAAGAAAGGCGAGGAACAGATTTTTATTCATGCCGAAAAAGATAGCGATCTGCGCGTTGAAAAGGATTCCAGGGAGTGGACAGGTCATGATCGGCATTTGCATGTGGTCAATGAACAACTGGAATTGGTGGACAAGGATAAACACAGCACGGTAAACGGTAATCGCAACACCGAGATCAGTCAGAGTGATTCTCTGAAAGTCGGCAGCGAGAAACATGATAAAGTGGGTATGCTTTATGCCCTGGACAGTGGCCAGCAAATTCATTTGAAAGCCGGTATGACGGCAGTGATTGAGGCGGGTGTCAATCTGACCCTGAAAGTAGGCGGTAATTTTATTACTATCAATCCGGCAGGTGTTACGATACAAGGCGTTCTGGTCAATATCAACAGCGGCGGCAGTGCCGGATCGGGCAGCGGCAGCCGCCCGGATAAACCACGTTTGCCGGAAGATGCCGATAATGCGAAAGCGGGTGGCGTGGCGGAAGCGGTATTGACGACCGATAATGTGATTGAGAAGCAAACCTTTACCAAATCAAAAGTAGAGGATTTTTCCGAAGCGAGCGCCGCCGATATGAAAGCGGCTTCTTTATCCGGTATTGGCTTTGTTCGATGATGACACACACCCGACATGATTGACCAGTATCTGTTTGCCGAGCCAGGCAAGTTGGCTTATGCATTGATTGATGGTGCCAGTGTACCGAATATATTGGCGTCACTGGCTGAACTGAACACGCCCGGTCTATGTTTGCAACGCGGCGAATTGAGCTTTGAAGAGGCGCTTACGGCCGCCTATTTATTAGAATTGACACCGGGGAGCAAGGCCTTGTCGTGGTTTTTGCAGGGTTGGGGGCAGCATCGGGGGGTTCTGGTTTTGGCGGATATTGATATAGCCTCGCTGCGGGATCATTTTCGACGGTTTTTAATCGTTTACGACGAATGCGGTCAGCCAATGAAATTCCGGTTTTATGATCCACGGGTATTGCGCAGTTTTTTACAGATTTGTAGCGATAAGCAGTATCACTTATTGTTTGAGTCCGTTGACCAGTTGCTTGTGGAGTCCGCGACAGCGGGGCAAATTATGCGCTTCTTTCCGGCTTTGAGCGGCCGGAAAAATGTTTCCGTGCCGCTGGCACAAGGCGGAGAATGATTGATGTTTATCGTTACCGATCAACAATTACAGGCATTTGGCTTGGCTCTGTTTGGCGATAAAATCAAAAATTTGCTGGCCACATTCGAATCCGGGCTGTCCGAACAGGCTGGGCTGGAAATCGAAAAGCATCTTTCCGATCTTGTCGAACAGGCAGCGGGGTATGGTTTGATGAGTGAAAAGCAGGTTGCTGTTTTTGTATTCGCATCCTGGTTGTTGGGTCTTGGTTTTGAGCAAAAATTTCAGCCGGTCCGGCAGACCTTGTTGGATGAGGGCTTGAGTGCGGATGAGAAAGCCCGGTGGTTAAAAAACTGGGTGACAATGATATGCACGGTAATTGAACGCTGATGACATTTGGAAAATACATACGTAAAGCATGGCAGAATGCCTCGGAAACGGCCAAGCAGCAGGTGAACGAGATAAGCCGGGACGGGAAGCCCCTGATACCGCTATCTGAAACGGAAACGATGCAAACGATGGCGGGCAAGGTGGTGCAGGCTTTTGCTGCAATCGAGAACGATTTTAGTGAGTGTTTGATAAAAAAACCGGTGATGAATGATCGTAGCGATGATCACGGCCATTAAATCAAGTCGTTTTGTAACGACTCATCCGGTTGTGTTGTAGCCAGCGTAGCTCATTGATTTATCAGGACACGTGCATACATCCCTGTCGTTCTGCATAACATCCTAAGTTATGCAAGCCCAGCTCTTCCGTGGAAGGGC
>CAZDXJ010000054.1:0-16009 GCA_964509475.1 uncultured Methylococcaceae bacterium | reverse complement strand
ATAATAGGTAATACACTCAGAAATCACGCTGTCAATTTTTTATGCAACAAAGCCACTTGAATGGCTTATTTCATTTTTATCCACCCCGCATCCCATCGCCGCGTTGCCCTGGGGGTCCAGATCGACCAGCAACACGCGGCGTTTTTCCAAAGCCAGCGATGAAGCCAGATTGACACTGGTTGTCGTTTTACCGACACCGCCTTTTTGGTTGGTTATCGCAATAACTTTACTCATGCTTTCATTTTTTCAATTTGAATCAAACAACGCTCACCATCGACACCGGGAACGCTAACAGGAATCACTGAACAAGGCGCTGTAATTTCTTGTAATTCATGATCGGGACGTTGTCCTTTCATAGCCAACAGGCAGCCTCCTTCCGATAACAAAGGCCTGGAACTTTCAATAATCGCCGGCATACTGGCAAACGCCCGGCAAATCACGGTATCGAACCGGTGTTCCGGTTTGAAGGATTCAACCCGGCTTTGCAAGACCCGGACATTCGGCAGATTCAGCTGCATAATCGCCTGTTGTACAAAACGGGTTTTTTTGCCATTGCTGTCCAGCAATGTAAATTGCAAATGCGGACAATAAATGGCCAGCGGGATTCCAGGCAAGCCCGCGCCCGTCCCTATATCCAGGATATGGGATGGCCGTAAATACGCAGCCACCGCCAAACTGTCCAGTACATGCAAGGACACCATGGCCAACGGATCACGCACTGCGGTCAGATTATAGGTTTTATTCCATTTTGCCAATAAATCGACAAAGTCCAGCCATTGCTGTTGTTGCCCTGCGCTCGCAACCAAACCCAGCGCTTCCAGTCCGCAACCCAGTTGTTGCCTGTGCTTGTCCATCAAGCGCTTTTCTTTTTCATATAAACCAGAAGCAACGACACCGCCGCTGGCGTCACCCCCGGTATTCTTGAAGCCTGGCCCAGTGTTTCCGGTCTTTGCCGGCTCAGTTTTTCACTCACTTCATTGGACAGACCCGGTACCTTGCGATAATCCAGATGCTCCGGCAAACGCAAATGATCATAACGCTTGGCACGTGCGATTTCACCACTTTGGCGCTGAATATAACCTTGATATTTCGCCTGGATCTCCACTTGCTCGGCAACCGCTTCAGCTACCGGCTCCAGTTGGGCCAATTTTAACAACCTCTGTATATCCACTTCCGGACGGCGCAATAATTCCAGCAGCCGGGCCTCCTTTTGCAAGGGTTTGCCCCAATACTCGGCGACCTGTCCGGCCTGTTCGCTGCCTCTGGCAAGCCAGCGTCCAGCCAATTCCTGTTGCAGGCGCTCAATGGCTTCACGCTTGTCTGAAAACATCTGCCAACGATTATCATCAATCAAACCCAATTCCCGTCCCTTTTCGGTCAGGCGTAAATCGGCGTTATCTTCCCGCAGTAACAACCGATATTCCGCCCGGCTGGTGAACATACGGTACGGTTCCGTCGTCCCCTGGGTAATCAAGTCGTCGATCATGACCCCGATATAGGCCTGCTCCCGACCCGGACACCAGCTTTCCATGCCCTGGCTCAACCGCGCCGCGTTTAATCCCGCGATCAAACCCTGGGCGGCGGCCTCTTCATAACCGGTTGTACCATTAATCTGGCCGGCAAAAAACAAACCCGGCAACAATTTGCTTTCCAGCGAGGCTTTCAAATCCCTGGGATCGAAAAAATCGTATTCAATCGCATAGCCCGGACGGACAATTTCCGCCTGCTCAAATCCTTGTATCGAACGCACAAAGGCGTATTGAATATCAAAAGGCAGGCTGGTCGAAATACCATTGGGATAATATTCATGGGTATCCAGACCCTCCGGCTCAACAAACACCTGATGTGAGTCGCGATCGGCGAAACGCACGATTTTATCTTCAACCGAAGGGCAATAACGTGGCCCGACAGCATCGATGACACCGGTATACATCGGTGATCGATCCAGACCGGAACGAATAATATCATGGGTCTTGCGGTTGGTTCGGGTAATGTAACAAGGAATCTGCCGAGGATGTTGTTCAGGTTTCCCCAAAAAGGAAAAAACCGGTGCCGGATCGTCGCCCGCTTGTATTTCAAGTCTGGAAAAATCAATACTGCGCCCGTCAATACGGGGCGGGGTACCGGTTTTTAACCGATTCACCCGGAAAGGCAATTCCCGCAACTGCCGGGCCAGGGCAATCGAAGCCGGATCGCCGGCGCGCCCGCCGCTGTAATTATCCAGGCCAATATGAATTTTCCCACCCAAAAAGGTTCCCGTCGTCAAAACAATGGCCACTGCCCGAAATTCCAGGCCCATTTCGGTTTTGACACCGACCAGTTTGTCCCCTTCGAGAACCAAATCGGCAACGCTCTGCTGGAATAAAGACAAGCCCGGCTGATTTTCCAGTATCGACCGTATCGTTTTTCGATACAGATTCCGATCCGCCTGTGCCCGGGTCGCACGGACAGCCGGTCCTTTGCTGGCATTCAGTTTGCGGAAATGAATGCCAGCCCGATCGATCGCCTTCGCCATAGCGCCACCCAGGGCATCGATTTCCTTGACCAGATGGCCTTTGCCGATGCCGCCAATCGCCGGGTTGCAACTCATCTGGCCGAGGGTTTCGATATTTTGGGTCAGCAACAAGGTTTTAGCGCCACAGCGTGCCGCTGCCAATGCCGCTTCCGTGCCGGCATGGCCACCACCAATGACAATAACATCAAAATTTTTCTGAAATTTCACAAACACAACATCACTTCAATGACAAAGAACTATTTTAACTTGAGTTGTATTTAAAGCCGAATTATTATTTGGCTCCCGTGTACGAAGCGCAAAAAATCGCTTATGCGGTTGCCGGTGCTTGGCTACGCAACTCGATCTGATGTGTCAGTGGTGTATTCAATGCGATATTGCGCTGCAAAGACAGATCATAAGCCGCCTTGTTAATCGCGCACTGGGCGTCGATTAATTTGTAAACATTCCTCAATGAATAGGACAAGCGCCAGGTCAAGGCGTGATCACCAGTACAATGCAACTTGACGGAAGCGGGTTTTTCCAGGTTGATTGCCGTTTCTTCGGCCCCGGCGCATTCCCAGACTTGCAATAAAAATTCGCTGGCCTGCTTGCTGGATAAACCGTAAGCCAGATTGAAATCGGCAAACTGGCGAAGCCCGGAACTTGGCCCCTGGCTCAGCACGTCAATCTTGGCAGCGCGTAATTTTGAATTTGGCAAAACCACACGATGCCGGCAACGCAAGTCACGAAAAACCGTTTGCGTCAACGTGATCTGCACGGCAATCGCCAACAAATCATATTCCTCAACCTTGATAACACTGCCGGGTTCGACATCGCCATTGTATAACAGAATCAAACCATTGATATTATCGGCAACCCACACGTCCCTGGTCGAATAAATCAATAATAACAAGGCGCCTAACACACTGGTCGCCTGCAACCAATCCGTCATTCCCCATATATTGATAATGACCAGAATGCTGACAATGATCGCCAGCACAACACCTATCAAACCAAAAATTTCCGATTGATAGGTTTCACTGCGCCAGCACTCGCCTTCAAGCTCGCGCACCCGGCCAAACTTGAAGAGCAAAAATATCTGTAACAAATGTACTGCGATGAAAGCCAGCAATAAAGTCAGACCGGTCAAGGAAATCTGACGGATGTACTGGGTTTCGAACAGACCGATAATTTCCAGGCCGATCAATACAAAATTAATCGTCCGCAAAGTCCACAATTTGTTTTTGTAAGCCGTATCTTCCGTTGGCTTTTTCACACCCTGAACGATCCAACGGGAAAACAGCAAAATCAATAAATTGATACCAAAAACAAACAGATCCAGGTTTGTCAGCTTGCCATCCAAGCCAGAAAAATCCATTTCAGTCCCGCAAAACCGCGCCAAATATGGCGCCAAACAACAACGGACCAACATTGAGCAGAGCCAGAGTCATGCCACCCACCCCGGCTAACAGCCCCATGCCGGGCAAACCCGTTAACAGCGCCGCGAACAGAAACAAACCCGCACCGATCAGTAGCGCCGGTAAAAAAACCGCAGTTATCGCTGCGCCCAGTCCACCGGCCTTTTTGCCGCCGACAAAACCGGCAAACAAAGCACCCAATACCGGAATCCAAAATAACAATACCGACAGTAACATCATCCAGGCCATGGCGATAAAAATACCGCCGCCCTCCTTATCCGGTGCGGTCATGCAGTGATTCCTGCTCCGCACAGCGAATACATTTATCGGAAAAAGGCCGTGCTTTCAAGCGCTCTTCCCTGATTGGCTGACCACAGACAACGCACACCCCGTATTCCCCGCTATCGATGCGCGCAATGGCCTGCTTCACTTGCTTGATTTCATTCCTGGCCAAATTTCCCAATGCATCCAACACCTGATCATTTTCTGTTTCGACAGCCTGTTCAACGGAATCTTTCGGCAACGATCCATCCGTATGTTTTACATCTCCGGTAATTTTGCCCAGACGCTCATCCAGGTCCAGTAACATTTCCAGCAGATTACTACGAACCTCTTCATATTCTTTCACAACAACTCCTGCATCAGCCGCTATAATTGTACCCTTGAATATAATTTATTTTACAAAAGCCGTCTACTGCTAACGGCAGGCTGGCCGCTTATTTACATTCCAAGTCAGACTATTTTCCACCAACAAAAACAATGGATCGACACTTACAACGATTATTGACAACCGCCAATCAGATCATACTGGGCAAAGAACGCCAAATCCGGCTGGCACTTTGCTGTCTTTTATCGCAAGGTCATTTGCTGATAGAGGATATACCCGGCGTCGGCAAAACCACACTGGCGCATACATTGGCTAAATTACTTGGCCTGGCTTATCAACGTATCCAGTTTACCAGCGATATTCTTCCCGCCGATATTATTGGCTGCTCTGTTTTCAATGCTGAAAAACACCAATTTGCATTTCATCCAGGGCCTTTGTTCAATCAGATGGTACTCGCTGATGAAATCAATCGTTCCACGCCCAAGGCGCAAAGCGCGCTGCTTGAAGCCATGGAAGAACGCCAGGTTACCGTGGAAGGCCAGACCTACCCCTTGCCCACACCTTTCTTTGTCATCGCCACCCAAAACCCCTCGCACCAAATCGGCACTTATCCTTTACCGGAATCGCAGCTTGACCGCTTTATGATGCGCATCGAACTGGGTTATCCCGGCCACGATTCAGAGCGGGAGTTATTGTCCGGCACGAACCGGCATGAGCTGATAGAAACCCTACCGGTTTTGTTACCACCCGATGAACTGACCGAAATACAAAAGCGGGCGGCAAACGTGCATGTATCCGGTGCGTTGCTGGATTATTTGCAGGCGATTTTGCGTTTTACCCGCGAATCATCACAATTCCCGTGTGGCCTGTCACCCCGTGCCGGCCTGTCCATTCTGACTGCGGCCAAGACCTGGGCGTATATGGAACAACGTGATATGGTTCTGCCGGAAGACATTCAGGCGATATTGGCGCCGGTCGCCGGCCACCGCTTACGATCGGAAATCACCGATTCCGCAGCCATCATCGCCCCCATACTGGAAAACGTAGCCATCCCTTGAGCCAGCCCGCTTTGTTAACACAACTCCGCAAGCGTTTTTTCGGCAGAGCGACCGTTGATACAAAACCGGTTGTTTTGAATCAGCGCCGCATATTCATCGTACCCGGTAGCCGGGGCTTCGGTTTTGCCTTGTTAATTTTATTGCTGTTGCTGGTCGCTTTTGTTTATAACAACAACCTGACCTACATTCTGGCTTTTTTATTGGCCAGTATTTTTTTCATATCGATATTGCACAGCTTCAAAGCCCTGTCGGGATTGATCATACAGCCCGGTAAAACCCGCAACGTTTTTGCCGGCGAAGCCGCGCCCTTCCAGATACACATTAAAAACCCGGCCAACAGCAAACGCTTCAGCCTGCAAATTAAATCCGCACAGGGCGATCCGGTGCAACTGGATGTCGAAGCTCACAGCACAGCCCTGGTAACCTTGTATGACAAAACCGGACGGCGTGGCCGGCAGGCACTGGGAGCAGTTACCGTGTACAGTTATTTCCCTTTTGGCTTGTTTCGTAGCTGGTCGGTATTGCATTTCGACCTGACCACCCTGGTTTACCCACAGCCGTCTGTTATCGACCAGCCTTTTCCCGAATACAGCACCGCGCCCCATCAACCAGGATTTAACAGACAAGGCGATGACGATTTTTACGGACTGACCGATTATCAAAACGGCGATCCCATCCGGCGTATACACTGGAAAGCCTATGCCAAAGGACAAGGCCTGTACAGCAAACAATACAGCGGTACGTCCACGGCACAAATCTGGCTTGATTACGAATACACACCGGGTAACAATGTCGAGCAACGCTTGAGTCAATTATGCCGCTGGGTTATCGAAGCCGAACGCGCGTCATTGCTTTACGGTTTCAAAATACCCGGTTTAAGACTGGAGCCGAATAACGGCCCGCTACATTCCCGAAAATGCCTGGAGGCGCTGGCTTTATTTGGCGAACCCTCAACATGAAAAGCATCGATAATCGTATTTTTATCTTACTGTTATCGGCTATCGGCCTGGTTGTCTTGCCACATGCAAGCCACATTCCATTACCTTTGTTTGTATTTTTTTGTTTTTTGTACGGTTGGCGCTTTTTGACCATTCCCTACAAACAACTGCAACCCGGTAACAAATCGATTGCCTTGAGTACCGCTGTAGCTGTCGTACTTTTGGTTATTCACAACCAGGGGCTTTGGGGACGTGACGCGGGTACGGGTTTGTTTATCACCGCTCTGGGTTTGAAATTACTGGAAACACGCCAACAAAGAGACTTGTACCTGTTGGTTTATCTGGCCTTTTTTGTTGCCGCCACCCAGTTTCTATATGTACAAAACCTATTGATGGCCGGTTATATTTTTATCGTGTGCTGCCTTTTGTTAAGCGCCCTGGTTTTTATCAACAGTCCACGTATTCAATTGCGTGAATCCATGCAGCTGGCCGCCACGGTAATATTCCAGGCTCTGCCGTTGATGCTGGTTCTGTTCGTGTTTTTCCCCCGCCTGGAAACCCCGCGCTGGTCCTTGCTGAAAAAACCACAAAGCACGCTTTCCGGGCTCAAGGATTTTCTGGAACCCGGCTCCCTGACCGATCTGGCCTTGTCTGAACAATTGGCGTTTCGGGTAACCTTCAAAGGTAAAATTCCACCTCCCGAACAACGTTATTGGCGTGGTCCGGTACTGTCGCATACCGATGGCAAACGCTGGACACCGGTTAATTTCATGCCGCCGCATTATCAACCACCCCGGCCCGAGGTAAAAGGTACAGCTTATCACTATAAAATTCTGCTCGAACCGCAAAAACATAACTGGGTCTATGCCCTGGAAATGCCAACCGGCTTTGACAAGCCTCTGAGTCAAAAAAGCGATTATCATCTGATCACAGACAAGGCACCCGATCAACGCGCTGAATATGAACTGATCTCCTACCCTGAATATCGTACGGTTCTGTTATCGCCCCGAGAAAAACGCGGCAACCTGCAATTGCCCGGCAAACCCTCGCAGCGTATTATCGACTTTGTAGCCCGGCAGGGTGGGTTCAACCAAACACCGCGCCTTTTTATTCAAAACATACTGGATCATTTCCAAACCGAGGCCTTTTTTTACAGCCTGCACCCACCACTTTATCCTGACAAGCCTATCGAGACCTTTCTGTTCAAGGATCGCATCGGTTTTTGCTCACATTATGCAACCGCTTTTGTTTATCTAATGCGGGTTGCCCACATACCCGCGCGCGTGGTTACTGGTTATCAAGGCGGTGAACTCAATACTGTCGGTAATTTTCTTGAAATTCGCCAAGCCAATGCCCATGCCTGGGCAGAAGTCTGGCTGTCTGGACAGGGTTGGGTGCGCGTCGATCCAACCGCAGCAGTCGCGCCTGAACGTATCGAACAGGATATCAATCTGGAACAACAACAAGCCACCGGGGAAGTGAATTTTACCCCAATCCGTTTGGGCAAAACTTTTAGCTGGCTGCAAAAAGCCCGCTTCATCTGGCGCGATATTGACTATTCCTGGCAACGCTGGGTGGTCAATTACAACGGCAAAACCCAGGCCGGATTGCTGGCATCACTCGGCATTGACAATCTTAAAAGCTGGATGCTTGGGTTGCTTGGCCTCATTGCCGGCATTACCCTGCTGTCAGCCTTGTTGTTATTGCGCAAGGTATCGCCTGACAAGGACAAAACCTTGACTATTTACCAAAATTTTTGCAAAAAATTGACTACACTTGGCTTATACAAAAGCGCAAGCGAGGGTCCTTTGGCGTTTTCCCGGCGGGCATCAATCCAGCAACCGGAGATGGCGGAAGCCATTGAACGCATCACGCGGCTTTACATTGCCTTGCGCTATGGCCGTTATAAAGTATCCCGAAAGCGGCTTTATTTGTTTAAAAAATATGTCAACCGCCTGGAAATAAAAAAACCGCATGAATGATCAAGAAAGTCCTTTTTCCGAACAGTTTCTGGTTGATCAGGTACCGCATATTTTTTGTATTCGTGATGAAAAAGGGCGCTGGCTGGCCGCAAAACCCTATTTTTTGAAACTGCTTGGTCTGGACAATCAGCCCTATCAGGGAAAAACCAGTCAGGAA
The DNA here is from genome assembly GCA_964509475.1 of uncultured Methylococcaceae bacterium. Classification (GTDB taxonomy): domain Bacteria; phylum Pseudomonadota; class Gammaproteobacteria; order Methylococcales; family Methylomonadaceae; genus CAZDXJ01. The sequence continues at coordinate 7,355 of CAZDXJ010000054.1, read as the reverse complement.
CTGAGCCGCATAAGCAACAGCCCTGAAAATGGCTTGCGTCTGAACGCCATGCAGGATGAAAAAATCTGGCAGCGTGCAAAGCCATTTAACCGCATCGAGCATTTTCAGACACCGGAAAAAAAAACAGTTGACTTATATTTAAGCTACACGCCGGTTTTCATAAAAAACAAACCGGCTTATTTGATCATCAGCGGTCATCATCTGCCGACAGAGAAAAAAAAACAACGTTTTTTTTATATGCTGGGATCGGCTTTTCTGCATTGCCCGGATGCCCAGTTCATTCTTGATGCCAATTTCCGTTTTGTACAGATTAACCACGCCTTTAGCCGGCTGACCGGATACCGGCACCAGGATATTGTCCAGCGTTCCTGGAAACTTCTGCACTGCGATCAAAACACGAATTTTTTTAGAACTCTAAAGCACTATATCGCCAAAAATCAAGGCTGGCAAGGCGAATGGCAATGCCAAAACAAGGAGCAGCAAATGTTTTACGGCTATTTGCGCCTGGCTCGTTTTTATCTGGAAAACAGCGCATATCCCTATTACACCGGTGTTTTGGTTGATATCACCGAAACCAAAAAAGCACAGCAGCGTTATCGAAAACTGGCACATTATGATGATTTGACCGGATTGCCCAACCGGGTGATGTTTATTCATGAGCTGGAACATAGTTTGGCGCGTTCAGCCCGCCAGAAGCAATATAACGCCTTGTTGTTTATTGATCTGGACTATTTCAAGCAAGTCAACGATACCATTGGTCATTCCGGCGGTGATCTGCTTTTGGTACAAACCGCAGAACGTTTGCAATCCATAGTACGCCAGCAAGATATGGTGGCGCGTTTAAGCGGTGATGAATTTGCCATTTTGACCGATCACCAAAAAAACTATGAACGGATCAGCTATGAAGCCAGTTTGATTGCCGCCCGCATCAAAGAATGTTTTCGACAACCTTTTCATTTGCAAACCCGGGAATTTACAGTGGGTACCAGTATTGGCATCGCTATTTACCCGGATGACGCAAAAACGGCATCGGATTTGCTGAAACATGCCGATATCGCCATGTATCACGCCAAAAGCAAGGGACGCAACAATTACCAGTTCTTTAAAAAGGATTTGATCGTTAATGTCAAACGGCATAACCAGCTGCGGCAGGAAATTCGCCAGGGGCTGGAACAAAACGAATTTTGCTTGTATTTTCAACCCCAATACCACGCCAAAACCCGCCATCTGATCGGAGCTGAAGTATTGGTGCGCTGGATCAAAGCGTCAGGTAATATGGTGCCGGTTTATCAATTTATTCCAGTCGCCGAGGAAAGCGGCCTTATTGTGCCGTTGGGTAGCTGGATTCTGGAACAAGCCTGCGTTACCCTGAAAAAATGGCGGGCAGCCAATTATCCCATTCCCCAGCTTTCCGTAAATGTTTCCGCAAAGCAATTTGCCCAACCCGATTTTATTCAAACGGTTGAAGATACCTTGAAAAAAACAGGCCTGTCCAGCCAGTATCTGGAACTGGAAATCACTGAGTCCATGTTGATGGGTGATGTCAAAAAAGTCATTATGCAATTGAAGCGTTTGCATGATATGGGTATTCGTCTGGCGATTGATGATTTTGGCACCGGATATTCCTCGCTGTCCTATTTAAAGGAATTTCCGGTTAATGTTTTGAAAATTGATCAGGCCTTTGTCCGCGATATTCCGGAAAACAAGGAAAGCTGCGACATTGTCCAGGCCATTATCAAAATGGGGCACTCACTGGGGCTTGAAATTGTTGCCGAAGGCGTTGAGGATGCCGTTCAGCTTGCTTATCTCTACGATTATCAATGCGATTTTATCCAGGGTTATTTTTTCAGCAAACCCTTGTCTGAACACGACATGGAAGCCTTATTGCTGGAAACAACCCGGCAAAATCGCTAATTTATGGTTTCCACATGCAGGACGGTGCCTTGCACCGCGCATACACGCACCCGTGTTCCAGCCGCGCAATCCGGACCCTTTATCGGCCAAAAGCCATCGCCGATGCGCATTCGCCCCCGGCCGTTGATGATCGGTTCGCTCAAGGTAAACACCTGACCAATATAGTGCTGCCCGCGTTTATTGAGGAACGGATGATCGGTAACCTCGGGGTTTTGTCTGACCCACTTGCGCCAGATCACGATGGAAGCAACCGATAAAACCGAAAACAGAAAAAACTGTATTTCCTGGGCAAGCGCCGGAATCAATAACAGCAAACAGCCGGTAATGAGTGCCGCCACCGCCATCCACAAAAAAAAGAAACCCGGCGACAGCAACTCAACAATCAACAAAGCCAGCGCCACCACCCACCAGTGCCAGAACAAGATTTCAAACATCACAGCCTCAGCCCTTTTTTTCCGTCGCTTCCCTGGCCAGCTCGGCAATACCCGCCAGCGATCCGATCACGCTGGAGGCCTCCAGCGGCATCAAAATCAATTTATTGTTTTCCGCCGATGCGATATTCTGCAAGGCATCGACATATTTTTGCGCGACAAAATAATTAATCGCCTGCACATCGCCTTTGGCAATGGCTTCTGAAACCATCAAGGTCGCTTTGGCTTCCGCCTGCGCCAAACGCTCCCGGGCATCGGCATCGCGGTAGGCGGATTCCTTGCGTCCCTCCGCTTCCAGAATGGCCGCCTGTTTTTCGCCTTCGGCGCGTAAAATTTCCGACTGCCGCAAACCTTCCGCTTCCAGAATGGCGGCGCGTTTTTCACGTTCGGCCTTCATTTGCCGGGCCATCGCATCCACCAAATCCCGAGGGGGCGCAATATCCTTGATTTCAACCCGGGTCAGTTTAACACCCCAGGGACTGGTGGCTTCATCGACCACGCCCAGCAAACGCACATTAATGTCATCACGGTGAGACAGCAATTCATCGAGATCCATCGAACCCATCACGGTACGGATATTGGTCATGACCAGATTTAAAATCGCCAGCTCAAGATTATTGACTTCATAAGAAGCCTGGGCTGCATCCATGACCTGGAAAAACACCACGCCATCGACCGTCACCATGGCATTATCCTTGGTAATGACCTCCTGCGACGGCACATCCAGAACCCGTTCCATCATGTTGACCTTGCTGCCGATTCGATCAACAATCGGCATAATGATATTCAAACCCGGCGTCAACGTTGCCGTGTAACGGCCAAATCGTTCCACGGTATATTCCATGCCCTGCGGTACCGGTTTGATCATCAACATCACCAGTACAATGGCAAAGACAAACAGCACCATAACAAACAAGCCAAAACCACCCATTACAGCCTCCTCCCGGCTTATGCCGTGACTATTTTTTTCTCACAGTAAAACGGTTAGAATAATCCGCGCTTTAAAAACAGCGGCTCAACCCGCCTGAACCATGATCGGGTGAATCGCTATAACCAAATAATAGTTCAAAAACCACGCTCGGGTAAACTTATGATCAACGCGGCTTTTAATATTTTTATTTATACGGCTATTTTTTTTGTTGTGGGCATGATAAGGCCACAATTTGCCTTGTTTTTTATGTCCAAACCGGATCGGTTTATGGTGCTTATTTTTTCCGTTATAGGGTTTATGGTGGGTGCCACCTTGTTCGGCGAAGGAAATCGCCAAAAACAGCTTGAAACCCAGGTTCAGATGCAAAAACAAGCGCCACAGATAACAAAAGACCCCGCAGAAATACCGCTCAAACCCGCGCCCACTCAATAAATTACCGTGCTTGATTACCGCCCTTTATACCGTCAGCTTGAGGACAGGCAGGCGCAATCCTGGCTCAGCCGACTCCCCGGACAATTAGAGCAGGCATTTTCAAACCAGAATCATGGCGATCTCTCCAAATGGCAAGGGATTATTCAGCAGATACCCAATCTGCAAACCAATACCCGAATCCCCCATCAGGATGTTGTCAGCATAGGTCAGGCCAATGACCTCGGCAATACGGAACGGCTCCGGCTTGCCCGCTTGTTGCGCCAGCTCCATCCCTGGCGCAAAGGACCTTATGAACTGTACGGTGTTTTTATTGACAGTGAATGGCGGTCGGACTGGAAATGGCAACGCCTACAGGATCATATCAGCCCGCTGCAAGGCCGTCTGGTTCTGGATGTCGGCTGTGGCAATGGCTATCATTGCTGGCGTATGTACGGCGCCGGCGCCAAAATGGTAATCGGCATCGACCCGACCCTGTTGAGCGTGATGCAGTTTCATGCGATTCGGCATTTATACGGAGCAGCGCCGGTTTATGTCTTGCCGCTCGGCATTGAATCCATCCCTTACGGACTGCATATTTTCGATACGGTTTTTTCGATGGGTGTGTTCTATCATCGCCGTTCCCCGATCGATCATATTCTGGAACTGCGTGATTGCCTGCGTCCGGGTGGCGAACTCATACTGGAAACCCTGGTCATAGAAGGGCAGGACGGTGAGGTATTGTTACCGGAAAAGCGCTATGCCAAAATGCGCAATGTCTGGTTCATTCCCAGTTGCGCAACCCTGATGGCCTGGATGAAACGTTGTGGACTGAACAATATCCGCCTGTTGGATATAAGTAAAACCACGACCAACGAACAACGCCGTACCGACTGGATGCGCTTTCATTCCCTGGCCGACTTTCTTGATCCTGAAAACCCGCAATTAACCGTTGAAGGTTACCCGGCGCCCAGACGCGCTGTTTTTATCGCTGAAGTTAGCTGAAGAATCCCATGCAAAAACTAAAAAACAACAGGCCGCAAGTCGGTTTCGTCAGTCTCGGATGCCCGAAGGCTCTGGTTGACAGTGAACAAATCATTACCCGGCTGCGTTCGGAAGGCTACCAGGTATCGCCAACCTATCAAGACTCGGATCTGGTGGTGGTGAATACCTGCGGTTTTATCGATGCCGCTGTCGAGGAATCCTTGAACAGTATCGGCGAGGCGCTGACGGAAAACGGCAAGGTCATCGTTACCGGCTGCCTCGGCAGCCGGGCCGAGGAAATTCGTGAAAAACATCCGCAAGTGCTTGCAATTACCGGCACCCATGCCCTGGAAGAGGTCGTGGGCGCGGTACACCTGCATTTGCCGCCCCCGCACACCCCTTACACCAGTCTGATTCCACCCCAGGGAATCAAATTAACGCCACGGCATTATGCCTATTTAAAAATCTCGGAGGGCTGTAATCACCGTTGCAGTTTTTGCATCATTCCATCCATGCGCGGCGATCTGGTCAGCCGCCCCATCGACGAAGTCATGGCCGAAGCCGAACAACTCGCGGCCAGTGGTGTCAAGGAACTGCTGGTTATCGCTCAGGATACCAGTGCCTATGGACTGGACCTGAATTATCAAACCGCAGTCTGGCGTGATATTCAATGGCAAACCCGGTTTTACGATCTGGCCAGGGCCCTGGGCGATCTGGGCATTTGGATACGGATGCACTATGTTTATCCTTATCCGCATGTCGATAAAGTCATACCGCTCATGTGTGCAGGAAAAATTCTGCCTTATCTGGATATTCCGTTTCAGCACGCCAGCCCGCGTATCCTGAAACTCATGCAACGCCCGGCCGCTTCGGAAAACAACCTCAAACGCATCCAAGCCTGGCGGGATATCTGCCCCAATATCACCTTGCGCAGTACCTTTATCGTCGGTTTCCCGGGAGAAAGCGAACAGGAATTCTGCCAACTACTGGATTTTCTGAGCGAGGCGCAATTGGATCGGGTCGGTTGCTTTGCCTATTCAGCGGTCAAGGGTGCGGCCGCCAATGCCTTGCCCGATCCGGTTCCGGAAACAATCAAACAGGAAAGGCTGCAACGATTTATGCAGCATCAGGCTGAAATCAGTGCCAGACACCTGCAACAACGCATTGGTAAAACCGCGACTGTTCTGATTGACGAAGTGGTCGAAGAGGGCGCCGTTGCCCGCAGCGCCGCTGAAGCACCGGAAATCGATGGCCGTATATTTATTGATGGAGCCAGCCACCTGCAACCCGGCGAGTTCGTCAATGTACAGTATGAAGAAGCCGATCAACACGATCTTTGGGCCGGATTGGTTTAAATTTGGTAACTACTCACCCGGTGAGTAGTTACGAATGGATTTAGGATGTAGGTGCGGATTTATCCAGCCATTCGCAGAAAAGCTGGATTTATCCGCACAGTACAACAAGCCGCATCGGCACCCAAATCATATTTTCTTGATTTAATGGCAGTGCGCCGTAATGCCTGGGGACTCCAATCCGCCGGGCCCGCAACTAAATATTCCAGGTGACAGGCGTTTCGCGCCCCGATGGCCGGTTCATTTTCCGAATCCGTGACCGCGCAGAGTATAATATCGAATGTGACTACCATGTTCACACAAAGGCGTTCAGCAAAAAAGCATATGTGATCCCTTTTTTCATACGGTAAGAAAAAAATCAATCTCCACAATTGCCAGGGAAGGTGAAAAGCGCTATCTTTACAATCAATAAATCCTTATATTGTAATTTAATGTTTCTATGGGACTCTATCATGCCTCGATCATTCCATCTGCAACGCCGCCGTTTTTTGCAATATGCCGCCGCCAGCACAGCTTCCATGGCTTTACCAGGTTTTCTGCCAGCAGCGGCGACCGCAGCTACCAATCAAATCCGCTATCAGGCTTCGGCCAATTTTCACGCCGATGTCGAAATCGAATTCAGCGCCCGTCCGGCCTACCTACCGATACTGAATCATGGTGCAAACACGCATGTTTTCAAGTATTACGCAAAATTATTGAAAGGTCCAAAACATACTTTGCAACATCTGCCAGAGAATTATCTGGGTCCAATCCTGCATTTTCATAACGGCCAGAAAATACGGATTTTTTTCAACAATGGCTTGCCGGAACCCTCCATCATTCATTGGCATGGCTTGCATGTTCCGCAAAAAAGTGACGGCCACCCCATGTATGCGATAGCACCAGGACAACGTTTTGTTTATGAGTTTGAAGTGGTCAACAGGGCGGGAACTTACTTTCATCACTCCCTGCAAACGTATATCTTACTGTTTTATATGTATTTTTATTTATTATTTTTAATTGATGCCCCCAAATATGCCCCCATTAACACAAGATGGTAAGTAATCCCCATCAACAGATAATCCGGTACACCTATTTGGTTGTGGGGTTTATATCATCATCAGCATTTGTACGTGCAAGCCGATAAACTGCCCTCATTTGAACGGCTAACCCTGTTGTGAATTTAAGTTATTGATTCGTTTTGATTTTTTCATGTTTTTCCCGTGCAGGCATATGCTCTTTTTAAGAAATAGTGTTCATTGCAAAATGTATACCATGCCTTAACTATTTAAATTTTATACAAAATATCAATGTTGGCATGATTTTATGCTAGGGGTTTTATTGTTTCTTATTTAT